>JAAEPE010000890.1 GCA_024222395.1 Myxococcales bacterium
TCGAGGAGGCTTGCGCTCGGATTTGGAAGTAACTCTAGGCTTTTCGGGCTTGCGCTCGGTCCTAGGCTTCACTTCAGGTTTGGGCTCCACTACGGCGACTCGAGTCGTTGGAGGCTTGGGATCCTCGGTGACTCCGGCCGCTCGGTCTGCGGAAACTACAGTGGTGGGGCTGGCCTTGGGAGCCTCCGTGCCTCTGGCGACAGCAAGTCTCGAACGCATTCCTCCCTCAGTACCACTCTCGGTCGCGACTCTATCTGCGTCACCACCTTTGGCTACGGCGGTTCTGTTGGGGGAAATTTTCACAGCCCTTCGCGCCAGCATCTTCTCGGCAGTAGACCGAGTTGTACTCGTACCAATCGTCGCTTTCGCGTTGCCAGTATAGAGGGCCACGCCAGCCCAAGGATTGAACCGTTGCCCACCCATCCGAGAGCCACAACTCCGGTCGCTCATAGCCGCCATCGCTGACAAAATCGGCGACTTCTCCATTGGTCACACAGCGATTTGCCAGTCGGTACTCGCGGAGCAGCACCTGGTGGCGGCGCAACTCATTGTCGAAAGAGAAGCGCTTGTCCTTGGCGCCAATCTCGACGATGCCACCAGCAACATCGCGCATCACAAGTCCATGGGCCGTGAGCGTTTCAAGGGCCCGGTCGCCTTGCAGGCGGGTTTCATAGGATTGCACGAGAAGACGTGTTTGATGTCCATGAGCAGTAGATCTTGGTGTTGCTGCTCGTGATGCAACCCGAGCACAACGCGGCTGGCAATCTCTTCCCAGTGCCCGCTATTGACGTTCGCGAGCAGATCCGTGATACGCGAGTCGACATCGAGTCGGTAGGCCCTAACCTCGGAGACTGTCGGCCTCGAAAGCACACCACGCAGGGGGCGGGCGGGCATCTCTCTGACTTGCAGATAGTAGCTGTTGAAGAGAAAGTCGTACTATTCGTGAAACGGCGCATTGTTGCTCTCGAACTCTGCGAGCACGAAGGTCTCGAATAACCACGTCGTATGAGCCATATGCCACTTAGTCGGGTCACATCTGGCATCGATTGCACGACGAAGTCTTCGACCTCCAAGGGAAGAACCAGGGGCATCGTTTGCTTCCGCACTCCGGCGAATCTCTTGGCGAGAGTGTCTCTTTCTCGGCCGTAGCCCTGCCGTCCCGAGGAGCGCTCGTTGCGGTCCTGCGTCATGCCTTGGCCCCTACTTCGAAACTCGCCAAAGAGAGTCTACGAAGAAGTGCTTGGAGTCGCGATACTTGGCCTCGATGACGTAGCCGGTGTGGGCTGCGAGGCTCTCAATATCGCTCTCTAGGTACTTGTACGAGTACTCGGTGTGCACCGGCTCCCAGGCCTGGAAGCTGAAGCTACGACCCAGCGCTTCGATTTCGACATCCTGCTTCTCGAGGCTAACGAGATAGCTCACCATGGCACCCGAGAATACATCGTAGGTGCCATAGTGCCGGAATTTCTCGGGGACGAAGTTGCCACCGAGCTCTCGATTGATGCGAGTTAGGAGGTTCTTGTTAAACGCCGCTGTATACCCATCGCTATCGTTGTATGCCCGCAAGAGGACCTCTATGTCCTTCTTCAGATCAAAGCCGATTAGCGCGTAGTCGCCGTCCTGAAGAGATGTCCACTGCCGCCGCAAGAAGGCCCTCGCCCGGGGCTTGTTGAAGTTACCGATATTCGAACCTAGAAAAAGTAGGAGGTTCGTGCGTTTGTCGCCAAGCGAGGAGAGCCAATTGAGCCCATCGGTATACTCACAAACCAGCCCTTGGACCTCCACTTCAGGCATCTCTTCGCCCATCTTCTCCACTAGCCCAGCGATTGCGCCTTCCGAGATGTCAATGGGCACGTAGCGGCAATCAACCCCCATGGCCACGAGTGCCCGAAGCAAGATCTTGGTCTTCGCACCATCCCCGGCGCCGAGATCAATGGCGTTTAGCGGGGCGCCGGCACAAGTGGCCGCGATCGAGCGGCCGTGATTTTCGAGAATCTCTCGCTCGCAATCCGTTGGGTAGTAGTCGTCGCAGCCCATGATGGCTTGGAAAAGTCGGCTCCCCTCGTCATCGTAGAAGTAGCGCGAATCGAGCTTCTTGTGGTCCTCCGAGAGCCCCGAGAGCACGTCCAAGGCAAAATCCCGTGTTGGATCCCGCAAGCGGCTCAGCTCTTCACCTTCCAGCACGTGATAGCCAGTCATGCAATAGGGTGTACCACGCCTTCCTCGGACGAGTTCAAGACTCCTTTGGGAAGCACGAGCCTCAGTGGCGCCAAAATCCTTCGAAAATGTCGACGGATCGCTTGAGAGCCCCTACCCTCGCGACATGCAGCGTGTTTCGAAGTTTGCCGGCCTAGCAGTACTTGTCCTCTTGGCCGGATGCGGAAAAGAAGGCTCGGACGGGAGCAGCCCAAAGACAACAGGGGCGAGCCCGGCAAAGGCGAAAGAAAGGGCGAAAGAAAGGGCGAAAGAAGAGGCGACCGAGCCCAAGATTCCCGACACCCGCGACGGCTTCCAACTCTTTCGGAATTTGCTCGAAGAGCAGAGCCGTGCCGAACTTCGTGTAGGTGGCCCCTTCATCGATTTCGGAACCGCCGATCAAAGCAAGTACATCCGCGGTGGCTGGAAGAGTGGTTGGAGTGAGTCCAAAGCAGACGAGACAAGCGCAGCAACCCTTGCCAAGGGCACGGGTTTGCTCAACACCTTCCTCACGGGCGAGCCAAAGGAGCTCGTCATCCGCGCACGCTCTGCATCCGGCGATCAGGTCCTGAGCTTTGCAGCGGGCAAGACGAAGTTGGGCGAACTCACTCTCGGCGCGGAATGGCAGGTTCAGCGTCTCCCCCTTCCCGACCTTGGCAAGGGGCGAAAGAAGTTCAAACTCTCGCACAAGGCCAGTGCCGGTGTCGAGGTCGACTGGATGTGGCTCGCAGGCACCGTTGGACAAGAGGTACCCCTGGTCGTAGACCACGCGGGCCCTGTCAAGATCGGTGGGCGTCTCCGTCGCTCACTGCTGGCCCCAGGTCCTCAGAGTTATTCCTACTACCTTCAGATCCCAAAAGAATCCACCCTGATCTTTGACTACGCCTCCAAGACTCCTCAGGAGTATGTGGTACGAGCCCAAGGCATCAAGGGGGAGGCCAAGGAGCTCTTCAGAGGCACGAGCACAGGCCAGTGGCAAAGTGCCAAGATCGACCTCTCAGAACTCGCTGGCAAGGCGACTCGCATCGAGTTTGCCACCGAGGGCACGGGCACTGGCGGCGCTTGGGGCGAACCCGGCATCTTCGTTGCTCCGGTGAAAGACACCCAAGACAGCATCGTCTCTGCCAAGAAGGCCAAGAACCTCGTCCTAGTCGTCATGGACACCACCCGCGCCGATCAGTTCGAAGCATTTAGCGCAGGCAATGGCATCCACACTCCCAAGCTCGATGCCTTTGCAAAAGAGGCCACGACATTCACCAAGGCGTACAACAACGCAAACTGGACCAAGCCCTCGATGCTCACGATGTTCTCTGGTCTCTACCCAGCGACACACACCGCGACCAAGCCCGAGTCCATGGTGCCCGGCGACATCGAACTCATCTCCGAGCATCTTCAGAAGCAGGGAGTCAAGACACAGGGCTTCACCTCCAATCCGGTCGTTAGTGCGAAATTCGGCTTCGAGCGAGGCTGGGACGGCTTTGGAGTCTTCTACGAGAGCGAGGCGCACGGCGAAGCCATGTACAAGCGCGCGGGCAAGTGGGTCGAAGACAACGGAGAGAAGCCGTTCTTCCTCTACATTCAGACGATTGATCCCCACACCACCTACGCTGTGCCAAGGAAGTACTCGAGCCGCTACTACAAGAAGAACTACGCAGGCCCTATCGGGGAGTCGTTCACCCGCGAAGACCAGAAGAAGATCAACGACAAGGTGCTCAAGCCCAGCGCCGACGATGTCGCGTGGATTCAGGCGCTCTATCACGGAGAAATTACCTACCAAGATGAGCACGTTGGCGGTTTCCTCGACAAGCTCGGCGAACTCGGCCGGCTAGAGGACACCATCGTGATCGTCACCAACGATCACGGCGAGGAAATCTACGACCACGGCGAGTTTGGCCACGGATGGCAACTCTTCGAAGAGATGATTCAAGCGCCTCTGATGATTCACTACCCACCGATGTTCCCCAAAGCGACCATCATCGACGACATCACCGAGCACGTCGACCTAGCCCCGACGGTGCTCGAAGCTATGGGATTGCCGCCGATGAAGGGCACGGAGGGCACCTCCTTCCTGCCAACCTTGCACGGCTCCCTTGAGCAAGAGCCCCGTTACGCGGTCGCGCTCTCGGACAACGGAAAACGCTCTATTCACATCGGCGATTGGAAACTCGAGGTGAGCAAGTCAAAGGGCTGGAAGTACCTCTTCTACATGGAGTCGGAAAATCCAGAGAAGAGGGACCGAAAGCAAGACGCCGAGCTTGCGGGCCGCCTCTGCGAAATCTACATGGCCGAGGGCATGGCACAGCCAAGCAAGCTTCAGCGCCTACGCGGCGTGGGAGCGGGCAAGCGTTACCAGGCGCAAGATGCCAACATGGACGAGGAAACACGGAAGCAGATGGAAGCGCTCGGCTACCTGTAGACCGCCTCGCGGGCGCTAGCGCTCTTCTAGAATCGGCGTTAGCAGACCGAAGTCCATCGCCAGCAGCGACTCGGCGGCACGTGCGCATCCGCCGTCGAGAAGCTCACTCGCTTGCATCGAACGCCCCGGTCCCTGTGCGTTCTTCTCGAGCGCCGATCGATACGCTGGATCGTAGTGCGTCTCGAGCAATCGGTGAACGAATTCCTGCCAACGCCCAGCTTCTACAAGTTCCCGCCACGCATCGATTTCCGCTTGCCCATGACGACGATTGAGCCACTTGAGCCTATTCATGAGCACTTCTTTGCGGCTCTCCCAACCTCGGTAGTTGGCCTGCAAGTAGGCCACGCGGTCATCCATAGGAACCTCGACCTCGACGCGAACACTTGCCCGCAACATCTCCAAGAGTGCCTTTGGACAGAAGACCTGACCTATCTTTGCGCTCTCGGCTTCTGTCCACACGGGCTTCGCGACATCGAATCCGGTGAGTGCATGCCACAGACGTGTTTCGAAGTGCTTCTGGCTCATGTTCTGGCCGCCCTCGGGCTCCCCCAGTAGCGAGCCTTGATGGTTTGCCAGCCCTTCGAGATCGAGAACCTGATCGCCACGAGCAGCGAGTTCTTTGAGTATCTCAGTCTTCCCCGTTCCGGTTAGCCCTGCCAAGACACGATAGGTAAAACGCTTAGGAATCTCTCCGAGTTCACTAAGTACTCGTCCGCGAAAGGCTTTGTAACCACCCTCGAGCAAGGTCACCGGCCAACCGACTTCATCAAAGACAGTTGCCATCGAACGGGAGCGCTGGGCGCCTCTCCAGCAGTAGAGCAGAGGCTTGTATCCGCCAGGGCGGTCCCGCAGTTCTCCTGCGAGGTAGCGGGAAATGTTGGCACTCACAAACGAAGCACCGATCTTGCGAGCTTCGAAAACCGACTCTTGCTTGTAGATGGTTCCGACCGTGACTCTCTCCTGGTCATCAAGCACCGGGAGGTTCAGCGCCCCAGGCAGGTGGTCGGAGTCAAACTCCACCGGTGCACGCACATCGATGATCTCGTCGTAGTCGCCCAAGTTCAGGGCATCTGCGGTGATCGTCTTCATTGGCAGAGGGTCTACCCCAAAGCGGCCCTTGGGCTCAAGGAGAAGCGGACAGACAGAGACAGCCAAATACGCGGAACGTTTTCAAATATGCGCATAGCACTACTTTCGGTCCTGGTAACCGGCATGCTGACCTCCACTGCCGCCGCCCACATCCACATGCTGGCCCCGACGCCACGATACCCAAAGGAGGTCGCCATGGACAACAAGGCTTGCCCCTGCGGCGTTGGTGAGAGCAGCCGGCTCTGCAACGTCGAAGGCGATCGCAGCGATCCAAACCGAGCCGCCGAGGCTCGTGTCACGACCTTGAACACCGGTGGCACGGTCACCGTGCGCTTCGACGAGTACATCGCACACTCGGGTCGCTACCGCGTCGCCATCGACTTTGATGGCGCTGACCTCGAGGACTTTAGTGCCAATCCACTGATCGATATTGCCGACCCTTCCGGCAATACCGGCGGCGGCTCCATTTGGCAAATCGAAGTCCCCCTGCCCGACATCAACTGCGACAACTGCACACTGCAGCTCATTCAGATGATGGATGGCAACACGACCGACCCGGTAGCAGATCCTATGAACCGCTCCACCTATTTCAGCTGTGCCGACATCAAGCTCGTGGGCGCTGATACGAGCGTGCCCGACGGGGGCGTCGTTCCCGGTGGCCCGGATGCGGGCGGTACGGCGGATCCAACCGCGCCGGATGCCTCGGGTTCCACCGGCGACCCGCAGAATCCCGCCAGTGGTAGCGGCTGCCAGAGTGGTGGTAGCTCTACCGTATTAGGATTGCTCTGGGTCGCAGCCGCGCTGCTCTACCTTCGCCGCCGAAGGCTTAGCTCGCAACGCAGCTAGCCAATCCCGGGGCTAACCCGCTTCACGAAAACCCTTCTGCCGGATCTCTGAATTGATGTACATCCAGGCGGGATGCGCATCGAGAAGGTCGACGACCTCCTGAATGCCGAAGACCTCTCCGGGCTTGTACAGAGCCTGGATGATCCGCGAGACCAACTCGAGATCCTCCTTGGTATCCACGGTCCAGCGATGATGGCTCAGATCTTCTGGCCAAGTGCGCTTCAGCGCCTTCGGCCAGCCGACTTCCTTGGATCGGCATCGACCGGTTTCTTCGTAGAGATAGGGGGTCACGTGTTCACGCTGGTAGCGTTCCGTCGCACAGCGCACAGCGAGCGAAAGCGCATCTCGGGTAAAGACCTCGACGCTTTGCCCGAGAGGCAGTCCGAGCTCCGGCGAATTGGTGAGGTAGTCCAGGCTCGCCTCCTCCAATTCCTCAAGCATGGCTGGTAGTAGGCCGGGCTCAAGCAGTGGACAGTCTGCGGTAATGCGAAAAATTCGATCCGCCCCTACCTTCTTGGCAGCAAGCTCGTACCGCGAAAGCACATCGTCTTCGCTACCACGTACTGCCACAATTCCGAGGCGCGAGCACTCCTCGACTATGGCCTCGTCGCCAGGGGATAGGGTCGTAGCAACCACCAATTCTCCCACAGGCTGTGAGCGCAGGCGCAAGACTAGGTGGGCCAAGAGACTCTCCCCGCAGATTCTTCTAAGAACTTTACCTGGAAGCCTCGACGACCCCATCCTAGCTTGAATTATGACGGCGGTCTTCATGCCGCGACCAAGGCCCAGGCGAGCGGAGTCCCTTTGGGGAGAGCGCGTTTCGCGCGTTTCCCCAACACCGCGGACAAGTGCTTTGGTTCCAACCCTAGGCTCGGGCGGATGGAGCGAACATTGTCTAGAGTGAGCGATTCGCCCTCCTTGATGTGCTCTACAACGTAGAGCGAACGGCGGTAGCGCCTGCTGGCCGACTCGCTATCGGCGCGTTTGGCCTCCCCACTGCCCAATGCCTTCCAAATCGTGCGGGATCCGGCAACAACCTCCGCGAGTTCGTGAGGCTCGAGGCTAAATGCCCCATCGGGACCACCGTCAGAGCGCTTCAGCGTTAGGTGCTTCTCGATCACACATGCGCCGAGCGCCGTTGCCGCGATGGGAATCGTCGCGCCCAAGGAGTGATCAGAAATGCCTACGGCCACCCCTGTTAGGGAGCGCAGCGCCTCGAGACGACGAAGATTGAATTCGGTTGGCGGAGAAGGATAGCCGCTAAGACAGTGCAAAACTACCACGCCTCCAGCGCCATGACGTTGCGCGACTGCGACGGCTTCCTTGACTTCTTCGGGCGCTGCAAGCCCCGTAGACATGATGACTGGCTTTCCGGTTGCGGCGCAGGCGGCGATGAGGCCGTGGTCAACAAGCTCGAACGATGCAATCTTGTACGCCGGCACATCGAGTTCCTCGAGGTAGGCGACCGCGCTGAGGTCAAAAGGAGAACTAAAGGCGAGCAAGCCCAACTCCTTTGCTCGTGCGAATAGCGGCGCATGCCAGTCCCACGGCGTATAGGCCTCCTGGTATAGACTGTGAAGGCTGTGGCCGTCCCACAGGCCACCTTTGATCTGAAACTCCTCTCGCTCAGACTCAATTGTCAGCGTATCCGCCGTGTAGGTCTGAAGCTTCAGCGCATGAGCACCGGCCTTTGCGGCGGCCTGCACAATGTCCATCGCGCGTTCCAAACTACCCTGGTGATTGGCAGACATTTCTGCAATGACGAAGGGCTCGTGCCCCGGGCCAACAACTCGGCTACCAATCTTTACATCTAGGTTCTTCATGCCATCGCCTTCAGTAGTTCGTTCTGTGAATGTGCTATGCGCAGCGGTTTCGCGATACGCCTGCCTAGGATTTCTTGGTCGCAACGAGGAAGACGCACCGCCCAATGCCAGCGGTAGCAAAAGAGCGATAGATGTGTCGCCGCGTCTCTGGCGACAGTGACATCTCAAACTTCACACGCCGCTCGTGGCATTCCTTACCTATCCCTGGCGCATCGACATAGTCGTATCCCATGAGTAAGAACATTTCCATCGGGAAGTCGGACCAAGAATCTACGACGGAGAAGCCCTCCCCTTCGAGAAGACGCGCCATAGAGTCGAAACTGAAGTAGTTGATCTGATCAGGGGTGGAGACCCACCACTGACGTTTCTGCAAGCTCTCGCAAGCTGCCTCCTGCAGCGCACTAAATTCATTGCCCGAGCGAATGATGAGTGCTCCTCCGGGTGCGAGGACGCGCTCACAGCAGCGGATAACTTCGATTGGGTCGCGGGTTTGCTCGAGCACATTCATGAGCAAGACCCCATCGAGGCTCTCAGCCATGCCCTCCTGCATTGCGTATTCTTCAAACGCGCCGTGATGCACGTCGAGATTGCGTGCACCAGCAAAATCCGCGGCTGCTTTGGCAATCTCCACACCACTCACTTCAAATCCCTGCTCTTCAAGGTGCAGCAATAAGTCCCCTGTGCCGCAACCAATTTCCAAGACTCGCTTCCCTGGCGCATGGTTGCTGAGTGCGTGGGAGACATCGGCGTAGAGTGTTGCCTCCTGCCAAGTGCGCTGCTCCTCAGCAGGCGCCCCACCTTCCATCAGGCGATGGATATCAGGACCACGCTTGCCCTTCTGGACTAGATCGTAATACTGCTCATCATAGAACTCTTCGATGGCCGAATCGCTCGGCACCGGGCTCAGGCGGCGAAATCCATACTCGTCTTGTTTGACTACGTCGTACTCTTCTTCGCTCATGCAGCTCTCCTAAGGGGATTCAATGCACCAATGCACCGCTCCAGGTCGGTAATGATTCTGTTCTTCGTGAATGCCCACTCATCGGCGACAACCAAGTTCTTAAAGCCCGCGACTTGCTCTCGAATGGGTGCGGCGACGCTGTGGTAGTGCGCCATTGGGACCTTGTAGGAAACGGGCGTCGTAAATACGCGGACGTGATCATACGTTCCTTGCACAGCTCCGAATGCGCATGCCTCCTCCCAGACCCTAGCCGCAAAGGCCTCCGGCTGAACAAAGACCTCGGCATCAGTATCCGTGGGAACCTCGCAGCAGACGTAGCCCCGGCCAGGAGGGCAGTTGGAGCCCTGGCCGTACGATCCGGGCAGCGAACATCGAAATACGAGGTCCTCGGCATCGAAGCTATTGACGTAGGAATATGGCCCCGCTTGCGCGGCATCAATGTCGAAATAGTAGAGGGCCATCGGAACGCCGTAGCTCGTGCCAGCTAGCGTCTGTCGGCTGCTTAGGCTCCTTTCAAACGCTTCGAGACCTGCAGTCCAGACACACGAGTCGGCTACGAATTCCGTGGTTGCTCCCCGGACGACAATTTCATCGTCTAGATGAACACTCTCTACGGCCTCAGCAACGACGAAGTTCACTCCCATGGATTCGAGCACACGTCTTGCATTTCGAACGAAGCCCAGCATGCCGTCGGCTGCTGGATAGAACGCACGATACGGGGCGCCCTCGCACTCCTTGTAGTACTTCATGGGATCCTCTTGTGACCCCGCCGCGATGACTCTCTCGAGAGCAGGCGACTGCTTGAGAATACTTGCCACTTGGTCTTCGACAACGCGAATGCGCTTGAAGCACGTAGCAGCAATGGCTTCCGGAGCAACCTTGTCAGCTGTTGTGCGATACGTCTTAGAGAATGCGCAGGCGGCAACTTCTGCAGCAGTCGGCCCAAATCGCTGTACTAGAAGCTCCTCGAGATTCCGAGGAGCGGCATGTCGCTGCGAAGCGGCGCGCGCGATTTCGATGATCATCTTAGCTGAATCAGCCTTTGCCGATAGATCAGGAAGTTCGAAGCCCTCTAGTGTCTTTCCTCCGAAGCGCGATGCGAAGCACATATCCACTGGAAGAACCTGATTGTCCATAAGGGCAAGTAACACCTCGGTAGCCCTATCCTGGCTATTGCCGAAGATGTGACAGCCGAGATCCAAGGAGAAGTCGCGCCATAAAATTCCGCCGGCGATTCCGCCCAGCCGAGTCTTGCTAATGAGCGTGACTTCGCGCATTTCCTTTGCCAGAAGATAGGCGGCAACGAGCCCCGAAAATCCCCCCCCTACAACAATCGTGCGTTCGCTATTTGGCATCTTCGTACCCTTCAACCGTCCAGAGTCTCGACTCCAACGTGCTGTGCGCCCAGCCCACCCATCGCTAGCATTAGTGAGCGGTGGGTTTCTTCTCGAAGAGCCACCAGGTGACGTCGTCGATCCCTGTCGTGCGGCGCCAGTGAAAGCCGTGGCCGAGATGGGCCAATTCGAAATTGTCGAGCCAGAAACTACCGAAGTCTCTCTTGAATAAGAGGCCTTCCTGGCCCCGATAGGTTCGCTCCTCCGGGTTTCGAGAAAAGTACTCGGCACAGAGAATGTACCGACTACTTACTCGGTACATCTCGCTACAAGCCTGCATGAGGTCATCCGGAGAGATGTGGATGAGCACGCCCGATGTGAAACACATTTCCATGCTGTGGTCTTCAAACGGTAGTTCTAGCGCGCTGGCTGCATGCAAGTGCTCGCTATCTAGCACCCCATCTGCGAGCACCACCCCTCGCGCCTTGGGATTAGGCTCGACCGCAAAGAGTTCCGCATCAAAGATCCTGCGCAACGCGCGTTGGTTGATACCGATGTTGCATCCCACCTCCAGAATGCTCTTTGGTATTGCGGCTTCGATGGGACGCATCATGTCTACCCACGCCCTCGCTCGGGTGCGAATCGCTTCTTCACTTGCTGTACATCGCTCGATGTACTCGTCGCCAAAAGCCCCGGTCCATGCGTCTAGTTGTGCTGTTTCTGCCATTGTGCTCGTCCTCTTTCGACTGCCGCGTTTGTGCTCCGGTGATGCCAGCTTCGTGCCAGCATCATTCCCCTATCACTTCGTGTATTTCCCTTGGCTTGACGTTTCGACCGCCGAGCAGACCTGTCAAATTTGACAGCGAATCTCCCGCACTACATCTCGCAAACCTGGAAGCACCTGCTTGGCGGCGGAGCGAATCTCCTGATAGAGATCTTGCGAGGCTGCTAGCAACTCGGACAACTCCTCTGCGGCATTTGCCCTCTCGTATGCCATCGAAATCGCCCGCTGCTTGCTGCCGCCCATGAAGCGAGTGGCGCGCAGCGCCGACACTAGGTCGGCTTCCAGAGCCTCTAGCTTCTCGAGGTTCTCTGGGTTCTCCGCGACACGCTTGGCCATCTGATCACAGCGACCGACGAGGGAGAGACAGCGCTCCACGCTCTTAACAATGCTCTCGATACCTGCAACGGCGTTTTCGCGTCTCTCCGGTCCAATCTTCCCAATCCGTGCGTCTAGAATCTCACCGACGGAAAGGTCTGGGGCGTTCTCGATGTGTGCCTCGTACGCCCCCTGGAGTGGAATGTGCTGCATGCCCTCGATGTAGGAGCCACCCTCGGTGCAGTTGATGAGTTGTACGGTGTCGCCAACCTCGGCCGCCTTCTTTTCGAACCAGTCGTGAAAGAGCCAGAACATTTGAGTGGTCGGTACTTCTCCGCCGTAATACCCCGGCAACGTGAAGCTCTTCTGCACATCCGCGGCGATGGGCCCGCCACGCTTTCGCATGTCCACACAATCTTGACTCCAACCATCCATGACGAGCTTGCCCTCATCGTTGGTGCTCACCTTCAGATCACCGTCACAACTGGTGCTCACGTAGTACTGGCCCCCCGGAAACGAGAGGTCCAGCCCCATGAAGATGATCGGGTCGCACTTCCACTTGACCCCCAAGGCCATGGCGCTAGTAGCGACGGAGCCGCCGGCAGGGACCAGTAGATCCTCGCCGAATAGTTCGCTGAGCCAAAGATCAAAGCCGCCGTTGGCCCCCATGGAGATGTGGCGCTTCGCAGGCATCTTCAGCAGGTCAGAATGCACAGTCGCGCCGCTCACCATGGCTTCAACATTCTCCATGGGGAAACTCTTAAAGTGATACTGCAGCGAGTTAGAATCGACTGTGATCACGAAGTCCGGGTCGACTCCCTCTGCGGCAAATGCCGAGAGGGTGTGGCTGAAGGTACAGATAATCGCCTTGCCCTTGATCTTGTGGAGGGCTTTGATGTTCTTGCTCAGTGATGGCCCCGGAGCCACCACAACCATAGGCTTGCCGATGAAGTCGTCAGTGAACGTGGCGACTGTCGGAGTGTTGATCGTGTGTGCGAGATTCGCGATACCTTGTCTAAGCCAGATATCGGCAAAGGTGCTGGTCGTATTGCGGTCGACTTTGACGTAGCCGAGGTAGAGTTCGGCAGCATCGATGAGCGCGCGCTGCTCCTTCTCTGATACACCGCACTCGGCAAGGCTGCGCGACACAATGCGCTTTGGGTGGCGCGGTGCCCACGAAGCCATGAGTGAGTAGAGTTCGCTCTCTGAGCGAATGATGTGCACCGACTCAGGATAGAATTCGGGCTCCGGCCCTTCGGGAAGAAAGACGCAGACCCGCTCCTGGCCGATTCGGCCTAGTACATTTGCCGGCGCATCGAGCCCGTTGCCAAACAAAATGACTAGATCCTCATGAAAATTCCACGTTGTAGGTAGGAGGGACTCGACCAGCGCCACAATACCGATGGGATCGGCCAGCAGTGCGACGTCAGCCGGTAGCTCTCGCTCGTGCAGCTGATGGAGGAGTTCATCGCCTTTCTGTGCGCGATGAGTCGCCTCCAAGGAATCGGCAACGCCGTCAATATCCGCAGCCTCTGGCTCATGAGTCGGGGACATATCGTGGCTCGTCGAAATGCTGTGACGCATTTGCCGAGCCGCGAATCCCAGTTCGAAGAGTTCTTCGACTTGCCCCTGATCCGCTACGATCAAGGCCTTCTCGCAGAGCGTGGCGAAACTCTCGAGCCGCCTACGCACCTCGTCAATACGAGAGTAGGGGGAGCGAATAGGTTCGGCGAGAGCACTCATGGCTCTCAGGAGTGCTGCAAGGCGTAGACCGCCCTCAGGGCAAGCCTAACCCCCTGAAACAAAATGAGGTATCGCTTCCTCGCAAATCGCCAGCGCCGTCAAGATTGACACGCACCTGGTGCTCGCTAGGTACTCTGGCGAACGCTCTAGGGCGTTGCACTGGGCGACAGGGCCGATGAGTCTCCCGATATTTCCCTTCGAGAGAGCACCGCGAGCCGCTGCACGATCCCTAGCGCCACGACTCCCAAGACGAAGAAGCCGTAGACGAGTGGCAAGACCGTGCCATCAAAGGAGCGACCTATTGAGAGACCAAGCCCCAGGGAAATGAAGGTCGAGACCGATGCGATCACCGCAGCAGCGGTTCCGGAGATGTGACCGAGAGGCTCCATAGCCATTGCGTTGAAGTTGCCAAAGAGCATGCCAAAGCAGAAGAAGACTACGGCAAGGAAGAGCATTAGGAACCAGAGAGGAGGATGCCCCTCCAGGTAGAATGCAATACCAGAAAAACTCGCAGACGCGAGCACCAGGACACGCAGCGCCCCTAGCGAGATCGCGAGCATGCCGACACGCACGACCAAGTTTGCGTTGAAGATAGAAGCCGCCCCTAAGACGAGGGCGAGGCCGCCAAAAAAGGGGGAAAGGCCTCGCCTACTCCGTACTGCTCTTGGAAGATGAGTTGGGCGGAGTTCAAGTAGCCGAGAAACTCCCCGAAGATGATTCCCGCAGCCAAAGTGAACCCAAGGGAGGCCTGGTGCGTGCAGGTTTCCCACGCGGCCAGGCCGATGCGCCTGGGGGATAGGGCATGCGATCCTCGGCCTTCAGCGTCTCGGGTTGGCGCAGCACAAACCAGATCCAGACAATTGCCCCCTGGGCGAGCAGTAGGCCGAAGATGGCTCGCCAGTGGGCCAGCCACAAGACGCCCTGCCCTGCGGCGGGAGCCAGGGCAGGCACTACGATGAAGACTGCCATGATGGTGGACATGATGCGGGCTACCATGGGCTCCTTGTACATGTCGCGAACGATCGCGACCGAGACAAGTCTTGGACCTGCCGCACCAACGCCTTGGAAGAAGCGCCCCAAGAGCATCACTTTGAAGGTGGGGGCGAATAGAGATATGGCGGCCCCGAAGATGAAGAGGCCAAGGCCAAGGTGAATGGCGGCTCAGCGGCCCCAACGATCAGAGAGTGGGCCGAAGACCAATTGCGCGACGGCAAGGCCTAAGAATATTGCTGAAATAATGAGTTGGGTATCATTAACGTTGGCGACGCCAAGATCGTCCCCGATAGTACCAAGCGCAGGCAGCATGGCGTCGATGGCCATGGCGACCAGAGACATCATCAGCGCCGTTAACGCGATGAATTCGCCGCGCCCCGCTCTCGATTCACCAGAGGCAAGCACTACTTGCGTCTATAGCTGTGTCAATGGGATAGCCCAAGACTATTTCGAGTCCGGTCGCAACAACACACTGCAACACCATACGAGCGGCTAGAACTCGTATTCCATCCCGAGATTTATGAGACCAATATTCTGTGTGTACTTGCCCGCCTGATCTGGCGTCGCGGATGGTGCGGAAAAGCCAATCTCGTTCCCCATGGCGTCTCGCTCTCGTGGATCTACCTCGCGAGTGATGTAATAGACGTGGGTGTAGCTCACGTTGAGCAACATCGATTCGGCGAGACGAAAGCGGCCACCAAAGACGCCGATGACCTTGTTGGTATCGATAAACGCTGGGTCCATAGTCTCGTCGGGAACCGCAGTGGAGTCGTAGGCCAAGCCACCTGCTAATTCGGTCTTTGAATTGAGCCAATACGATGCGCCGGCTCGGACGCCAAAGGTGTCTTCCCAATTGCGCTCGATGTTGACAATAACGGACTGGGTCTCGTCAATGGCACCGCCGTTTGCGTTGAGCGAGCAGTCGGCTCCGGAATCCGCGGCGTCCATCAGGCATTGATTGGTCATCACAGACCAGCGCGTGTAGTCGCCAGAGAGACGCAGCTGGAGCTTCTCGTTGGCCTGAAAGCTCACGCCAAAGCGAGTGACATCGGGAAGCGACTGAGTGAAGGCGATAGCAGTCGTATCAGATTGGCTGTTGCCAAATTTGAAGTTGAGGTCGCCTTCGAGGGTAGTCTCACCAAAGCCCGGCTGACTCTGATAGCTCACGCCAAAACGCAGGCTCTCACTCGCGTCCCAGACGATGCCGAGGCCAGCAGCGACAGAGAGACCGGAGACGTCGACGTGACTTCGACCTTCAGAGAGATTGCCGTCGCCTGCAACAAGGTCGTCGTTTCCGAGAGCGGTTCGGGCGCGAATGGTGTTGACGGATTGCGACACGGCGCTGACTGAGGCACCGAACGAAAGCCCCTGAGCCGGCAGGCGATAGGCTGCGGCGCCGCTCGCATAGACGGCCTTGATCGAGCCATCCATCGTTGCCCAGCGCTGCACGCCATCGTACGCACCAGGGTAAATAGTATTGTCCTTGTAGTCGTTGTTCTTATCCCACGAGGCCTGACCACCAAAGGGAGCAAATATCGCAAAGCCAACACCGAGATTCTTGACGCCAAGGTCACTCGCAACCCCAACGAAAGGTGAAGCAAGAATATTGGAAACCGAGCTTGTGCCCGAGTTCCCGCCAACAGCTTCGGTGGGAGTGCCGGCCTCACCATCGCCTATGTTGTTGATGGCTCCCTGTGGGCGCTCATACTCAGCGGCTCGGTAGATGAGCAGACCTTCGACAAAGAGACGAGTTCCCGAGCCGAGCGCGAGACCTGCGGGATTGTAATAGACCGCGGTTGCGTTGTCTGTGACGGGATTTCCATGCTCACCACCAAATCGTGCCGAAGCAAAGCCGCCGGCGTAGGCCGAGCCTGCACTCGCTGCCACCACCGTAAATCCTAATAGACCGCCTAGAGATTTTTGCATGTCATCTAATCCCGCGAAGAAAATCAAAGAGAGCGAAAGGTTCCGACCGATAGGCACAGTGCTCGGTCACTTTTTGCTTTACTCTTATATCATGATGCCAAGCCAGAAGAGTCTACTCGGAACTGCCATTGTTCTCTTCGGCGTTCCCGTAGTTGGTGCGACCAGCTGCGCGGATCCAGGCAAGCTCTTCAGCGATTACGACGAGCGTGTCTACGACGCTGGTAAGCGTAACATTGCATCGGGCTGCAACGGCGGAGATATCCCAGCCATCTCTGGCGAGTACTTCCTAGCGCTCTCCCCTTCGATAGCCCCAGAAGCCTTGCTCAAGCTCATCGTGACGACCGAAGTCGACCTATCGGTTGATCCTGCTGTACTGAGCATGACGTTCCAGGGCCTGTGCACTCAGCCTGAGCAGTGCACCGTAGGTCAGCCCATTGGCGATCCGCACGTTGAGACGGGAATCGAAGTGACCGATGAGTGCGGCTTTGATCTGCAAATCGATAGCATCATCCTTGCCGGCGGCGCCAACTCGCTCAGCGGCTCGGAGATTGACGGCGAACTACAACTGCTAGGCAACCTACAGAGCGAAGAATTCTACTGTGGCATCGTCAACGGCATAGCCTCAGTTGGTGGTGCCCCAATACCCATTGACAACTCAACCTTTGGCGCGACTCGAGTGCCCACGGGAACCCTCGGCGACGACTTGCCAGATCCTCCAGTGGCTTCTTGTCCCGACGACGGAACTGGTGCGGATGCTGGTGTCGCCGATGCGGCGATATAGCCTCCCGACACTGCCTCCCGACACTGCCTCCCGACTCTGCCTCCCGACTCTGGCGCTCAAGACCACAGAACCGCTGCGTCATCTCCCCGGCGCGAACTCGCGGTCATCATGCATCGGCCCCAGGGCGTGGGTCGGTGGATCGCGAAAGCTCGATCTGCCGTTCAACAGTATCTTACCGAACGGTCAAAATCGGATATCCTAATGGTAGACGAACCCCAAAGGATATCTAAGTCATGAAATTGCGTCGGGTGTGAGATCGATCTGAGATCTAGGCGGCGCGGCGGATCGCGTCGTAGAACCTTCGAGGACCCGCCGTCTTGTATGCGGCCCGGAGGTGCGCCATTTGCTCTGCGCGAGGCTGGCTCCAGTGCTGTCCAGCGCGCTTCATCCGCTTTTGGAGGACGTTGCGGTGGCCACTCTCGACGAATCCTGAGCCGATCGTGAATCCCTCATCTCGGAAATAGCGGTATCTCTTTCGGTGTTGATGATTCGAGTAGTACCGCTTCAGAGCTCGAACGGCCTTCCGCTTCTTGCCACGACACGAGAATGCAAATCCTTCTAGGTCCATCAGGATCTCGTCAAGTCGACCTTCTGCGAGCAAGCGCTCAACTTGCTGCTTCCAAATTCCTACTGATATTTCATCACCATCAAATACGACTTTTGCGCAATCCACGGCATGTTCGATTGCGTGTGGCCAATCCAGGATCTGGATGGTATTTGGGCAGATACGGTCTGCCATGTCCCATTGCATAGCGGCTCCATCTCCTGTCCACACAATTTCAGCACACTCGTTCGCCTGCTCCAAAGTCAAAAGTGCGTCTACGAGCGGTTCGAACACCTCTACGGAGTTCAGCGTGGCAGCGTAGCGCATCTCCGTAGTTGTTTCCTTGCGAGATTTACTACCTCGAAGATGGCAATCCTCTCGCAGAACAACGACAAGCTTCGCTTCTTTCCAACGGTCCA
>JAAEPE010000891.1 GCA_024222395.1 Myxococcales bacterium
CGCACCGAGCCCATGAAGAAGATGGCTCGTCAACTACGACGACACCGGCAGTTGCTGCTTAACTGGATCAAGGCGAGAGACAGCGTATCGCTGGGGGCCGTCGAGGGGCAAAACAACCGGTTGAAACCGACCTTCAGAAAACGCTACGGCTTTAGAACCCTCAAAGCCACCGAAATTGCCCTCTATCACACCATGGGGCAGCTACCGGAGAAGCCGATGACCCACAGATTCTGCTGAGGAGCCAACAAGATGCAGGACTGCTGCCAATACTAACTGCCCGAAAGAAAAGGAAAATGCACCACGTATCCCAGGGACCGAACCCACCATTCCGGGTCCCCAGCTAGGGCCCCGAAGCCACAAACACACGCACCCTGTAGGGAAGCGTGTGTCCAAGATCGCGTCCTCACGCCAACAGGTGTTTCCCTCTAGAAACACCAACCAGCCTCGCGGCACCAACCGGTGTTTCCCTTTAGAAACACCAACCAGCTTCCAAAGGAAGCGAAACACTGGGTATCTGCGAAGCAGAAACCCCAGCAAATCCTGGGGGCTCCTAATAGCCCCCAGGATTTCTAATGATGGCTGTGCCCAGCGTCGGAGTCATCCTTCGGAGCATCGGCGATCAGTGCCTCTGTAGTGAGAAGCATGCTGGCAACCGAAGCAGCGTTGGTGATTGCAGTGCGAACGACCTTGGCTGGATCAATGACGCCGGCCTTCACAAGATCGCCGTACTCGCCTGTTGCTGCGTTGAAACCGAAGGCACCTTTGCCCTCACGAACCTTCTCAACAACAATAGAACCATCGAATCCACCATTGCTGGAGATTTGACGAAGTGGCTCTTCAATGGCGCGGCGAACGATGCTGACACCGAACTGCTGTTCTTCGCTAAGCTTGACCTTGTCGAGAGCAGAGATGCTGCGGATAAGTGCAACGCCGCCGCCAGGGACGATGCCCTCTTCAACAGCAGCGCGAGTTGCGTACATTGCATCCTCGACACGTGCCTTCTTCTCCTTCATCTCAATCTCGGTGGCTGCACCGACTTTGAGAACGGCGACACCGCCAACGAGCTTGGCAAGGCGCTCTTGGAGCTTCTCGCGATCGTAGTCGCTAGAGGTCTCTTCGATTTGTGCTCGGATGAGCTTCACGCGTGCCTCGATGTCAGCCTTCTTGCCGGCACCGTCGATGAGCGTCGTGTTGTCTTTGCCGATTGAAGCGCGCTTGACGGTTCCAAGATCTTCAAGTGTGACGTTCTCGAGCTTGTGTCCCAAGTCCTCGGTGATGGCCTTGCCACCGGTGAGGGTTGCGATGTCGCTGAGCATTTCTTTGCGGCGATCGCCGAAGCCTGGAGCCTTGACGGCACAGACCTTGATGGTTCCGCGGAGCTTGTTCACGACGAGAGTCGCGAGTGCTTCACCGTCGACGTCTTCTGCAATGATGAGAAGTGGGCGACCGGTCTTGGCAACTGCCTCAAGCGTTGGAAGGAGGTCCTTCATGTTCGAGATCTTCTTCTCGTGGATGAGAACAAGAGCATCGTCCATGACCGCTTCCATGCGCTCTTGGTCGGTGACGAAGTACGGGCTGAGGTAGCCGCGGTCGAACTGCATGCCTTCAACGACGTCGAGCTCAGACTCGAGAGTCTTGGCTTCTTCGACGGTGATGACACCCTCTTTGCCTACCTTCTCCATCGCATCAGCAATCATCTTGCCGATATCGGAGTCGCCGTTTGCCGAGATGGTGCCGACCTGAGCGATGTCCTTGTGACCCTTGGTTGGTGTGGAGAGCGTTTCAAGGTTCTTGATGATGGCGACCACAGCAGCGTCGATGCCGCGCTTGATCTCCATTGGGTTGTGTCCAGCAGCGACGAGCTTAGAGCCCTCTTTGTAGATGGACTGGGCGAGAACGGTAGCGGTGGTCGTGCCATCACCAGCGTTGTCGGAAGTCTTCGAAGCGACTTCTTTAACCATTTGTGCGCCCATGTTCTCGAACTTGTTCTCAAGCTCGATCTCTTTGGCGACGGTCACACCATCTTTGGTAACAGTAGGGGAGCCCCAGCTCTTCTCAATGACGACGTTGCGTCCTCGTGGTCCGAGGGTCACTTTGACAGCGTTGGCGAGAGTGTCGACACCCTGCATGATTTCGCCGCGGGCGTTCTCGCCGAATAGAATTTCTTTACCTGACATAATTGCTCAGTCCTTTAATTGCGTTAACGGGGAGGGTCTTAGGAAATCACACCGAGGACTTCGTCCTCGCGAAGGATGAGGTGCTCGACGCCTTCGACTTGAACTTCCGTTCCGGAGTACTTACCGAAGAGGATGCGGTCGCCAGCTTTGACGTCACAGGCAACGGTGTTGCCGTCTTCCATGCGTTTGCCAGCGCCGACTGCGACAACTTCTCCCTCTAGAGGGCGCTCCTTGGCGGAGTCTGGAATGATGATGCCACCCTTGCTGGTGGTTTCGCCTTCGAGGCGGCGGATGACGAGGCGATCTTGGAGAGGTCGAAGTTTCATGGTGTTCCTAGGTAGTTCTTTGGGGTGATTTGTTTCGAGTGACGCCACCGCAGGCGGCGAAAGACTATGAAGTTGCGGGAAGTAACGGGCTTGCCCGACAGTTTGTTAGCACTCGCACTAGGTGAGTGCTAACTGGCCGGCATAGTAAGGCGGCACCGAGACCTGGCAAGCCCTAATGGCAGTAAAATATCCGGTTTCCCGATATGGGCGCCGTGTGCTCGCCTGCGACATTGGATCACACCAAGAGTGGACAAGATGCGCGAAAATTCCATGGTGGGAGCCGGGCCAATTCGCTGAATAGTTGAAATCCCGAGGATTTGGCCGAAAGATCAGAACATGGGCATTATTGGGCATACGTCGGTTGAGGGGTTCTTTCACGAAATCTTGACGGAAGCACTGGGCCAATCGGGGCTCCATGTATCCAGCGGGACCGAGTACTATTTGGTCGGACTACTAGGGGAGTTCGCCAGCGCTCGCATTAGTGATGAACCCATGGCACTTCGCTTGGCGACGACCGAGGACGCCGGGGAGCGGGCACTCGCGCTCAAGGAAATCGGTGATACCTCGCTCTATGTCAGTGGTTTCTTTGCTGAGAGCATCCGCCGGCAACTCGTTGATGTGGACTATTACATTGGGATGGGAGGGGCCGCCTACCGGGAGCTTTCCCATCGCATGTGCGGGAGCCACGTGGCTGAGGTTTATGCAGAGCTCTCTGGGCGGTTTCCCGCATTCGTTGACGTGCTCGCTCGAATTCGAAGCCAGGTAAGCTTCGCTGGGGATGATGTACTCTCGCTCTATCAGGAATGGATGCGCACAAAGTCAGATTGGATAGAGAGCAAGCTAGCCGACATGGGTGTCCTGGTGACGCCCGCACCTGACGACGACGATGGAGGCTACCTCCAATAGTGCTGAGCAAGCTTCAACGCGGCTTGGAAACACTGTACCGGATCGATTCTGAGGTAGAGGTCGCCAACTTCGTGATCGACGAGGAGGCTCGGGAAGCTGCTGGTGTCGCTCGCAGTCCACGCGAGCAACTGCTCTTGCAGGAAGACGCAGATGGTCTCGCCATTGGCTTGTACTTGGATGCGGCAGTGATGGAGAGCATGCAAGGCCGCGGAGCCGCCCAGTTGGCCGAGGGGCGTCTCTTCGGTGACTTCATGATGATGCTCGAGGGCGTGAGCCACTTTGTCTACGTGGCGTTCCGAGCCGGGCGAAATCAGCAGGTGAGCGCTCTGGAGCTAGAGCTCCAAGCCGAAGTCGACAAGTATGTAACCTGCCTACTTAGCCACGAAGGTAACCGGGGGCACTCAGAACAATTACGAGAGCGACTCTTCAAGCATGTCGAGTACGACCTCGACCTTTGCCCGGAAGAGCAAGAGCGCTACCGCGTCGCTAACAACAATGCCTTGCGCTACACCGAGTCGCTGGAGCGTCGCTACGTTGCCAGAAACCGACTCGGGGACATGCTGGTCGAACTGCGCAAGTTCTATCGTCTTGGGCTTCGCGGCAAGATGCATCACATCCGCCAAGCCGCCTAGGGAGACGCTCACCTCGCGCATCGGCAAGTCCTACGAACGCCTAGACGTCAGGCCTGCGGAGGGCAGGGGTGTAGAACCAGGTTATCGATAAGGCGCGTCCCGCCAAATCGGGCCGCCACGGCGAGTAGCGTAGGGGCCGTAACCTCTTGCACTTCTGCCAGGGAGGTCGCGTTCCGGAGCTGCAGGTATTCGATTCGAGCCAGGGGGGCAGCATCAATGATGGCTCGTGCGGCTGAGAGCAGGGCCACTGCGTCCGTCGCCCCCTCGGAGTAGCGCTGCTCGGCTGCGAGCAGACCTTGGCGTAGGCGAGGGGCCTGGGCGCGCTCCTCCTGGCTCAGATAGACATTGCGGGAGGACAGTGCCAAGCCATCCTCCTCTCGAATAATTGGGCCACCCAGGACTTCGATTCCGAAGTCGAGATCGAGACTGAGCTGCCGGAGAATGGCGAGCTGTTGGAAGTCCTTTTCGCCAAAGACCGCCACATGGGGCAGGGCGGCATTCCAGAGTTTGCTCACCACAGTGGCAACGCCATCAAAATGGCCTGGGCGTTTTGCACCGCAGAGTGGGGCCGCGAGGGTGGGCAGGGTCAGCGCGGTTTGGTACCCGGACGGGTACATCGCCTCGGGGCTTGGGCAGAACGCGATGTCTACGCCGCACTTCTCGGCCTGGGCCAGATCCGATTCCTCGTTGCGAGGATACGACTCCAGATCTTCGCCTACGCCAAACTGTGTTGGGTTGACGAAGATGCTCATGATGAGCATGTCGCAGAGCGGCCGAGCTATGCGCAGAAGGCTCAGGTGCCCCTCGTGCAAGGCCCCCATTGTCGGCACTAGGCCAATGCGTTCGCCCCCGGCTCGGAGGGCAAAGGCACGTGCGCGCAGCTCAGACGGCGTGCGAATAATCTCGATGTTCACGGCTTGGGGTATCTACGGCTTGGGCTTATGAGGGGTCGAATACATGCCCCCAGTATCCCCCGCCGGAGTGTCTTCCTGCGGTGGGGAAACTTCTGAGAGCGGACCGGGGCCACAGCCCCCGGCTAGCGCGATTGCCGAGACGGTGGCAGCTTGGCTCTTCGGCCGCTGTGCCTTGTCCATGAAGAAACTCTCTTGCTCGGACGGGAAGGCCCCATTCTTTACATCCGTGGTGTAGGCGTCGACAGCCGTTCGGATGCGTGTGGCCAGGTGCTCGTAGCGCCGGACAAATCGTGGCTTGAAACTATCGTTCATGCCAAGCAGGTCGTAAATCACTAGGACCTGACCATCGCAATCCGCGCCGGCGCCGATGCCGATCGTCGGAATGTGCAGCGTCTCGCTGATACGTTTTGCGATGACCGAGGGAATGCCCTCAAGCACAATGGCGTAGGCACCAGCCTCTTGCAGAGTTAGAGCGTCCTGAAGAAGTCGCTCGGCCTCTCCGTCGCCGCGGCCCTGGACCTTGAAGCCGCCCATGGTGTGCACACTCTGTGGCGTTAGCCCAATGTGCCCCATGACGGGGATTCCTGCCGACACCAAGCGGGAGACCAGGTCGGCGTGTTGTGCGCCGCCTTCGAGCTTGACCGAGTGTGCATTGCCTTCTTTGATGAGGCGACCCGCATTGACCATCGCCTCGTGAATCGACGACTGGTACGACATGAAGGGCATGTCTCCGACGATGTGAGCGCGCTGTGTCCCGCGAGCGACCGCGCGGCAGTGGTAGATGATGTCTTCCAGCGTGACCGGCAGCGTGGTCTCGTGTCCCTGTACGACCATGCCAAGTGAGTCTCCAACTAGGAGGAGGTCGATCTGACTCTCGTCCAGGAGCTGGGCAAAGGTGGCGTCGTAGGCTGTGAGCATGGTGATCTTCTCACCGCGCTCTTTCATCGTTTCCAAGGTGTGGATGGTGACCTTCTTGGTCTTCATTCCGCCCTCATTTCTGTGGTTTCGTCTTTGACGTTTGGGTTCTTTGTTGGCTTGCCCTCAAGTCCCGGTCCGCCCCCCGAGCCAGTGCTAGCAGGGGTAGATCCAAGCTCGAATTAGTGGGCTCAGCAATTCTTGTTCACGTGTAGAAGTCTATACTCATCGGCCCAGTCCGCGCCCAGTGAATTCTGCTGGTCATACCTGGATGGGCAGTGATTCTAGTTGGTTGGCATGCCAATTATCGAGAATTGTGCGTTTCCGTGGCCCCCTGTAAGGCCGCTCTGCTTTGGCATGGAAATCTGACGTGCAGCCAACTCAAGACACTCCACAACCTTGGCTAGCGTTTCTTGGTCGACTTCTGCCTGAGCACTGATAGCAGCACGAGCGGTGTGCCGACTCACTGGACGGCTCAGCACGCCGGATAGCGTAATTCTGACGAGCACTTGAGGATGACCGTGGAGGCAGCTGGAGAGCGGGCCCGTCTTCGCCTGGATGGCCTTTCGCAGAGCCTTGACCGGCCACTGCGCAGAGCCAGAGACGTTGAGCCGCTTGGCGAGCTTTGGAGTAGCGATGCCGTCTAGATGACTTTGGGTGTGCATGCGCCAAGGAGACTCAGATGCGAGGCTTAGAAAACGTCTGAAGTGGTAGAGGGCTCGGATTGCATTGTCTTGGGCTTCTGATGCTACGGCAAGATAGTAGTGCTCTTCGCTTGGGGGCGCATATATCTTGTCGGAGGAGCGCAGCGATGTGAGTTGGGAGTCTCGGCGTCCCAACTGCCGCAGCAGTTCGCGCGATTCGCCAAGCTGCTCCGCTCTATCCAGGGCTACAGCGAGGGCGTACCCGGTCTGGCGATCCATGCTTCGCTGATGTCTTCGCGCGTGGGAGCGAGCCTGGCGCAAGGCGAAAATGGCCTCGTCGAGGCGTCCGAGAGCCATGAGAGCTTCTCCTAGATGGAGATAGATCTCGCTCGACTCGTACTTCTGGGAAACGAGTCGCTGGAAGTGTTTCACTGCCTCTTCGAAGTTTCCCGAGTAGAGCAGGCACTTCCCCAATTTGCCGCCGACTCCTGAAGGATTCTCGAGGTCTGGGCCTGCATAGCTCGGGTCGATCGCAAAGACTTCGGCAAAGGCTTTGGCGCAAGCCGGCCAGTTTCGCTGATCGACGTTGTGCGTGCCGATGTAGAAGTGGGCGCGAACATCGGCGGGGCGAAGCTTGGCAATGGCTTCCCACACTGCGAGAGCGCTCTGGCGCTGGGCTGGCACTCGACTGCTCTCGAGGGCAGTGGCCTGCTTGGTGAGCTCTTTGTAGTCGCCGTTCCCGCTCAAGACTGCATCCCAGAACTCGCTGGCGTCTTCGCTCTCCGCGTCGAAGTCCGTAAGAGGGGGATGGGCCCAACTCTGCCCGTGGGCTGCCTTGGCGGCGCCGAAGCTCGTGAGAGCAAACAGGAGTACGGTCGCCGTAATCACCGTGCGCGATTGCTTCAAAACGGCCTCGGGAAGCTGCGTATGCGCGTTCTGGCGGGCTTTGGCCTGGGTTGACTCGCGGCCTTTGAGCGGATCGCTTGTAGGTTCTTGCGTGCCTTGGCGGCGAAGCGCGACCGGGGTAGGCGCACGAGGAAGGCCTCGTAGGCCGTCTTCGCAGTCCGGTAGTTAGCAATGCTCTCCGCTCGTAGCGCCTGGTAATAGTGTATCTCGCCCTGTGGGACAAAGAAGGTTCCGCCTTGAGTGAGCGCGTCGGAAGGGTCAAGGAGGGCGTAAGTACGAGCTACGTCACGGGCAAGAAAATCCTGGCCGTCTCTGTCGAGGGCAACAGCCAAGCCGTAGCCATAGCTGATGCTGGCTTCAATTGCGATGGCCTCCTCGTAGCCTGTAATGGCCTCTTCTAGCCTGCCGAGCATCATCAATAGCTCGGCACGGTTGCTCAGGGTAGTGCTCATCCTGTTGCGAACCCACGAATTGCTTTGGTCGAGTAGGGCTAGGTGTTTGTCGTAGTCTCCGATGGCCCGCTCGAGGTCGCGCGAGTCGCCGCCTTGGCCTATGAGCTTGGTACGGGCGAGGGAGCGTGCAAAAAGCAACGACGTGAGCCGAGGATCTGATGGAGCGAGTTCTTCAAAGGCGACCAAGTGGACGATGAGTCGCCGGAGCTCGCGAGATGGAGGCACGTTCTCTGCTGTCAGGAATCTAAGGCTCACTAGTGCTGCGCGGAAATGCGCCTCAGAACTCTTTGGGTCGAGTTTGAGTGCCTCCTCGTATTCGCTCATAGCTCTCGCAGCCAGAGCTGCTCTTCGTATTTCTCGCGTCTCGTAGTCCGTGGCGAGCAGGGCCAGGCTGTCGGCTCGAGTCATTCTTGCTTCGAAGGCCGCGGTCTGCGAAGCATCGACGCCCCAGAAATCGGCGCTGCTACCTGTCTTCGTCGCGGTCGGGCTGAGCTCCTCTGCTTGGGCGGCGGCAGCCGGCAGCGCGACGAAAGCCAGGCACGAGGCCAACATGAGGTTGCGAAGAAGGGACATATCGTGAGAAGGCCCAAAGAAAGTGGCCTTTGCTGGAGTCTGGAAGCTTAGCGCGAGTGCGCTCATGGAGCACTGATAACTTAGCTCTTCGAGACGGCGCTCGGCCCGCATTGGGCACAGGCTCGGGCTGCTATGCTAGGCATATGTCGCCAATACCTCAGATGCCCGACACAGCGGAGGTGGTGCGCGCGACCGCGGCGATCTCGATGCGATACGAAGATGTCGCTCAGGACGGGCGTCTCATGACTATAGGCATGCCACACGCCCTTACTAGTTTGTGGCGCGAGAGCGTGCAGGCGATGCCGATCTGGGAAGCGCGAAAGGTCGGGATCATGCCCATTCTCGCGCAAATGTGGGCACGCGGAACCGATGAGCGAATACACGTCGGCAAGCCGTCGCACTGTGAAGGGGCCGCCATGCTCGCTCACACCGCAGACAAAGAGGGCAACGTCGAACGCATCCTCTTGGATATGCACGCCAAGATCTATGCAACTCGAGGCAGCGTACTGGGGCCCAAGCCCGCGGAGGCAGGGGAGTTGGTCGTAGCCGGCGAAGTCTACGCAAGGCACGTCTTCACTAGGCTCTTCGCCAAGCCCGGCTCACGCCGAGTTCACAAGCTTGAGGTGCCGGGGGGGCCTGCCGTGCCCGAGTGCCAGGTCGATTGGATCGATGAGGGGGCGATGCTGCCCGCCATGCCTGGGTGCAACTGGCTTGATGATGAGGCCACCGCTTCGTCCTATGAGCCTCTCTTTGCCCCACATCACTGCGATTCCAACCAACACGTTAACTCCTTGGTCTATCCAAGGCTCTTCGAAGACGCCGCTCAGCAGCGGTTCGCCGAATCCGATGCAGGGAGCGAGAAGTTGTCACGTGAGGTCGCGCTGAGTTTTCGCCGCCCGTTCTTTGCAGGGCAAAGAGCACAGATGCAGTTGCGCGCCTTCAAGATGGGCGAAGAAATTGGCTGTATCGGGGCGTTTGTGGGGCACGGTGACAAGACGCACTGCAGTGTGAGTATGCGATTCAAGTAGTCGACGATGCCGGTGTATAGTCGGCACATAATGTCGAATGTTGTACTGCGGATCATAGGAACCCTTGTCTTGCTCATAGGCTTCGGCTGCGGCAGTGAGACCGAGGAAGAAGGAGCCGTCGATGTCGAATTTCTGAATCTTCGAGTCGAAGAAATCGGGTCGACCCGCGCTGTTGTGCGATTCGAGACCAACGTGGAGACCACCTGCGAAGTCGAGTGGGGTTTGGCAGCGACGTCCATGAACAATTCGGCGACGGATCCGGATATGGAGCTGGGCGTACTCTCCGAAACCCACAATGTTCCGCTAGAAGACCTCATGCCGGCTACCACGATCTTCTGGCGAGCGAAGGCGACCGATGAGCTCGGTGATACGTATTACTCTGAGCAACTGAGCTTTGTTACCGGTGACGACGATGGCTCTCTCGCCCGCACTAACGTGGCCAACAAGGATATGGGGACGAGCATTGCCGACAGGAGTAGCAACTTCGCCAATATGGAGGACGAGAGCACTTGGGGGGCAGCGAACGTCATCGACGGCATGATGGCAAGTGAGTGGTCATCGAATGGCGATGGGGACGACGCATTTGTGACTTTGGATTTCGGCCAGGCTCGCAACCTGAGCGCCTTTGGATTTCGTAGTCGCAAGATGAGCGACGGCACTGCGATCATAGAGAGCGTGCAACTAACGTTCGATGACGACACGGTTCTCGGGCCCTTCGAGACACTGAATCCCGACCAGCGTTACACCTTTGAGCTTGAACCGATTGAAGCTAGAACGGTCCGAGTTGATGCGGTGACGACTACTGGCGGAAACACGGGGATCAAAGAAGTCGAGTTCTACGTCGCAGAGTGAAGATGGAAGACCCAAGACGATTACCTTCTGTCCTGCTCTGTAGCGCCCTCGCCATATCTTGCGGGCCGCTTCCCCCGGGAAGTGGCTTCGGCGAATCGAGGGACCCACCTGCGCCGAATGGCAGCGCAACCTTGCCCGCGTTCCCCGGCGCCGAGGGCTTTGGTGCCGCGGCCACCGGAGGTCGTGGCGGCCGGGTTATCAAGGTCACAACCCTTGCGGCTCGCGGCCGCGGATCCCTGGCCGAAGCACTCGCCGCCAAAGGCAAGCGCACGATCGTATTCGACGTAAGTGGTGTCATCGACGCGGGGCTACTGGAAATTCCTCACGGCAATCTCACAATCGCCGGGCAGACTGCACCTGGAGCGGGAATCACCATACGCGGGCGCCTGTACGCAGCGTACAGGTCGGGAGTCGATAACATCATCATTCGGCACATCCCTGAGAACTTCTCTGGCAAAGTCGGTAATCCATGGCTAAGCCCCCTGGTGCACCCAGCTTTCGAGTATTTGGAACTCGAAGAGGATGGCAGCAGTGTGAAGTTTCGATCCGCCGAGGCCTTTGCCATAGGCAGCGAGACCGATAGCCCGCATTTCGCGGTAACGACGCAGCCGTCACAACAGGCGTATGAACTTGTCCTGAATAGGGCTGGGGCTTTCCCACGGGATGTCGTGACTCGGCGTGATGTTGAAGAGACTCGGGCACGCACTGGCACCTGGGGGGCGCGTATTCCGGCAGACCTCATGGATGGGCTCGAGGCGACTGAACCACCAGTCGACCTAGACGGCGATGGCATGCCAGATCTGTGGGAGACGGCAAGAAATCTAGATCCTGCGGATGGCAGTGACCATCGCAGGCTGATGCCCAGCGGCTATACTGCAATCGAGACCTACATCAACGAGCGCGCGGACGAACTTGTCTCATCGCCCTAGCCAGGCTTCTGCTTGCTCTCGCGCGCGTAGGTCGTCGGCTCCAAGTTCGAGGAAACGCTGCAGGAACGCTCTTCCGGCTAGCTCGTCGTCATCGTCCTGAGCAAGCTGCCCGGCCAGGAGCAAGGCCTCGGGGAGAGAGGGGCTACGGGCGAGGGCGGAGGCCGCGAACTCTCTAGCGCGGTTTCGTTTGCCCGAGTTGCGTGCTTTTCTCGCTCGCACCAGGAAGTGGCGGGCTTCGCGAGTTGCGTGACGCTCACCCTGGGATTCTTCTGAGGCCTCAATGTCTGGCGGCGGAGCCGCGCGTGCGCTCGTCGCGTCTATCTCGTGCCGCAAGTCGATTGCTCGGAATGCGCCACTGGCGTCGCCTGTTTCTGAGACCCAGAGCACCATACTGCTCAAATCGAACATTGCGCTTTGTACACTCTGTGGGTCGTCTATGGCTGCCCTATGACCGAGGGTGAGTCGGGAGCCGGTGCTCGATCGCTGATCTCGGAGCACTGCAGCTACCTCATTCACGTTTGCATGGGGGCGCCGCAATAGTTGTCTTGCTCGCTCCTGGCGCAGGAGCATTGGGCGAGTTCGTCTACTACGATCGAGCATTGGGTCTTCTTTGAACTTGGAGCCCTCGAAGGTGTCGACAATTGCAGCGCTACCCTCGCCCTTGCGAACCTCTGTGGTGTCGGGGCTGCGTTCGACGACCGCCCACTTGCGGGTATTGCCGTCAACGAGCACGAAGACAGCGCTCCCCAATATGGTGGCTTTGCGCAGGATGGCAATAGCTTCGTCGATGCTGCGCGCGTGTTCGAGAACCTCCCTTGCCAGGAGTGAGGCCGGCTGCGCCTCGCGGGTGAGGCGAACATCGGCACTTCGGAGGTTGTGCAGAAAAACTCCTAGGCTCTCAGAGTTGACGCCACTGTGAACGCCGACGAGTCCAGGGTAGCCGAGGCTGGCGTGGGCCAGTGCCTTCTCGGGGTGAGAAATATACAGTATGGGGGCCTGACGAATAGCTTCTCCACCGTCTAGAAGGCCGGGCAGTGCAAGCGTGCGCGTGACGACCAGGCGATTGCCAAGCTCGCTTGCGAGGGGAGCTATGAGAGTTAGCCCCCTGGTGATGGTCCATATCTCGGCGCCGGGGCTCTGAGGGACAGGCGCCCCCACGTCAAATACCGCGCTTTGACGCACGATGTTCTCGTAGCCCAAGGAGACGCCGCTCTTCTCTGCACCGCGGGCCAAGGCCGCCAATTCCACAAGTTGATGTCCTGGAATACCGTCGTCCAACGTTCTCCAGCGCCAGCGCAGCCTGAGAGTGTGTAGTCGGGATCCAAAGAGCCCTGCGCTGCTGACGCTACTTGTTACATTGGATTGCAGAGAGCGTTGCACTTCGTCGATCTGCCGTGCGAGCAGACGCCCGTGTTGAGTACCGACCGCAGCGACACTCCCCTTGGTGTGCAGCACCCCGAGTGGCCCGAGGTAGCGAAGGGTTGCCTCGCCGTATCTAAGGCCCTGTTCTGGGGCGGTTGCGTTGACCTCCAGCGCTCCCTTTGGTGTCTCAGTATCTGGGTGTGCGTAGCTTGAGACTCGCCTGTACAAGACGTAGGCCACTGTCAGACTCACGCTCATGAGAATGCAGAGCGACACCCAGGTGCGCACGGATCTCGCCCTACTTGGTCGGCGGGTACCTATTAGCTCGCTCACGTGGCCGGACTGTGCACTGCAGTGGCCTCTCGGTCAACTGGGGGCTGCCGACCAAGGCGTGGCATTGCGATCTAGACCACAACCGCGCCTTGCATTATCGCGATACACTGGGGCCACCGTATGAAGAACGCAGCACTGAGTCTCCCCCTTGTCATTGCGGCCACTTCGCTTGTGGCTACCGGTTGGTCGGCGACGACAGCTCATGCCGACATTCTCTCAGTCCGCGGCGAAGCCCGAGCCGGCGCGTCTCTCGGCAGGGGCATGTTTGGCGAACTTAAGGATGAGGCGTTCCACCAGGAGCGGGGGAACATTGACTACGGCGTATTAGTGGGGGCTGAATTGTTCTTCATCGATGCGTGGATTCAACACGACCAATTCATCAGCGATGGTGGCGTCAACGGCACGTGGACCCAGTTCATGACCGGGCTCGATGTCGAAATCGATTTCGAGGACGAGGGAAGCAAGGCCGGTGCCGGCGGCACCTGGTTCGCCGAGTTGGGCATGGGCATAGGTTTCGGCGTCGGCACAGGCCAGCAAGTGGATCCGCCGCTCGACAACAGCGAGGTCACGGACAAGGGCTTTTTATTCGAAGCGCGCGGCCTTGTCGGTTACCGACTGACCGGGCTTTTATCCGTGGGCGCGAGTGTCCCCGTGCAGTTCGGATATTTCACAAAGTCGGGTGCAGGAGCTGTGGCCAACAATGTGGACAACCACTACAGTTCCATGGGCGGCGCGGCGCTACTCACCTTTCGGGCCACTTGGCAGCTCAAGTAGGCGCACCGTTGCTCATCCCTAGTCTCTTGTGAGAATAGGTCACGGGAAGACCCGTATTATGGGGCGAGGGCTTCTGCCGCCTTGCTCGAGCTTCGCAGGGCTTTGCGAGCCTCGGCGATGGTCTTTAGCATGCTGCTGGTGTTGGGCGATTTGGCGGTGTAGCGCAGGAGCTCGTTGCCCTCTGCGTCGAGGAAGAGTACCGCTGGGAGCGAACTCGCTTGGTAGCGCTTCCGCAATGCTTCATCGACGTCATTGCCCTCGCTCACATCGAACTTGAGCGGTACGAAGTCATCGTTGAGAGCTGTGAAGACTACTTGCTCACCAAAGACCTTCTCGATGATCTTGCAGGGAGAACACCATTCGGCTCCAAAGTCGATCATCACGCCTTTATTCGCGGCTTTCGCATCCGCAAACGCTACCTTCTCGTCGTGGCGCCAATCGAGCGCGCGCTCTGGGACCAGGACACCCGAGACGCCTGCGGTGATTCCGACAACGGTCAAGGCGACAGCGATTGATTTGCGAACTTTGATTGCTGGGCTGCTGTGGAAACTCAGATGAATCGATCCAAGGGCGATTCCGATGATTCCGCTGACTATGCCTGCGCCAAGCAGCATGGTCGGCGATCCAACCGCTCCAATGGCCGCTGCACTGGCGTTGTCGATAGCGGGCCAGACGGGGCGCAAGAAGTAAATGGCGACACTCAAGAGGCCGATGCCGCCGAAGCTCTTGATGCCCTCCATCCAAGCGCCACTCTTGGGAATGGACATGGAGGTAACTGCCAGCACGAAGAAGAGAGCACCCACGCCGAGGGCATACGTGAAGAGCAGGGTGCCGCCGACTACCGGACTACCGGTTTTAGCCACCCAAATGAGCATTCCGGCCAAGAAGGGGCCAGTGCAAGGAGCCGCCACTAAGCCGCCGACTAGGCCCATGCCGAAGGCTCCGCCGTAGCCCTTGCCTCCCACGGTATTGAGCCTGTTCTGGACTGCGTATGGCAGGCGAATCTCGAAGGCACCGAAGAGCGATGTTGCCAAGACGACTAGCAGCACAGCGAGAGGCACGATTACCTTCGGGTCTGCCAGTAGCGAGCCCGCTTGCCCGCCGGCCATCGCGAAGCTCACTCCGAGGACAGCGAAGAGGGTGCCCATGCCGCTCACGTAGCAGGCGGCCAATACGAAGGCCTTCTTGCGGCTGGTCTCTTTGTCCTTGCTTCCAAAGACGGCAACCGTGATGGGAATCATCGGGTAGACACACGGGGTGAGACTTGTGAGCACACCTGTTCCAAAGGAGACGAGGTACATCCATGCCCAGCCTTTCTTCTCCAAGTCCTCGGCAAACTCAGCACCTTCGTCGGCAAGAGCAAGGCCCGGGTGGAGAATTGCCACAAGGGCAACGAGGCCCGTGGCGAAGATGCCGATGGTAATGGCTCGTGAAATCAGTCGCTTACTCATAGTGGTTCGTCAATCGCTGTGAATCGGCGATTCCCTGTACACCTACTGCCCCTACGTCCCAGTCGGCTCCGAGTTACACGCTGCCGGTTCATATCACAGCGGGCACCAGGTGTGGGATTGGCTGGGCACACCCTAGCAACTGCCAGAATATTGTGTAAATTCCCGGCCATGTCAGATGTCGAGAGGACCCTTGGGCAGCTGCGCGAGCGCATTGATGCTGTGGACAGCGGACTTCTCGAACTTCTGAACGACCGAGCCGGTCTGGCAAAGGAGGTCGCCCTTGCCAAGCGAGATGGTGGCGCCAGCTTCTATCGCCCGGAGCGCGAGCGCGCGCTCATCGACAAGTTGCAGGACAGCAATCGTGGCCCCTTTCCCGGGGAGGCAATTCGGCCGGTATTCCAAGAGATCATCAGTGCCTGCCTGAGTCTGGAGCAGGGCATGGAGGTCGCGTACCTAGGCCCGGAGGCGACGTTCACGCACCAGGCAGTCAGGCGGCACTTTGGCACCTCTGCAAAGACGGTGCCCTGCGGAACGATCGACTCGGTCTTTACCGAGGTAGCCAGGGGCGAAGCAGCTTTCGGTGTCGTTCCTGTTGAGAACTCTTCTGAAGGCGTCGTCAATCACACTCTCGACTGCTTCGTCGATTCGCCCCTTCGTATCGTCGCCGAAATCGTAGTCGACGTAGAACACTGCCTTCTCGCGCGAGACGGTCTTCGCGAAGACCAAATCGAGCGTGTCTACTCTCACCCCCAGGCGCTAGCGCAGTGCCGAGACTGGCTCAGCGCCAATCTCAAGCAAGCCACTCTAGTACCGAGCTCTTCCACCGCCGATGCTGCTCGCTCCGCAAAAGAGGACATGGCTGGTGCAGCGGTTTCTGCGCAAATGGCGGCGCGCATGTACGGCCTGAGCATCTTGCGCCGCAATCTCCAAGACCATCACGACAACGTCACACGCTTCCTCGTCGTGGGAAGGGAACAACAGGACATCGGGCCTGTGAGCAACGTCAAGACCTCCTTGCTCATGACTCTTCCCGATACCGCAGGAGCTCTCCTCGAGGTGTTGGCGCATTTCAATAGTCGGAATATCAACCTCACGAAGATCGAGAGTCGCCCCAGCAAGCGCAAGGCTTGGGATTACGTCTTTTTCTTAGATCTCGATGGACGAGCAGAAGACGAGAAGGTGGCCGAGGTTTTGGGGGTTCTGGGCGACCGCTGCGATCTCTTTAAGGTGTTGGGCACCTATCAGAAGGCAGATAATCATGAGTAGTAGCGTCAGCCAAGGCACATCTCCCAAGGACCTAGTCCGTGAGAATATTCGCAATCTAAGACCGTATCAGCCGGGCAAGCCAATCGAAGAAGTCGAGCGAGAGATCGGCATAACTGGGGCTATCAAGCTGGCTTCCAACGAGAACCCTCTTGGGCCATCGCCACTGGCACTCGAGGCCGCGGCCAAGATGGTTGCGCAGAGCCACCTCTATCCCGATGGTGCCGCGTATTATCTACGCCGCGACCTCGCCGAATTGCACGGTATTGCCCCTGAGCAGCTGGTATTTGGCAGTGGCTGCAACGAGGTGATTCAGATGCTCATCGGTGCTTTCTGCGTACCTGGCAAACACGAGGTGTTGAGTCACAAATACGCGTTCATCAGCTACCGTCTGCAAACACTCGCCCACGGTTGCAAGTTCGTTGAGGCAGAAGTAACCAAGGAGCTTGGCTGTGACGTAGATGCCCTTCTGGCGAAGGTTACAGAGAATACCCGTCTCATCTTTGTCGCCAATCCGAACAATCCGACCGGCGCACACCTCGACAAGAGCCAGCTGGAGAAGCTCCTAGCCGGGGTGCCACCGCACGCCATTGTTGTCATTGATGAGGCCTATCACGAGTATGCCCGCGTTGCGGACGCCGACTATCCCAAGAGCCACGACTACGCATCGGACCGACCGCTGCTCGTTACGCTACGGACCTTCTCTAAGATCTATGGGCTGGCTGGGATGCGCGTCGGCTACGGAATCTGCAGTATCGAGGTGGCCGATTTTCTCAATCGGTTGCGGCGCCCGTTCAACGTTAACTTGACGGGGCAAGAGGCAGCTCGCGCCAGCATTAGGGACGTAACGCACGTGCAACGATCGGCCGAACTGGCGCGGGACGGAATCGCCAAGTATCGAGACGCGGCAGCGGAACTTGGAATCGTCGCCTATCCCAGTCTTGGCAACTTCTTGCTTATCGATGTCAAACGGCCCGCAGACGAAGTCTACGAGGCTCTCTTGCGCATGGGCGTTATTGTTCGCCCGATGGCCGTGTGGGGCTTGACTACCCATCTGCGGATCTCCATCGGTACGGATGAGCAAAACGAGCGTTGCCTGAACGCCCTCCGTACCGTATTGAAGTAGCCCATGCGCGCCCTCTGCATGGTGCTGCTGATGCTCTCTTGCGGGGGGACGCCGCGGCCGGCGACGGTTCTCATTCCGACTCGGCCTGCTACCTCGGGGGACGCGCTCCTGGGATTGGCACCAGCAGGTGCGGATCTAATTCTGGAATTGGATCTTGCTCGACTCCGCGAGAATGCCGCCGTCGGTAAAGTTCTGGAGTCAATGTCGCCTCCTGCTGGCGCGGGGGAGATTGCCAATGGTGACCTCCTGGCACAGGCCAATAGCCTGCTCGTTTGTGTCTACGGGGTCGGCGATCTGGCAAGGCAGCTCGTATTGGTGGATGCGCTGGAGGGCGTGGTGCTGGCGGGCGCGGCGGAAGTCGGGCAGGGCCGCTACGCGGTTGGTGATGTTGAGCTTGTTGCACAGGCGGTTGCACTGGGAGGGGCGAATGGAGAGAGCATGCTCAAGGACGAGGAACTCTTGCGCTTGCGCGCCCTGGTGATGCCGGAAGAGGCCGATCACGGAACTCTTCGCGGAGCCGCTCGCCTAGATTTCGATGCCCGCGTCTCTGTCTCGTCGCGTGTCGGCATGAGCGAAGTACCGGTGTCTCTGGCGGTATGGGGCGACGTTGTCGACGACTTGGCTATCGTTGCTCACATCACTGGTGAACACGCCGATTCCCACGAATCCCTAAGTCGGGCACTACTAGCCCTTCGCGACCGGGTTGCCAAGACGCCCCTCGTTCGGTACCTCGGGCTCACCCAAGCCCTCTCTGCCACTCGGCTCTCTCGCTCGGGGGCAACTGTGCAGATAGTATTCGTGCTCAGCCCAAAGCGCCTCATTTTCTCGGTCGATCGCCTCGTGCGCCAACTTCAATCTGTCCAGCCATCGGTATCTCATGACTAGCTTCACTGTTTCGCCCGCATCCAAACCACTCCTCGGAATCGCTAACGTTCCAGGCGACAAATCCGTTGGGCACAGGTCTCTGCTTTTTGGCTCGATCGCCAGCGGTGAGACGGTGATCCGCGGTCTCTCTGGAGGGCAGGACAATCAGCGAACCAGGCGCGCGATGGCTGCAATGGGCGTTGGTATTGAGGAGCTTCCCACCGGTCAATTGGCCGTGCAGGGCGTTGGCCTCAGAGGCTTGCGCAAGGCGAGCGATTCTATCGATTGCGGCAATTCGGGAACAACTATGCGCTTGCTCTGTGGTTTGCTGGCAGCCCAGCCGTTTGGCTCTGTGATGACGGGCGACGCTTCGCTTACTGGGCGACCAATGCGCCGTGTCACCTCCCCGCTTGCCCTCATGGGCGCTCGCATTGGCGGTGC
>JAAEPE010000892.1 GCA_024222395.1 Myxococcales bacterium
CGAGGAGGACGAGCCGGCGCTACTCATCACGGTGGTTCCGCGAGCCAACGGCCGCGCAGTGTGCTCAGGTTGCGACGAAAAGCGCCCGGGGTACGACAAACTCGGCGAGCGTCGATTCGAGTTTGTCCCTCTGTGGGGCACCGTGGGCACAAATACCTCACGGTCGTGTACCAAATTGATGAGCACTGCAAGCGCTTGCTCTGGATTGCGACAGATCGAACGACCTGTTGCTTCATGCGCTTTTGGAGTTGGCTCGGTGAAGAGCGAGCACAAGGCCTGCAGTACATCTGCAGCGACATGTGGAAGTCATCGCCTACAAATCCAAGAAGAAGGGCATGAAAGTGATGCATCTGTTGGACAGATTTCACATCGCCAAGAACATGGGAGGCTAGGCGGTTGCGGCAACTCAGTTTGATCGCAAGACTACGTTCTACTCCAACTACGGAAAGAACCTCGACATCGCGGCACCTGGCGGCAACACCCGAGTCGATCAAAACGGAGACGGCCAGCCCGATGGCGTCTTGCAAAACACCATCGTCATTGGTGATCCAACCAGGAGCGACTATTTTCCGTTCATGGGCACCTCGATGGCAGCTCCTCACGCTGCCGGCGTGGCAGCACTCGTCGTTGGCGAGGGCATCACCGATCCCAAAGCTGTTGAGCAGATTCTCAAGGACACAGCGACCCAGCCCGATGGTTACAGTGCTGAGCGCTATGGTACTGGACTGATTGACGCTGAGGCCGCAGTGCTCAAAGCACGTAGCGAAACCGGCGCATGGCAGTTGCTGCTGAGCGGCCTTCTCGCTGGTGGATTGCTCTTCGGAATGCGTCGCCGCATCTCGGTTGGTGCTGGGTTTGCCGGTGGCATGCTGCTGGGATCGAGCGGCCTGTTCTTCTTGCCCTACATTTCTGGTTGTTTGGCAAGTCTTCCGGGCATTGACCTGCTCACACGGGGCCTTCCCGCTTGGGACCTGGCCATCTTGGGGAGTAGCGGACATGGCAACGTCTTGTTCTTCAGTGCCCTAATCCCCTTGGGGCTAACCGCCTTGCTCTTTGGCGTGGACAAGCTTCGAGGATTGCTTGCTGGACTGGGCATCGGCGTGGCAGGACACCTGTTATTTCATAGTGTTGCCCAGGTCGCGGACATTCAGTACATGGTAGCAGACAGCGCATGGCTTGTGGTCAATGCAGGGTTGCTCAGCGTCGTCTCGATGGCAATGCTTCGTCGTGACAAAAAAAGGCGTAATACGACCTAAAAATGACATATTCGTGATAGAAAGAACGCGCTTTCATGAGCCGGTCTGTGCGCTTCAGTGTTCCCGCCCAAGGTGTAGCCGAGCCTCGCTCGGTACCCAGCCATGCGCAAGACGAGTCAGGTCGTGTGCACTCAGGCATGTTTTCTGAGCCAGCGTACAAGAAATGGGGGCGTCGGGCAGTCTCCATCCCCATACTCCTTCTGCTCACCATGACCTACGGCGCGTGTCTCCCGCTACTCACGATCTACAGCGTGGTGCGGGACTTGGGACGAGGCCGTCGTGCGCTACCTCTTCTGCGTTTTCATGTCTACATCTTCTCCGTCTTGTTCATTCAAGCTCTCGGGCTGATTCTTCTCCTAGGCTCCTGGTTCTACGGACTCTTCTTAAGCAGGAAAGGCCGAGCAGAGCTCAACCTCAACATCGAGATCTTTTATATCCCCAAGACCATCGCACTAGCTGAGATCATCTACGGCATGGAGATTGAGATTGAAGATATTGCGTGCGCCACTCCGGGGCCGATTCTCCTTCTCTCACGCCACGCCAGCGTTCTTGACACCATCATGCCCATCAAGCTCTTGGGCCAAGCTCATGGCATGGGTATGCGAATCGTGCAAAAGAGTGAGTTGCTCTGGAACCCGATCGTCGACATTGCCTCCCATCGCATGCCTCGTGCCTTCATAAAGCGCGGAACCGGAAATGCCGAACGACAAGTGGCACACATGCAGCATCTGCTTAGCGGCATTACCGACCGGCAAGCGTTGGTGGTGTTTCCCGAAGGATCGCGGTTTTCGCAAGCGAAGAAGGACAAGATCGTAGCGAAGTTATATCAGAACAATCCCGAGGCCGCAGACCAAGCCAGTCAGCTTCAACACATCTTGCCGGCACGTCCTGCAGGTACCTGCGCGCTGCTTGAGGCACGCCCAGACATCGACGTGGTGTTCTTGGCACACACAGGGCTCGAAGACGCCAATCGCCTGGAGGACTTCATTGCTGGTGCCCTCTACAAGAAGAAAATACGCATGAAGTTTTGGCGCGTCCCAGCCTCAGAGATTCCCGAAGACCAAGAAGGCCGCACCGACTGGCTCCACCAAGAGTGGAGCAAAGTCGATCGGTGGATTGCTGAGAACTAGGACCTAACCCTGAGAGCTGTGTCGACTACGCAGACTGCGTAGAAGGCAGCTGTGTGGCGGCACCTGTCCTCAATGAGAGCTGCGTTATCGATGGGCAGCGCTGCTTGGGCACCTTAGTGTGTGAGAGCGGAACCTGTGTCAGTAACCCCTACCAAGTCTGCAACTTGTAGAACAGACAGATTTCCTGTCCGAGTCGTGCGCCATAACGCCTGACCACGACCTCGCCAACCGGTTTGCAAGACAAGGGCTTAACAAGAATTCTTGCAGGCTCTTGCCTCCACCTCATCAACGGGGCCAGATCCGACCAAGGCTGAAACGGTCATAAAACGCGACTCTGAGGTCGACCAGCTCTACCTCACGGCTTCTAACGAAATTCAGAAACGCATGTTTGCCGATTCAGAATATGTTTAGGGTGCGGCTCCTCTGCGACGACGGTTTGGCTCACTTGACGACTCGCAACGCCGTTCGGCCTTTTGTTCGGGACGTGGCCTCTTTGGCCTCTTCGCAGCGTCTTCAATGCCGTAGAGGTTCGCGACGATAGCCTCGGGCTTGCGTACAAACGGGACAATGGTATAGACCGCTGCAACCATCGCCATGCGCTTGCGGTTTTTC
>JAAEPE010000893.1 GCA_024222395.1 Myxococcales bacterium
ACTGTGCGCCGGTCATGAGCATGGCGAGCCTGTCGAGACCGAGGGCAATGCCGCCGTGCGGTGGCGGACCATATTGAAACGCCTCGAGCAAGAAACCAAACTTCTGCTGAGCCTCCTCTTTGGAGATACCGAGAGCTTCGAAGACCTTGCTCTGCAGGTCGGCGCGGTGAATACGGATGCTACCTCCGCCGAGCTCGACACCGTTGAGAACCACGTCATAGGCGCGAGCCAGAACATGCTCGGGATCGGTGAGCAGCTTGTCCTCATCTTCCGGGCGGGGTGAGGTGAAGGGGTGGTGGGAGGAAACCCATTTTCCGTCGGCCTCGGCGTATTCGAATAGGGGCGGGTCGGTGAGCCACATGAAGCGGTACTCGTCTTTGCGCGTGAGCCCCAGTAGATCGCCTATGTGAAGACGAATTGCCGCCATGCAGGTATTGGCCTTCTTTGGGGTGTCGGCAACAAAGAGCAGAGTATCGCCAGGCTTGGCGCCCGCAATTTCGTTGACGGCTTCACGTGCCTCGTCGGTGAAGACCTTGGCGAACGGGGCTTTCCAGCTCATGTCATCTTGCACACGGGCAAAGGCCACTCCTGCAATGCCGTAGGGCTTTGCAAAGGGGGTGAGCTCATCCATGACCTTGCGGCTCAGGGATTTGCCGTTTGGAACACACATGCACTTAACGATGCCGCCCTTTGCGACGACACCTTCGAAGATCTTGAAGCCACTCTTAGCCGCTGGCTCGGTGACTTCGCATAGCTCCAAGTCGAGACGGAGATCGGGCTTATCGCAGCCATACTTCTGCATGGCCTCTTCGTGGGTCATGCGAAGGAAGGGGGTCGGGATTTCGATGTTGAGGGTGTCTTTCCAGACCTTGGCGAGCATGCCTTCGATCATCGTCTGAAGCTGCTCTTCTTCGATGAAGGACATCTCTATGTCAATTTGCGTGAATTCGGGTTGCCTGTCCTGACGAAGATCTTCGTCGCGAAAGCACCGCGTGATTTGGAAATAGCGCTCAAAGCCAGAGACCATAAGCAGCTGCTTGTAGATCTGCGGGGACTCGGCGAGGGCGTAAAAGGAGCCAGGGTTTAGGCGAGATGGCACAACGAAGTTGCGGGCACCGCCGGGGGTGTACTTGACCATGAACGGCGTCTCGACTTCGTCAAAGCCGTTCTCACTGAGGTACGAGCGCACGGCCTGGCTTGCATTTGAGCGGATGCGAAGTTTCTTCTGCAGCTCTGGCCGACGCAGGTCTAGGTAGCGGTACTTAAGTCGAAGTGCCTCTTTGGTCTCGATGCAGTCTTCAATCAGGAAGGGAGGCGTGTCGGACTTCGAAAAGATCTCAAGCCCGTCTGCGTGGATCTCGATGGCGCCAGTAGCCATGTTGGGATTGTCTTGGCCGCCGCGAGAGCTGACCTTTCCTACGATGCCGATGCAGAACTCACCGCGAAGTTCGCTCGCTTGCTCGAAGGCCTCTTTGTTCATCGTGGGATCGAAGACCACCTGAGTGAGCCCGTCCCGATCGCGAAGGTCGACAAATACACATCCGCCGTGGTCGCGGCGATTGTTGACCCAACCAGTAAGGGAGACCGTCTTGCCCTCGTCTGATTTGCG
>JAAEPE010000894.1 GCA_024222395.1 Myxococcales bacterium
AGGGGCAAAACAACCGGTTGAAACTGACCTTCAGAAAAAGCTACGGCTTTAGAACCCTCAAAGCCACCGAAATAGCCCTCTATCACACCATGGGGCAGCTACCGGAGAAGCCGATGACCCACAGATTCTGCTGAGGAGCCATTCATTAGTGATTTGTCGGACAATGACGCGAACGAGAGCGCCCATGAGCTACGGGTTACTTCCTGAGTGGTCTTCCGAGAGCTTGAGCTTGGCCAGCCCGTTGCCTTTCTGGGTGATGGAGTAGGCCCAAGTTACTGAGCATAGCCGAGAGGTATGACCGCGTCGATTCCGAGGGCTGGATTGACGGACACTGACTCTCAACGAACGCCGATAGGCCCATGACAACAACAACCGTGGCGGCATTTCGCTGGCGAGCATCATTGATTGGTCTCCTGTCTTCTGCGGGCCGTGTTGGCCAGCGTTCGATGGCTCGGTGTGCAGTACAAGACCGGGTGCTGCCCGACCATCGTTCTGGGTGCTGCCGCTGGCCTGCTCGTAAACACAGCGTCTCTTCGCTAGAATTTCGTCGCCCTCGCCGTCATGACGCTGGCTGGGAGTCACGTAGCCGATAGCGCTATGCCGATGCTCATTGTTGTACCAGTCGACGAAGGCTGCACACCATACTC
>JAAEPE010000895.1 GCA_024222395.1 Myxococcales bacterium
ATCATCCTGCTTGTTCGAGATCAAAGAGCGTGAGCGCTTCAGGATCAAGTGACGTGGCGGCTAACAGGTACTAGGTCTTCAAAGTAATTCCAAAAGGCGTTTCGCGGAGTTTTCGTTGCCATAGCTATGTCAGAGCACAGGCGTCACTGCTAGCAACTATCTGGCAGAGGTCAGCTGCTTCTTCGTAACGATTTCAGGTGTTTGAAATGAACAGGCCCTGTGATAGCCCCGCTTCGCTGGCAGAGTGAGGCGAGCGTCCCATAGAATTTGCGAATATGAGCATTGAGTGTGGGGGCAACCAGTCGTGAGTCGAATAGACAACTACCTTCACAGTATGGAGCGCTTTAAGGCCAGTGGCCTCTCGCTCAGCAGCGGCGGCAATGTTGTCCTGTGCTTTCCCCAGGGAGACCGGCAAGCAACGCAGGCCACGACCCACGCGCAGATTATGGAGATGGTAAGTGAGATTGCTCCGGCGGCGAACATGTCTGAGATCATGGGTGGTCAGGCGGCTACATTTCGATACCAGGGGAGCCACGCGTTCTTCGATGTAACCGTGACTCCTGGTGGTGATTCCTGGAAGGTGAGCGTGGTGCCCGCCAGCGCAGGCTCCCCGGCTCCCGCGACGCCTTCAGCCGCAACGCCACCGCCAGCGCTGGAGATCGAGCGAACCTCGTACGGCAGCGTCGGCTCAACGGCGACGCCAGCGGCCAAGCGACCCGCCAGCATTAGTGACTCGTCCGACGAGAGCATTCCCGTGGCTCGGGCTGTTTCCCAGGCCTCGCCCGCGCCTGCGGATCCGTCCGCGCCCGCAGCAGCTCCATCCGCGCCCGCGCTAGATCGGTCCTCGTCAGATTGGATCGACAATATCCTGCGCCGCATGATGGACGCAGGCTCCTCCGATGTTCACCTCTCCTCGGACGCACTTCCCTACTGGCGCGTTGATGGCGAAATCGAGCCAATTCCGGGTGAGGACGTTCTCGAGCCCGCGTTTCTCGAGAAGCAAATCATGAGCGTTGCGCCTGCGGACAACCAGGAGGAGTTTGGCCGGCGCAACGACACCGACTTTGCCTACGAGGTCAAGGGGCTCTCTCGATTCCGGGTCAATGTCTTTCGCGATCGCAAGGGCGTCGGGACTGTGATGCGAACCATTCCCTTTGAAATTCCTTCGGCAGAAAAACTCGGAGTTCCCGAGGTCATTCTGGATATGGCGAACTTGAGCAAAGGGCTGGTCCTCGTCACCGGGCCAACGGGCTCCGGCAAGTCGACGACACTGGCGGCACTCATCGATCACATCAACCGCACGCGCAAATGCCACCTCATTACTGTTGAGGACCCGGTCGAATTTGTGCACCCGAACAAGCTGTGTCTAGTCAATCAACGCGAGATTCACAGGCATACCAATAGCTTCAAAGATGCTCTCAGAGCGGCACTTCGAGAGGATCCGGACATTGTCTTGGTGGGCGAGATGCGCGATCTTGAGACTATCGAAATCGCCGTGGAGACAGCGGAGACAGGCCACCTTGTCTTTGGAACACTGCACACAACCACCGCACCGTCGACAGTGGATCGCATCATCGATCAGTTTCCCGCCGACAGGCAGGATCAGATTCGACAAATGCTGGCGTCTTCGCTCAAGGGAGTTGTTGCTCAAGTTCTCTGCAAGAAGAAAGGTGGAGGCCGAGTTGCAGCTCACGAGATTCTTGTTGGAACGAGCGCGGTTTCCAACTTGATTCGCGAGGCCAAGACATTCCAGCTCTTCTCTCTCATGCAAGTCGGCCGCAAGCTGGGCATGCGCAAGATGGAGGACACGCTCTTGCGACTGGTCAAGGAAGACTTGGTTGAGCCGATGGAGGCCTACAGAAAGGCCAACAACAAGCAGGAGTTTGCCGGCCTACTCAAAGGAGCGGGCATCAAGATCGATGTCCCGGACTAGGACGGCTTCGGCTTTGTCGGCACGAGCCACCAAAGCGAGTGGTCGCGGTGTGTCGTAGAATAGGCGCGCGTGGTTTCGCGTTCAGGTTTCGCGGAAGTCGCTCGTGATACGTTGCCGCCCTAGCCATGAATACTCTCAAGAGACCCAGGATGTTCGCAGTTGCCCTCCTCGCCGCATGCGGAGACGCAAGTGGGGACGGATCTTCTAGCGACGCGGCTTCCGACAGAAGCAATGTTCGCGATGCGGGCAGCCAATCCGACGCTACCGATACGAGCAATTGCACCCACGTCGTTCCGAACAGCACCTACGCAACGCCAATTGATTCTGAATCGTTTCCCGCAGCTTGAAGATGGCGTCTTCGAGCGGATGTCGTTTGTCGGCGGACCTGCGTGTGGCAACGCCGTCAATACCAGCGCCAGCAGCAACACAGTCATTAGAGACTCCGCCTTCTACGGCGCTGGCGGTCGCTACCTCTTCTCTTTCCTGGCAGGTCTCTAACGTGCACATCACCAACGCGATATTTCGAGTCGATGGCGGTTGGGGCGAGCCCCAGGATTGCAACGAGTTCGATCCTAATGCCGCGCTCAGTTTCTATGACAGCGACAACATCTCTTGTGATGGTTGCATGAACTTTGGCGAGCGCGTTACGGCACAAGGTGATTCGGAAAGTCTGGGAGGGCTAGGCATCAATGCCCACTCGGGTGACCTCTGCTTTGCCGTCGAATTCTCGAACAGCATCGACTACAACACAGGAGGCGCCTCGTTCTGGGCCGACGGCAATAGCGCCTTTGACCCGCGCTTCACAAACGTTCGAGGCAACGTGAATCTCAACTTGGATGGCTCAGCCACCATCACCAATGCGACTGGTGGCATCTGCAATAGTTGGAGTGGTGACGTCGTAACCACCGATAGCGATTTGATGTCGGGAAACTGCTCAAGCCAGGGCGCGGGCGCCAATATCAACTAGAATACTACCTTCCTGGACAATGCGCGTTGGCGCTCCGAGATGTGCGGAGGCCTGAGCGACCGTACCGATGGTTGGTGCGCGACCGAGCTTGCTCTCTGCGACTATGTGTCGCAGTAGATTCGGTAATCTCCAGAATGTGCCGGTTCTCATCACCCAGCATGCCGATTCTCCAACCAAGATTTGCGGATCGCTTCTCTGCTGCGAGCTTCAGCTTTGCCTCAGGAGGCCGAATCACCCTCTGAAGTCGTGGATCGAGACCAACCAGCTGCAACGCAGAAGCTCGGAAATGCGGGGACGCCTTCCGACACGGAGCCACTCGCACCATCTGGAAATGGCGGGGCCTCGCTGGTTCTAATTCATCCACCCATGCCGGAGATTGGCCTCAGGCGCCCCCTCTGCAAGTCGGTCATGGTCGTCGGGCGCGACGAGAGCGCAGATTTGACGGTGACCCGGGGATCTGTTTCACGAAGGCACGCAGAGCTTCGTCGTGGCGCGGGTGGCGAGTGGCAAGTCGCTGATATGGGCTCGACAAATGGTACCTACTTGAACGATGAGGAGGTCGAAGATGCCGGTCTCGTTGACGGTGATCACGTGCAATTTGGCGACGCGATCTTCAAGTTCGTCTTGGCGGATTCCGCAGCCTATCATGACAAGGTCTACTCGGTGACCGTGCTTGATGGCATCACGTCCATCTACAATCAACGCTACTTCTTCAGCCACGTCGACAAGCAAATGGCCAAGGCTCATCACGTCAAGAGCGATATGGCACTCATCATAATCGACATTGACTGGTTCTCCGACTTGAACGAGGAGCGCGGTGGTTTGTGCGGAGACGCGGTGCTGCGTACCCTCGCCAGGCGCATTTCGTTGCAAGCAAAGTCAGGGCATGTCTCGGCTCGTATCGGTGGCGAAGAGTTTGCGGTCTTCATGCCAGGAGCTGAGCTCGATGATGCGCTGGACCTAGCGGAGAGTATTCGCGAGGCAGTCGATTGTGAGGCGTTTGCATTTGAGGGCAACGACTTCGAAGTCTCGGTGAGCATCGGTGTTGCGGCCAGCGCGGAAGGCGAACTGAGTGCACGGCAGCTGGTAACCGAGGCTCGCAAGCAGCTGACGGCCGCAAAGGAAAATGGCCGAAACTGCGTTGCTCCGTAAGCTGCGGGCATCAAAGCAGCTTGAGCCAAAAAGCCACGCTGGTCGCAATGAGGGGGCCAGCGATCGCCTGAGGAATCTCCGAGCACAGGGAGAATGCGAGACGCTCGCCCAGGTCGGCATCGGCGGTGTCTTGGGCCGCATCAACCGCATCGCCGCAGCTCTCTAGAGTCCGCATCGTCTTGATATACGAGCCGGGAGATGGCAGTGGGCAATTCTTGTGCATAATCGGCCCATGGAAGCGGACAAGACTCTGGCCGACCTCGGCTGGCCCCAAATCATGGAGGCCTGGGCCTATCGATGTCGCACCGAGCGCGGTGCTGCGGCTGCATTGGCAAGCACTCCGCTCTCGGGAGTGGCTGCCGCCCGCAAAAGGGTCAGCGAAACTGCCGAAGCGCGAATGATGGAGGACAAGGCGCAGCCCATGTCCTTCGGTGGCATTGCCGATGTGCGCGTGGCGGTTGTGCGGGCGGAGAAGGGCAGTGCTCTAGAGGGCGAGGAACTCGTCGCAATTTCCAACAGCGCTCGGGGTTACCACCGACTGCGCGAACAGCTCGAAGTGCAAGCCGAGGCTGCACCACTTCTCTGGGAGCGGGCAGAGGGCATTGAAGATTTCGTTGACCTCTACGCCACATTGCAACGCGCCTTTGAACCGGGCGGTCGTCTGGCAGATACAGCATCGCGAGAACTTGGTGTTCTGCGGCGCAAGGTCGCGCGCTTGCAGCAGGGGCTCGAGAGCAAAGCAAAGTCGATGCTCGATGATTCACATATTGTCGAGCATCTCCAAGACATATATTGGACTCAGCGAGAGGAGCGCTATGTCTTGCCGGTCAAAGCGTCCTCGCGTTCGCGGGTTCCCGGTGTCGTGCACGGAAGCTCCGGTAGCGGGCAGACTGTATTCGTGGAGCCTCATGCCCTGGTCGAGCTGAACAACGAACTCAAACTCGCTGAATATGCTGAGAAGGAAGAGGTTCTTCGGATCCTTGCTTCTCTCAGCGCGCGAGTTGGGCGTGATGCTGAAGCTCTGCGACGCGCCTCCGAGATCTCTGTAGGGTTGGACGTGATCGCCGGGGCGGCCAATCTCGCCAACTTCTTGCACGCCAGGGCTCCGAAGTTCTCTGATGACGAGGAGACCATAGATCTTCGGAGGGCGAGCCACCCGCTGATGCTGTTATCGGGCAAGGAGTGCATCGAGAACGACATCCTCATGGAGGAAGGGCGCCTACTCATCATTTCTGGCCCGAACGCCGGTGGCAAGACTGTTGCACTCAAGACCGTCGGGCTCGCAGTCCTGATGTCACGCTACGGGCTGCACATCGCGGCGGGGGAAGGCAGTTGCCTGCCTTGGTTTGACGAGGTGCGGGCCGCAATCGGCGACTCGCAAAGCTTGGAGTCGGAGCTCTCAACGTTTTCTGCGCACCTAGTGCTGCTCTGCGAATTCCTGAGCGAGGCCGGCCCTCGCTCCTTGGTGCTTATTGACGAAATCTGCTCCGCAACTGAACCGGAGCAGGGCGGTGCGCTGGCTCAGGCTGTGCTTGAAACGCTCGCCGACCGCGGGACAACCGCATTGGTGACGACTCACTACGAGCGACTCAAGGCTCTAGCGTCGGAAGATGAGCGGTTCGTCAATGCCTCGGTTGGCTTCGATCTCGAGCGTATGGCGCCGACATTTCATCTTCACCTCGGAGTACCCGGGGCATCTGCTGCGATCGATGTGGCACGTCGGATGGGGCTTCCGGAGTTTGTGAATCAGCGCGCCGAAGAACTGGCCGGAGGAGGTCGCGCCCAGATGGACGAGCTCTTGCGAATTGTGACGGACGAGCGGGAGCGGCTCACCGATAATCGCAAAGCTCTCTCAGAAGAGCGCGCAGCGACTGCGAAGGCCTACGAAGAGGCTCGTCTGATGCAGGCGCAAGCTGCAGACGATGCGCGGCGCGAGCACGAGAAGAACTACGATGGGGCTATGGAGGCTCTGCGCCAGGCCAGAGCCGAATTGGACAGGGCTCGCAAGGGCATCAAGAAGCGCATCGTCGTTGATGCGTCTTCGATTCGGGCCGACAAGAACAAGGTCGATGCCTTGGCTCAGGCGGTAGGGAAGAGTGCTCCAAAGAAGACACTGCCGTCGGGGCGCGCTCCCACTGCCGAGCAACTCGTCGTCGGGGCGAGGGTGACGGTTCTATCCTTGGGCAACCAAGGCACTGTTGTAGATGCACCGAGCAAGGGCGTGGTCCAGGTTCAAGTGGGGCTCATGAAGACCCGAGTACCGTTATCCGATTTGCGCATGGCCAAGGCTCCTAAGAAAAAGGATGAGTCGCTGCGGATGCGCAAGTCCTCAGTCAAGAATGCGGTCAGTCGAGCGGTGGACGAGGCCATGGTGCGCACTCCCGATGCCACGCTAGATCTTCGCGGTGAGCGAGCCGACGATGCCATAGCGCGAGTGGAGCAGTTTCTCGATTCGAGCATTCTCTGCGCACGCGAGTGTGTCTTCATCATTCATGGCCACGGGACCGGTGCGCTTCGCAGCGCTGTGCGTGCACACCTCGAGGGGCACCACAGCGTTTCCAAGTGGCGCCGTGGGGAATCCACGGAAGGCGGCGATGGCGTCACGGTGGGATGGCTCAGAGACTAGGGATCTTCGCGAGGCGATGCCTGGCCGCCGGCAGTGCATAACCTGCCGATTTGCATGGGGAAAATTTCGATTGGAGCCACGCTCACTTCGTGTATGCTGCGAGCGACTCCGGGCCTAGGAATATATTAGGGTGTAGATCTGACTGTGACAGCTCTTTTCGGGAATTTCGGTGTGATACCGCCTGTTAGAGGAGCATGACACCCAATGCCAAACCGCTTTGCATCACATCCACACCAAATTCGACCAGTTCGCCCGGTAGCGCACTTG
>JAAEPE010000896.1 GCA_024222395.1 Myxococcales bacterium
CAAGTGCGCTACCGGGCGAACTGGTCGAATTTGGTGTGGATGTGATGCAAAGCGGTTTGGCATTGGGTGTCATGCTCCTCTAACAGGCGGTATCACACCGAAATTCCCGAAAAGAGCTGTCACAGTCAGATCTACACCCAAAGTTAACAAGCGACGGGACATCGCCGAAATCACCTAAACACTGCTGATTCTTGTCCCGCCGATGGGGTCCACCTCATGGTTTAGTCGTCGCTCGAATGATCCCACCTCTCTCCACCTTCACTATTCTGGAGAGGGACCATCCGCTTGCCTGCGCGTTGGCTGCGATCCTGTCGTAGAGCTTCTTGACTGGCTTGGTAGCGAGCATGGTCCCAACCTTCGCCCGTACTCCGGGTAGCAGTTTTGCCCCCGCCTTCCGGGTACTCGCCTGCGGTCGCGCTTTCTGAGCGCGCGGCGCCGTGGCAGACGGCGCGGAGCCCCACCCAAGGAAGAGCAGGGCCGCAAGGAGGAGCGCGTTCAAGGGCCCCTCAAGCAGCCAATGACAGCGGCGCATCGCGCATTCGAAGGCCTAGGACGATTGCTGACTCAGCAAACGGTCTATCTCTAACATCGCTTTCATATCGTCTGGGTGCAGCTGCAGGCCGAGGTGATGATGCTCACCACTGAGGCGGCTATACATGACGCGGCTCTTGATTTCGATGCTCCCTTCGTTTGGTAGATTGAGGGCGAGGGAAAGAACGCTGTCTTCCGCTGGCGCTTCTGCACTGGCAGGTAGAGTCACAGCTAGGCCGCCGCGAGAAATGTTGTTTGTATACGCAATCTCGAGGTCGCTCAAATCGTTGAATTGGACGACGAGCTTGGTCGCATGTCGAACAAAGGCACGCGATCCATCTTTGGGAACCTGAAGATTTGCTGGCTGCTCGGCGGTCAATACGTAGGCAGCTGCCTTGGCAGCCATCGCGAGAGCGGTCTTGCTCGCTGCCTTGAGTTCAAGTAGCACGACATCCAGGGCGAGGTCCTCCCGGGCAGCGTGTTGGAGAGCTAGTTGAAGTTGCCTTAGCGTCAGGTCATGGTTCTTCACAAGCTCCATGGCAAATACATCTTGAGGTTGCTGTGCGTTCTGGGCAATCATTGATTTGCAGAGTGTATCCAAACGAGAGAGCCCTATACGAATCGCGCCATCGATATTCGCGGTTCTTGGACTTTTCTATTTGCATATCGGCGCACTAGATGTCCTCGGCATAAGTGGTGATCGCCATTTTTCATGCTTTCAGAGGCTTTCCGGTGTAGGTCCAGGAAAATGGTTTCGCCAGGGTGGCGTTGAAATAGTCTATGAAGCTGTTTAGCTTGCTCTTGAGATCATCAAGTGACGTAAAACTGCCGCGCTTGAGCACACGC
>JAAEPE010000897.1 GCA_024222395.1 Myxococcales bacterium
CAAGTGCGCTACCGGGCGAACTGGTCGAATTTGGTGTGGATGTGATGCAAAGCGGTTTGGCATTGGGTGTCATGCTCCTCTAACACGCGGTATCACACCGAAATTCCCGAAAAGAGCTGTCACAGTCAGATCTACACCCAAAGGAAAGAACGAGGAAAGAGGGGAATGCAAACAGTATGATCTCATGAGGCTTCGCGAGTGTATCGGAAGATTCGTCTATCGGGGTTGAGGTGCTCCCAGCAGCAGAATGCTGGTTCGGAGAACAGGCAGGTTCCGAGACGAACGACGGCGGCGCCCCTACACCGTCGGCAGCGTTATGCGGAGCTTGGCCGCAACATCGGTTGCAACCGAGGCACCATCGGCCTTACCAATACCAAAATCCAGGCGACTAAAATTGTGCTCAGCCTCGATGGTAATGGAGTCTTCGCCACGCTCGACCACCGTAAACTCGACAGTCCATGACTTCGAGACACCGTGCACGGTCACCTCGCTGGTTGCGCTAAACGTCTTCTCACCTTTGGCCTCTACGTCGCTCACCTTGATACGAGCCGTACCGAACTTGGCCACGTCGAAGAAGTCTGGAGAAGCCAGATGACTGTCGCGCTCAGGTATCCCTGAGTCGAGCTTGCTCATGCTCAATTCCAGCTCGACAGTCCCAGCAGTGAGATTGTCTGGATTGATCGATGAACTAAGAACCCGAACTTCAGGAAACGAAATTCGCACGGGATCCGTCGGCTTAGGCTTTGCGTGAGAGACCTCAACATAGAAGAAGTCACTTGTTTTCACCCCTGGTGCCGCCGCCGGTTCAGGCTCCGGCGCAGGTGCTACAGGCGCGGTGCTCGTCGTCTCAGCCGCGGGAACAGGCTTTGGTGACTCACTGGCCGCCTCGTCTTTCTTGCAGGCACCGAGAGAGATGGAAAGAAGGGCAAGGGAAAGGGCACCGCCGCGAAGGATTTTGTTGATCATAGGACTACTCCGAATGTTTGAGAACGAGGGTTACTGAGATGGGAACAACGTCAACGTCAAACGTGCCGTCGTTCCCGATACTGGTTTCTTTGAGATTTAGAGAGAAGCTGGATTGCAAGAGGATGTGTGTCCCGGCCGATAGGCCAAGTTTTGTTGCGAGGGACGTATCGACGGCCCTGAGGGTACCGACTACGTCGACCAAGTGTGTCCTCCCCACAAGCCCGACCTCACCAGTGGCCGAGAAAGCGATGCCGCCCGGGCTTGCCTCGGTGGAGACGAGCTTCTTGAGCTTGAAAGAAATCGTTGGATGCTCTGAGGGCTTCAGTGCGTCGAGCGTATGTTGATTGCGCAATTCGATTCCGGTCTCGACCGATGAGACATCCACCTGTACTTGCACATGCATAGGCTTACTGAGGTCATGGGGCGTGGCGTCCCAGTAGCCGCCTAGGCCAGCAGAGAATCGCGCGTCGAACTCTTCGCCACCCGCAAGTAGCTTGGCCGTTACCGCCGACTGAGGATGAGAAATCACCAAGTAGCGGCCGTCGGGCAAGCTTGGAAGTGAGGCGAGAATACCGCTCTTCGGCGCAACCATTTCCATCACCGGGCGACTCTCCCTGGCCCCCTGCGGGGGCGAGCCGCTGGCAAAAGCATAGAGCGGCAGGACTAGCGTACCTACAGAGGCGACTTTCGCCGTGGTGCCGAGCCAGCGCAGCACTGTCTTCTCGCGACTTCCGAGATAGCGAATGGCCAGATAAATACCTACCGATGCAATCAGCAAAGCAGCGACCAAATCCAACCCAACCCAGGTAAAGGACTGCTCGGTGCGACGCCAACCAAGATCCGCGTCGGCAAGATAGACCTTCAAGTCGAGCTTGCTCCACAGGTTTCCTGTTCCCTGCCACATCCAGCGCCCCAGCAATACGATCGCTGCAGCTATGGCTGTGAGTGCGTAGAAGAGTGCGTGTCGTTGCGTGCGCATCTTGTCCTGTGGCTTGTACTTGTCGAAGGCTTCGAGTGGGCTGCCAGCAAGAAGAGGCTAGAGCTGTGACCTCGCTCAGGCACATAGTCGGCAACACTGATACCTAGTGAAACCTCAGTCATTTTTGTCACCATATTCACTGCTTAAAAGGCCATAGACATATTCATCAAGAAATGAATTCCCGCGACGTATACTTTCACGAAAAATGGCTTCCTTACGAAATCCTAGAACATCTAACATTTGTTGCGAGCGTACGTTATTGGAGTACGCTTCACAGGTAATTCGGTGCAAATTTCGTTGCCGAAAGCAGTAGTCTAACAAGCTAGTCATGGCTTCAGTACCATAGCCCTGGGCGATGTCCCGTCGCTTGTTAACTTTCGGTAGCGGCTCAGTTCCTTCTACGCGGCCATTTGCTCCTCGTCAACACCATTGTTGATCTCCAAATCACGGGCCTCTAAGTACAGCACCAGTTTTGACATATTCTTATGGGTGCGGCTCCTCTGCGACGACGGTTTGGCTCACTTGACGACTCGCAACGCCGTTCGGCCGCGACGCGGTGACGGTTCCGGAGCGGTGCGTGGCGGGGTGGCATTCTCGTAGCGCTCGGCGTGATTGCGACGGTGCTC
>JAAEPE010000898.1 GCA_024222395.1 Myxococcales bacterium
AAGTATGGCTCGACCGTGCTCGTCTAGTCTGGCCCCGAAGTCGAGCCAAGCAAGCACTTCTGCGTGCGTCGAGACACCGTGCACCTTTGGTGCCTCGACATAGCAGATCATCACGGTTGATGGGAGCCGACTCCTTTTCGAGAGAATCTCGATGAGTTGGTTCAAGTCGTCATCGACAGTTCTTCATGGACCCTTACTCCGGTCAACCAATAACCCGGAACGGACTTCCGAGCTCGAGTACTAGACCGCCGAGCGTAAACAATGATCGGTCTGATTGTCCTGCTTTCCCGATTGCAGCGTTGCTCATTTCGTCATTTACCCCGACAAAATCATCATTCGCGCCTTGCACTCGAAACATCAGAACTCACCATCCTCGGTCATTCTTTCCGCTCGACGGTCTAGTCGGCGTAGAAGCTACGAAGCCTCACTAGGAGCTCGATTGGGTCAAAGCCGAGCATGCCAAATGGGCTTGCCCCGCTCTCTTTGACCCGATCCCCTGCGGCCTGTGCGATGTCTCCAGCCATCTTGCGGGCGCCCTTGGGCAGGAAGCGCGCCATTCGCTTGGCACTCGTCGTTGCAGCGGCGAGAGCCGCCGCTCCCCCAAGTAGCCCCTGTAGCCACAGAGGGGACGGATCGACGATGAGATTGCCACTCCGCAGCTCCTTGGCGAGTTGGTCGGTTGGGCCGCGCAAGATTCTGTCGACAGCGTCGCGCTCGACGAATACCGAAATGCTCGGCTTGCAGAAGCGCGACTCGACGGCGCGATTCACCCTGTCATATCTCTCTCGCCAGTCTTGGCAGAGTTCTTGTTCGCTAAGAAGATCACCAATTCCTGGGTGCATCGTTGCCAAGACGATACTTCCGCGGCACTTCTCTGCGATTACCGAGCAGTGCACGCGGCGCTCGTGCATCACGTAGGCTACGAGGGTAGTCTCATTGGGCACCAAGAGATCGAAGGTCTTCTGCAGCGCATCCGAGCGCAGCGGGGGAATAAGCTCGAGCAGAGGGGGATCGCTCCAGATGCCCTCAGAGCGCCGCAGAGCTTGCCACAGGCCAACACCCTGGGTTGCCAGATCGTCCTCAATACGCAGATCTCGCTCCATATTCTCGAAAAGATCTGTGAGGGCTCGACGCTCAAAGACCACCAGGCCCTCGACCTGCATCTTATTCGATAGTCTCGCCAACTGTGCCTTGCCTGTTCCCTCGAAGGGCACATCCTCGAGAGGCAGTGCACCGTCTCCCGAGCGAATCGCCGCAATCAGCTTGCCCTCGCCTAGCACAAGCAGCCCGTAGCGCGACTCGCCGGAAATGCCGGGGGGAATCGCGAGTTCCCACCAGTTCTGAAGGTGCCGGCGATCGAGCCACACAAGCTCTGGGTCCGAAGCAATCATTGCGACTCCTCTCGGCCAACTCGGAAGAGACGAATCTCGTCTGCGGCGAGGGTGACCTTGGCGATGCCCTCGGACTCTGCCGAGCTCTCCCTCGAAAGCGCATCTCTAAGGACGCATCCCAAGGGTACATTCGCCTCCGCCGCAGCTTGAGCAGCACTTCGGTTTCGTACAAAGAGCAGCTGCGCCTCGCCGGAATCGTCGTAGAACGGAGTGCATGTGACGTTGGGACTCTGAGGCGCAATCCATAGATCGCAGAGCTCTCCGGCGAGCTCGAGCAAGTCTGCGGCAAGGCCCTCGATATCGTTCAGAGACTCCGCAGCGAGCAGGCCGGCTCCGGCGGGTTTGGCGGCATCATCGCCGAGAGAGCCGCCAAGCTCATCTTCGACGGGAATCTCTGGACCCAGAACAACTCGCATTCCGGTGATGTCTAGCGCGTGCAATGCGCTCCATACTCCGCCATCGACACGCCGCAGCGTGGGCACAATGACGGCCTTCGTGGTTCCATCAATTTGGTGAAGATCGTTCTCACCGAGCAGTCGATAGGGCACTTCGACAAGATCTAGAGCCTCCTTCACGGCCGAGAGCCAGCGAGGGTAGAGCCTGGCAGCTGAATCCAAAGCGAGTTCTGCGTGTCCCGAAGGCCCTAGGCCAATCAGCTCTGTCACTGTCGATGTCGCGCCTTCGAGGGCGCAGCTTGCAATCGCCGCACGCTTTTCGGCGCGACTAGCAACAATCGTGATTGGGGCCTTGCGATGCAAAGTGTGAAACGCGGCCTCGTGCAGTGCTGCCAAGAGCGGCGCCAGCCAATCACTCGAGAGAGCCTCCCCAGACCAGCGCTCTCGTTCAGTCGCCATGAAAAGATTGAATTCTTGCGTCCCACTTGCGAGAGAGAGCAGTACCGAATTTTTCTGCTCCGCATCCGTGACAACCGGAAACCAAGGGGCGCCGCCGATAGTCAATTGCGTGGGCGTGCTCTCGGCAGTGCGCATACCCGCCTCTTGCGCAGCCTCGCGAAGCCACTCTTCGCTCTGCTCTTCATAGATTTCGGAAAAGCGAACCCACGCCAAAACCCGCTGCATGTCGCCCTCCTCGTAGCTACGAGGGGCCGGACGTTTGTCGCTGAAGTCCAGCCACCACTCGATCGCATCTGGGTGATAGTCGCCATCGAATGCGCCAATGCGCCCCATCGCCTTGCGATCGCAGTCGACGCTCACCTGGGCCTCAGCGGCGCTCAAATGCTCGCCGAGGGCGCTAAACCAAGCGGCGACCTCTTCGCGAAATGCAGTCGAGGCAAAGGACGGAGCCGGGAACATCTTGGCTGGCCACGGCAGCCAAAGGGGCGTTCCCCGGCCGCTCACTGCCTGGCATTGCTTGCGAGCCAACACCCTCTCGGGGATTCCAAAGCCATTGAGCTCTGCGCCAACCGCCGGCCCTAGCCTTAGATGTACCTCAAGCCCCTCTGCGCGAGCCAGAGAGACAAATGAAGCAAGATCACGATTATCGGAAAAGTCGTAGGCACCCTTGTGGCGCTCGTGAACCGACCATGGCACGCAGCTGCTCACTACAGTGAACCCTGCCTCCCGCAAATCTGCGAGGACCTGTGGCCACTGTTGCGCCTCATGACGCCAGTAGTGGCACTCACCGCCGTAGAGGGGAGCCGCGCTCATCGGTGAATCCACCCCTGCTCCGAACTAAGAACAAATCGGGACGCGCTGGTGGCCCGAAGGGCCGTCTGCCCCTCGGGCATCACGGCAAGACAGAACTTCGCACTGTAGCGCCGGCTCTCGAAAGAGGGAGTGACCCAATGGGAGTAGTAGGTGAGAGCGCCCACGTCGATCGAGGTATCGCCCATGACCTCGGCAAAGCCTGCTCTCTCGATATTTAGGGCATGGCGCCAGCGCTCGCGCTCTTGTGCGCTGCCATCCTGGGCGGCAAGCAGCACGCCTGACTCCTCGAAGGGCTCGCGACCAGCGGTAATGCGGTCATCCTCCTCACCCTCCTCGGCAATACCGCCCGGGAAGACATAGGAAGACGACATGAAAGAAGCCTTGCGGTGGCGGCGCAGAAGATAGATCTGCACGCCAGCATCAGTCTCGTGCAGCAAGATTACCGAGGCCGCGGCCACAGGCTCAGCTTCTTGACTTTCACCCACCGGGGCACCCTATCATGCTGGCTATATGGCTTCGCGAACCGTCCCGCTGGTCGACCTTGGCAAACAACACGCTGCATTGCGTCCCGAAATAGATGCTGCCATCGCCGGTGTCATCGACTCCGGGCGCTTCATCCTCGGCCCCGAAGTGGCGACGTTTGAAGAGGAGCTCGCCCAAGCGTGCGACGCGAAATTCACCGTCGGCGTTTCGTCTGGAACCGATGCGCTCCTGCTTGCTCTCATGGCCCTCGGAGTTGGCCCAGGCGACGAAGTCGTCACCAGCGCTTTCACCTTCTTCGCCACGGCAGGCGTCATCGCTCGTCTCGGAGCAAAGCCCGTATTCGCTGATATCGAGGAGGAGAGCTTCAACCTCGATCCGAGCGCCGCCCTCGCCGCATCCGGATCGCAAACGACGGCGCTCATGCCAGTCAATCTCTACGGGCGTCTCGCAAGCCTTCCAAAGACCGACATACCCATTATCGAAGACGCAGCGCAGAGCGTTGGCTGTGGCACGCCTCGCGGCCTGGCAGCTGGCTACAGCTTCTTCCCGACAAAGAACGTCGGGGCTCTCGGAGACGCCGGTGCCGTCGCTACAAACGACGCCGACTTCGCCGACAAACTCAAGCTTCTCCGGACCCACGGTGGACGTCCCAAGTACTTCCACGAAGCCGTCGGAGGCAACTTCCGAATCGACGCCCTGCAAGCCGCCGTATTGCGCATAAAGCTCAGAATGCTTGAAGACTGGAATCAGGCGAGAAGGGCAAACGCTGCCCGATATTCAGAACTTTTCGCAGGCTCTGGCGTCGAAGAAGTCAAGACACCACAGGATAGCCCCGAGCACATCTACCACCAGTACACCATCTGCGTTCCCAAGCGAGATGAATTGCGCACGCATCTAAAAGAACAAGGCATCGCAACAGAAATCTACTACCCTCAGCCGCTCCACCTCCAAGAGTGCTTCTCTGATCTGGGCTACAAAGCAGGCAGCCTTCCGAATACCGAGAAAGCTGCAGAGCAGGCCCTAAGCCTGCCCGTTCATCAGCATCTCGACGCCGACGACCAAGAATACGTAACCAAGCAAGTTGCCGCCTTCTACGGCAAATAGCGGCGCAGCAAGCTGCGGAGCGCCTGCGCATAGACTCGGAGTGGAGGCCGCCTGCGCTGCCTATCGACACGGCCCACAATCGCAGATACCAGCGCTCGCCTAGGCCCCTGACGAGTCGGAGCATCGCCGATGTGCAGAAACCAAGTCCGGTCGGGGGAAATCAGCACAATGCGATGCAGCATGTAGATGCCATCAGCACCCTCATAGACCACGACATCACCGACCCGCAGAGCGTGCTCGGGCATTGCTCGCACCCGCACCGCCTGCCCCACCGCGACGGTGGGCTCCATCGAACCACTATTGCAGATGAAGACAGCCCCCGCGCGAGTCTCTGCCAACTCGCGGAGCATTGCCCCTCGCTCATCACCTGGAATCACTTGACCATTCTCCGTGGCCGCAGTATCTCCGCGCAACCCTTGAGAAGCACCCTCCTCATAGCGACGTAGCCGCCCGGCACTACCCATCTGGGCGCACCATAGCCAATCGTGGCACAACATCGTGGTGCCGCCCACAGCTTCCAACGCAGCTCCGAATACTACAGAGGGTGATCTAGCCAGTCTCGCCGCGAGCTTGCTCTTCGG
>JAAEPE010000899.1 GCA_024222395.1 Myxococcales bacterium
ACTGCGATTCTCAGTATTCCGACCCTGCTTTTGAAAGTTCTCTTCGACTACGGCAGGGCGAACCCCTACCGTTTGTTGCCGCTTGGCCAGCTCGGCAATGAGCGCCTCTGTGCTCAACTCGACAGGTCTTTCTCTGATTCCATGCCAGCATCAGATCTGAGAATCGACGAAGTCTCAAATCGAGTGCAGACCCGCTGCGTGGGACTATGTGGGACGAGCGTGCGTACACGGGACAGAGAATTCCCAAAATAAGGTGATTTACTCTCACGGCTGGGCATAGTAGTGTCTCTTCGCTTCGGCACGATAGAGCCTAGTCTCATACAAGCTGTTGTTACTATTATGATTCGTCAAGCGTTGATACTCGCCGCCGGAATGGGGACACGAATTCGAGAGGGGGGCAGCGATATCCCAAAGCCTCTCCATACGGTTCTCGGAATTCCACTTCTCAAGAGAACCATCTGGAGTCTGGCAAATGCCGGCATCACCCGCTTTGGCGTGGTGGTGGGATACCGAGCAGAGCTTATCCGTGAAGCGATCGAGAGTGACCCGGACTATGCAGCTCGAGGTCTTCAGATTGAGCTGATTGAGAACCCCGAGTACGAGAAGTCAAACGGAGTGTCAGTGCTTGCTGCACGTGGACACTTTGATGGCCCCTTTGTTCTGACGATGGCAGATCATGTCTTTGATGACGGTGTCGCTGAATGTGCTGCCTTTGCCAGCATGGAGGTGGCCGATCTGCACCTGTGTGTGGACTACCGAATTGACGACATCTACGACATGGATGATGCCACCAAGGTGGCAACGGTGGATGGCCCTTATATCAACACCATCAGCAAACAGCTGACTCAGTTCGATTGCGTCGATTGTGGCGTCTTTGCTGTCTCTCTGGCTCTTCTTGATGAGCTGGATGAGGTTCTGCAGTCTAAAGGAGACTGCTCCCTCTCTGAGGGAGTGGCACGTCTTGCCACAAAGAGACGGGCCCGAGTCGTCGATATCGGAAGCTGTTTTTGGCAGGACGTGGATACGCAGTCAGCGAGAGAACGCGCTGAGCGGATCTTGGAGGCGGCAGATGTTGCCCCCTCTCTGAGAGCTGCGCCGGCTTCACGCACCAAGCCGCCTGAGTTCGTATAGATAGCTAGATAGCGGGTTCTCAATTGCCCCTGCTCGGTATCCATATTATGAACCGAGACAATGCTTAGCCGTACCATCCTTGGCTCTTGTCTCGTGGGGCTGCTCTGGGCCACACAAGCCTCCGCTGAGGAGTCTCAGACGACAGCCGAGCTAGCCGTGCTCGTCAAGCAGGCACAGAAGAATCCACTTGCCACGGCTGCCCATGAGCGTACTCGTGCAGCGATCGCACAGGAAGACGAAGCTCTTGCAAGCCGCTGGGCAACGCTTCAAGGTACTGCGTTTGTGGCGCCCAGTCCTCGTATCCGTTGTGATAACGCCGACTGCACCCAGACCTCCCCACAAAATGTCACAATCAATATTGCTGGACTCTTTGCGGGTCTAAATCTGAACATCGCCCAACCTCTCTACACCGGTGGCAAGCTTCACCATGCACGTCGCGCTGCCCACGCAGCAAGCAAGGCCAGCAAGGCTCTAGAAGAAGATCTGAGTGGCCGGGTTGCAGTCCTTGTCGCAGAGGCCTACTACGGGCTCCTGATAGCTCAGGAGATGCTCTGGATGCTCGAAGATGGGTCGGAGCACATAGAGAGTGGACGAAAGACGTTGGAGCAGAAGCTCGAAGCAGGCTCCCCTGATGCCACCGTTCAAGATCGATTTCGCATTCAGACCTTGCAATCAGAAGTGCAGGCACAGATTGCGGACGCCTCTCATGGAAAGACCATCGCCCTTGCCAGCCTTCGAGCGCTCACAGGAGATCCAACCATCACTCCCAAAGGCGGTCTGCTTGAGCCGCTCGCATTTGATCTGCCAGAGAGTCACTCTGGCGTGGTCGATCCCCGGCTACGAGCAGCCCAACAAAGCGTCGAAGCCCACAGAGCTCTGGAGGGATTTGAGAAGGGTAGCTTCCTACCAGAGCTTGCCATTGTGGGTGGAGTGAACGTGGCGAGAGCACAAGGTGTAGACAATCCACCAGGAGCGTTTGCCAAAGACCCTTTCAACACGACTAGCGCCTATGTAGCTCTAGCAGCTCGTTGGCAGTTTGCTCCCCTGATCCAGGCGGCTCGAGTCAGACAGCGACGGGCCAAGAAGCGTGAGGCTATCGCAACCATGGAGGCCGCCCAAAGACTGTCCGAGCTCGACAATACCAAGGCACTGGCCAAGGCCAGGCTCGCTCAGGATCGCTTGAAAGCACTCAAGCAGGGAGAGAGAGCCACCAAGGCCTGGGTCGCATCCGTCCTGCAGGCAGATGCTATCGGTGCAGCATCCGCCAGAGAGCTGGCAGATGCCTATCTCGCACACTTTGCTTCTCGCGCACACATGTTAGAGAGTACCTATGAGTGGAACCTTGCTGTGATGGATCTCCGGAGGCAAGCTGGTGAATTTGCACCCACTCCCTAGCGTCAACAGAGTTGAACCTCATGATTCTTCGCACACTTATTCTCATCGCCCTACTGCTCTCTTCTGCCTCGACCGCTCTTGCTGCTCCGGAAGGAATTGGCACCAAGACCGTAAGGCGAGTCAACGCGAAGCTCTCAAAGACTCTTGCCTCCAAGACAAAGTCGACAAAGCAAGAAGGCAAGCTCCTCAAAGAGGCAAGAGGGATGCTCGGCAACTTCTTGAACATCGAAGAATTGGGCCAGCGAGCCATGAGAGATCACTGGCCGACGTTGTCCAAGGCACAAAGGACAGAGTTTCTGTCATTGCTTCGTAGCCTGATTGAGACCAACTACGTGAAAGGACTTCGCGCCAACGTGAAGTATGAGGTTAGCTACCTTGGAGAGAAGTCACAGGGGGAGCATTTGCTTGTTCAGACCATAGTCAAGAGTGAGCGAAAAGGTCGACCACTCAAGATTGAGATCGACTATCTGCTCAGCAGATCTGGTGAGACCTGGCGGACCTTCGATATGATGACGGACGGAATTGGTCTGGTCGAGAACTATCGGGCCATGTTCAACAAGATCATCTCCAAGTCTGGATTTGACGAGCTTCTCAAGCGAATGAAGACTAGGCTCGCGGCAATGAGCAATTAGGTTCTGAGCACGCCAGCCAGGCTCTGAGCTGGGATCATGGGGGCAGGCACACCCCCCTAAAACTGATCGGGGCCTGATGCGAGACTGGCTTTTTTCGTTCGAGGCCGACCATTGCTAGGAGGCAATGATGTCTACGTGTTTTTCTATCGTGCGCCGTGCGACATGCGCAAGCAGATGGATGGCCTGAGCACCTTGGTGCGAGAAGCGATAAAGCGCGACCCGAAAGATGGGGAGCTGTATCTCTTTCGCAATCGAAATCGCAGCATGATTAGGATCTTGTTCTACGATCACGGCGGCTACTGTTTGCTTGCAAAGCGTTTGTGCAAAGGACGTTTTCGCATTGAAGTGGAGGAGGCTGATGGGGCCTCTTCCGCCAGAGGCCGCGCCAACGACAAGCATCGACGAGTGGACTCAGACAATCACGGAATTGATGGCAGACGGGCTTGGGCCACGCGCTATCTACGATCGGATCCGACTCGAGGACAAGAGCTTCAAGGGCAGCTATTGGGCGGTGAAGCGCTTCGTGAAGAGGGCCCGCAAGGCGCGTGGGGTGCGGGCCGAAGACGTC
>JAAEPE010000900.1 GCA_024222395.1 Myxococcales bacterium
AGCAACTGCCGGTGTCGTCGTAGTTGACGAGCCATCTTCTTCATGGGCTCGATGCGCGAGCGCATGGCCCGGGTGCACCACCGGTCTAAGAATTTGCCTGCCCAGGCGGGCGACACGTAGTCCAGAATCCCTGAAAGCTCTCTTTGAGCAAATAGGCGCGGAAGGTCTTCAGGTTTCGGTGCTGCTCCAGCTACACCATGGGGCAGCTACCGGAGAAGCCGATGCCCCACAGATTCTGCTGAGGAGCCCTTTCGTTTGTGGTGAAAAGGAGGGTGAACCATGGCCTGCGGCTCACGCCGAGGCCAATTTGCAGAAATAGTGATGCACTACCCATGGCTGTCGTAGCGGCGATGGATACGATCTCAGTTGATGACTGCTAAGCCTGGGTGACCCATGCGGAGTATAGCATCAATTAGTATGCTCGGCGGTCTAGCGCCATAGCTCTAACGCTTGGGTTGAAATGGTTCGGGCGCGGCGGCCCGCTCAAGGTACTTTACGTAGGCGGGCACAGAGACGTTCGCGATCAACCCCGCAAGAATCGCGGAGACTGAGCTGGGAACCGCGCTTTGCTGCCCAGACAGACTCTGAGGCCACTTCGTTCGGATGGCTTCAAAATCAGCCCGGGTGTCACCCTCATCGATGTTCTTGGTTACGGCGGCCTGATAGGCGTGGTAGGCGTCATCCGTGTCTGATGCGTACGTGCCGACATGAGCCATAAGGTGCATGCCATCGGGCTGCACTGACATGGCAACGGCAAATTCGCTCACATGCGCCAGAAGCCAGAGAGCGTAGCGCATGCCCTCTTGCATCTTCCCAGGCTGGGCGCTGAGGACCGTCGACCAGGGGCGGCTAAAGCCGCTAATGATCGAAAAGTTCTGAGTCCAGAAACTATAGCTCCACTCCTTTTCGAGAAGTTCGCGACCGATGGCGCTTACGCGACTTCCGGCGAAGGGGGCCGATTCGTGTCCCAAGGTGAGTGAGAGCTGATCATCCAGTACGGCGATGGAGAGGTGATTCTTGCCATGAAGGATACTACGTACTTCCGGATCCAGATTCGGCACCTTGTCGTAGTCGACCAAGAGGTCACAGCGATTCGTCCCAGGTGTGACCTCCAAAAACTCCATTGGTGGAATCATCGTGCACCCCATGTTGAGCAATCCTCGAAATCCCTCGGCCTCCGTTATGCCCAAGGCAAAGCGGCCCCAGGGAGATTTGCTCGACGGGGCATAGGCGACAAATTCGCCAGTCATCTTCTGCACAATATCCCTCTTAAGACTCAGGCCACCGGGTAGTGTCTGTTCGCGTACCTCGTCGGCAACCATCTGCATAGGCACGATCATGCGCATTAGCGTCGACGGCACGAGGCCTGCTATCTCTGCGCTCAGGCCGCCCACCTCCGTGCTCGCATCGACGACCGCCTTCATGTCGCCACGGGGCTTTCCTTGCAGCCATAGTCGAGCCGTCATGCTGCCAGCATCCATCTGCAGGACACCTGCAATGAGCCCTATTTCAGAGAAGAGCTCATCGAGTTCTTCGTCTATCTCTCCGTCGATGGCCCCGAATGCGGCTACATCCATGACCATCTCAGCATCACCGCGATAGCTCGCGGGTAGTGCATAGACCTTCTCCGAGAAACTAGAGAGGCCTGCCTCCAGCAGGTTGGTCAGCTGCTCCGGCGTCTCCATGCAAACGTAGAGCGACTTCTCATTGGTACAGTAGAATCCGTCGCCGAGTTTATCGAATGAACGGCCGTTGGCAGTGTGCTCTACAGCATCCGAGAACGAGCGAAACTTGTCTCGGTTAGAGACGGGCAAGACTATCGTCACGTTCTCTTTCGAGTCGAGAAAGAGTGCGGCACCTTGGCCGAGGTGAATGCCAGCCGAACCGAAAGCAGCGCTATCGAATACGTTGAATGGGAGTTCCCCCATCTTCTCGCGAGCCTCCCGCGTAGCTTCGCGACCAAGAGGACGTGCTTCGACGACTCGAAGAAGCTCTTCAGCCATCTCGTAAAGCCGCAATGTAGTTCCGGGAGCCACGACCATTCCCACCGCTGTGTCTGAAGGAGCCAGTGCCCAGAGCGCGTCTACCTCGCTATTGGTGCGAACTCGGGTTGCTGCCTCCCCACCAGCCCCTTCACCTGGAGCGACGGGCGTCGTCGGTGCGCCACCACAGGAAACAGCTGCGAGAATGAAGGAAGACGCGAGCATGCATTTCATGCCCTAAGTAGACTGGTGCTGGAGCTGTTGACGCCAGCCTTCTACGTGCCAGACGTCAGCTCACGGCGCGTTTTTTGTGTTTGGAGGCCTTGGCCTGGCCGTTGGCGCTGGAAATCTCATACGAAGCAGTCGGCACTACTCGGAAATGGTGAAAGCAAGGACGCCTGGCATCGCAGTGGTGAAGACACCATCCAGTGGAGACACCGTCTGGAAATTGACATGGAATCGAAGATCGCAAGCCGCCGCGTCTTCTGTTTGGCGCAATCCCCCCATGGGCTGACAACTCGAGACGAAGGACATTTGTCGGGTGAGTTCGCGGCAGACGTCGACACCAACAGAGAGGGCCGCGTTGCAGGTGCGCTCGTCCACTGCACTGAGAGCCTTGACGGTTTTGTTAATCATCAAGTGGCTTCGCGGTCCATCCCACAGATCCTTGTCGACAAAAGCGATCTCCGCTTGTTGGTAGTACTGCTCGATGACCGCCTCACAGCCCTGAAACTCCTCAACCTCGCAAAGCTGTGAGCAGCCATCGAAGTCTTCGTGATTTCCGTCATCACACTGCTCTTCATCGTCAATAATGCCATCACCACATTTCTCCGGGGGCCCCTCTTGAACCTGCCCTGTGAGGTCGAGGGCGTAGATCCGCTCGAGTGCCCCACCGAGATGCAGACGCGACGCGCACCGCGGTTGCGAGTGCGCCATAAAGAATGTCGACTCGGCCCAACAATACGTATCGTCTGAGAGTCCTTGTACGAATTGACAGCTCTGGTTGAGCATGCCTTCTATCTCAGAACATGTCTCGGCATTGACCGCCGCAAGAGGAGTGGCGGAGGGAATGCTGAAGAGCCCCTCGGCTAGCGCCACCTGAGTCGGGGCAACTAGAGCGGCCCCAGAAAGCCCATCCGAAATACTCTGCGCCACTTGGCTTAGTTCGGCGTTGGCATCATCGCCCACACCGCCGGCACAGGCAGCGAAGAGAGCAGAGAGAGCGAAGGCCAGGGAGATGGAGGAGGAATGTAGGCGGGTAGCGTTCATGCGAGTCGGTCTAGCAAGACCAGTGCCGGTTCGCATTTCTTAGTGATTTCAATGACTAGTTGGGTGTTCCTCACTGCCAGCCATCAGTTATTCGCGGTTGCTCACCTCTCGGGTAGAGCATTTTTTGGTAGATCGGCTGTGATGAAGTCCGGCCTTCGAATGCCAGCGGAGTGGGAGCCCCACAGAGCGATGTGGTTGGCCATGCCGCATGATGAGGTCGAATGGGGAGACTACTTCGCGGACGCACGAGAATCCGTGTGTGTCCTAGCAAATGCCCTCGCCACCAGCGAGCCGGTACACCTCCTTGTCTCAGAGGATGGTCCCCCCCTGCCCCTTCATGCCAGCGTGTCTTGCCACGTCGTGCCCTACGGCGACATCTGGCTCCGAGACACAGGCCCGGTATTCGTCGCTCGAGGCGAAACCATGGAGGCAGCAAGCTTTGCCTTCAACGGCTGGGGGGGCAAGTACATGTTCGAGCACGATTCCGAAGTTGCAGAGCGAATCGCGCGCCTGGCCAAGTCTTGCCTGCGCCCGAACGCTCTCGTCGCTGAAGGCGGTGCACTCGAATGCAATGGGGTCGGAACATTTCTTAGCACTCGCGAGTGCCTACTCAACGAGAACCGCAACCCGGGTCAGTCTGAAGCCGACATCGAGCAGGCGCTCGCAGAAGCACTGGGATGCCGCAAAGTTATCTGGCTAGAGAGAGGTCTGACTGGCGATCACACCGATGGTCATGTCGACAATCTCGCGCGCTTCGTGGCGCCGGCCAAAGTGCTCTGCATGGAACCATCGAGCCATGACGATCCCAACTCGGAGATACTTCGTGAGGTCAGACAAACCCTCGAAGCCGCCAAGACCTGGGAAGGCGAGCCCATAGAGCTCATCACCATTCCGAGCCCCGGGCGCATCGAAGGCCCCACTGGACTCATGGCGGCCTCGTACTGCAACTTCCTCATTGCCAACCAGTGTCTCGTGGTCCCCACCTTTGGCGTGCCAAACGACGCAAAGGCTCTGGCCACCCTTAGCACTCTCTTTCCCGCGCGCCGCATTGTGCCGCTCAATGCACTCGCCCTACTCACCGGGGGCGGTACAGTGCACTGCATCTCCCAACAGGAGCCGAGCCATGTCTAGCCACGTCACCGTTGCTGCGCTACAAAGCGTCCTCACTGATTCCAAGAAGGAGAACGTCGAACGCATGGACGCGCTTGTCCGCCAAGCCGCATCCAAGGGCGCACAAATCGTGCTCATCCCCGAGCTCTTCGAAGGTTGCTACTTCCCGCAAGAACAGCTCGAGAAGGACTTTGGCCGAGCACTCCCGGCAAAGGGGCATGCAACAATTTCTCACTTTCAAAAACTCGCGAGCGAACTTGGTATCGCGCTACCCGTATCATTCTACGAGCGAGACGGCCAAGAGCTATACAACAGCATCGCGATGATCGATGCAGATGGCAGCATGCTCGGCATCTATCGCAAGAGCCACATTCCCGATGGGCCGGGCTACCAAGAGAAGTTCTTCTTTCGGCCTGGCAACACCGGATTCAAGACTTGGAAGACGCGCTTTGCCACAATCGGCGTCGGCATCTGCTGGGATCAGTGGTTTCCCGAAGCCGCCAGATCCATGGTGCTCGCCGGAGCGGACCTGCTCTTCTACCCAACTGCAATCGGCTGTGAGCCCCAAGATGCCTCCCTCGATACCTGTGCTCCGTGGCAGCGAGTCATGCAAGGTCACGCGGTGGCCAATGCCTGTGGCGTAGTCGCCGCAAACCGCACCGGAGCCGAAGGTGAGATACGCTTTTACGGCTCTAGCTTTATCTGTGATCAACGCGGCGACATGCTCGCCGAGATGAACAGAGACGAATCGGGTTTCATCACCGCGACCTTCGATCTACCGGCGCTCCGCACCTACCGAGATAGCTTCGGATTCTTTCGCGATCGCCGCCCAACTCTCTACCCCTAATTGGGACACCCCCATGAGCACACTCGTCAACTACAGCACCGAAGCAGGTGTTGCCACCAGCGAACTCTGCAACCCACCGGCCAACGCCTACAGCTACGATATGTTTCGCGCACTCGACGACGCGATTCTAGAGGCGCGTTTCGACGACGTACACGTCATCGTGCTCCGGGGTTCCGGTGAGAAGTTCTTCTGCGCTGGTGCTGACATCTCGATGCTCGACGGTGTACGCCCGCCTTCAAATACAACTCTTGCCTGCACGCCAACGAGACGCTGATTCGCTTGGAGAACACCAACAAGCTTGTCATTGCCGCAATTGGCGGACACTGCGTTGGTGGCGGTCCCGAAGTCGCCATGGCCGCGGATCTGCGGGTCGCGAAAGCCGGTGCTGGCAAGATTGGACTTCCCGAAGTGAAACTCGGCGTTCTGCCAGAAAACGGTGGTACGCAACGCCATACCCGTCTCGTCGGCAAAAGCAAGGCCATCGAAATGATGATCGACTCAGCGATGATGAACGTCGAAGAGGCAGCAGGAGTCGGGCTCATCAACAAGGTATTCGATGCAGAAGACTTCGGGTCAAGAGTGAGTGAGTTCGCCCGATCGTTCTGTCCCCCCGGCAAAGCATCAAGAGCGGTTGGCTACATCAAGCGCGACGTACAATCAGGCGCAGACCTCCCGCTCGAATCCGGCTTGGCTCTGGAGCGCGAGCTTCAACAGCAGCTCTTCCAAAGCAATGATGCCAAAGAGGGCATTAGCGCCTTCGTCCAGAAGCGCGAGGCAGTCTTTAGGGATTTACAGAAAACGGGTCATGCAGCAGGTTGACAGTTGATATCGATGAACCATGCAGGTAGCTCCGACCGTCGGTCTAGCCTGTGTGCAACGTCCTTCATTGCTTGCTTGGATAGACTGACGCCGACTGACGCCCAATTGGTACGTTTTGGTAGCGAGTCGCACGACAGGTTCTTGCTTCTTCCAGGTCATCGATTTGGCGTAGTCAACAATCGCTTCCAAGGTGTCGAGCAGCGCTCCGTTCCAATGGTCATCCAGGACTCCCCAACGGGCCGCGCTCAATTGTAGGGATTTGATCGCATGAGGGTGGTTTTCGTGCGATCTGTTGCGGGTGGATGACAAAAAGAAGCTGAGCGTCTCAGAGCTAAGTGCTGAGGATCTCACTTCGCTTTGCCAATCCCTGCGATCGTCGCTTCGCATCGAACTTGAGAGCGCCAAGGAACAGTTGGTAGCGGTCAATGTAGCAAACCTTGAGCCTATGTGGCGCCGCGTAGCAGCGCTGGCTGATCTAGAACGGTGCATCCGCACAAGCGACGAAGCGCTACTTGCCGACGCCCGTTCCGAGCTCTCGCTACTCATCGCAGAAACGCCGCCGAGCGAGGCGCCGACGTTGGGACGGTGTCACCACAGTCTTGGTGTACTCGAGATTCGGGCCTTCCGATTCGCCCCAGCGCTCTCGGCTCTCACACGAGCACTGGGCATTCTAGACGAAGAGAGGGCTTCGACGTGAGTCCTTGATAGCGTGGGCCAGGTGCTGCTGGGGCTTGGCGCTTGGCAGCTAGCTCGCACGTACGGTCATCGAGCGAGTGGCGGCCCTCAAACTACTGGGTCGCGATTGGACGGGCGTCGCCATCTCGTTGGGACACCTAGCCCGGCTAGAAGTGCAGATGGGTCGCCTGCCTGAAGCACGGCTGTGGGCGCGCAGGGCGCTGGTCGAGGTTGGTGAGCAGGGCATAACTACTGTATCTGTCGCCAGCCGAGGACTTGGATCGGCCCATCGCCTGCCCCTTCCCCACCGTCGGTTTCGTCCCCGCCTTCGGCCTGCCCGCCGCCGGTTCCGATGGCGGTATCGTCTCCCGCATTGGCGGCCCGCGGATCGCCGATTCGCACAATCTCACCTGCGAGGGTCGCGAAGTAGACAGCCCCACCTGCTCCGTAGAGCGAGGACACGGTTGCACTCGTCGTTGACACGTTGAAGGCATTGTCGAACTCGGCGATCGAGAACCCACTCACCTCGGATGTCCCGAACTCACAGGTTCCCGTACCCACAGGCGCGTCGGACGCCCTCGTCACAATGACATGCGACGCGGTGACAATAACTCCACCATAGAATTTCTCGCAGACGCCGGCGGTGCACGTTCCCTGCACCCGCCCCTTCTCGGGGCTCCCATCCGCACAGCCACGAATCTCCCCCGTGTCCGCATAGACAGCGTAGAAGTCATTGTTGAGCGTGGGGTCATAGCTTTCAATCCCACCGGTTCCAAAGAAGAGAGTGAGCCTGCCCGTTGCGTCGGAACGCGCTCCCAGTGTGCCGACGATCGGCCTCTCGGCACCAATCGCACAGTCGGAACTCGAAGTAGCAAAGATCGCGCTGACCGCGTTGCCATCCGGGGCGACATGCCCGGTCGAGACATCACCGTAGCCGCTGATGAAGCTAGTACCGACGTCTTGGCCCGGGTTCACCTTGTAGACGTTGCCACAGGCGTCGGCCCACACCGCCCGATCGATGAATCCGTCAATAGCGGGTGCATCGCTCTCTTGGTCATCGTCAGTCTCAAAGATGACGATGTCGCTTGTGACTGCACACTTACTCTGGAACTGCCAAACCATGGCGCCGGTTGCGATGTCCACAGCAACGACCTCCCGGCCCTTGGTGAACGGAGCCACGGGATTGTCCGATGCAACCCCCGTAGCCATGATGGCGTAGAACTCCGTATCGCCGCCTACATCCACCCGAGCCACAACCGGCTTGGAAAGCGCCTGCCCTGCTGCTGCGCCGCCGGGAACGGCGTGCCACAGCGGGTCCGGTCCATTGATGCTGCCATCGTCCTCGTCCACCGTCTCGGTGATGTCGAGAGCGAAGACGCCCTTCCCACCGTTGCCGCCGGCGACGATCGCCACCGTGTGGAGTTCCCCATCGCTGAGCACGACATCGGCCACCGTTGGCGAACCGTCTGGGTAGGCCGTTTCCGTACCGCCCGCCAAATCCGCCACCATAGCATTAGCCACCTTCGCTGGAATGAATGCCCAAGCCTCGGTGCCATTGCTCGAATCGACGGTGTCCGTCGGTGTTGTGAAGACCGCATGGAGAGCGCCATCGCGAGAGCCAAAGAGCACGAGCTTATTGCGGTCCTCATGCTCCTTGCGAAAGTCCTCCACCATCTCACGTGCTTCTGGATCGGCACGCGGATACCAAATGGGCAGGCCCGGAGCACCGACGACGGCGGGCGTCGATGTCTCGACGGAGCCAAGGCGCGACATGGGCGTTACGCCACCCACACCAAAGCGAGCGCTGCGCTGCCAGGAAATCACGTTCTCGGCCTGAGACGTCGAGGCGACACCCAGCGTGTCCTGCAACATCTTCTGCCCGGCATTCGCCATGGAGAAGCTGAGCAAATCTTGGCCATCCACGTCAGCGGTGAAGACGTTGCGATCCGAGTCTGCCATGGCATCGAGGGAAACCGCAAAGTCCCAATAGGTTTGCCCAAGGGCCGCATTCGTGGCGTAGAAGTGGCCACGATTGCCAGGCTGGCGAAAGGCACCGACGTAGGCCACGCCATCGTCGACGACCAGGCCTGCGCGGTAGTGCTCTTCCGCTTCTGTATAGTCATAGGTGATTCGCATGCCGGCAATCGTGGGAGTCGCAGTCTTGCTAGCGTTGCTGCACAGCTCTGCCTTCCAGCGAACCTGCCTGCCCACGGGCTTGGGAAAGGAGACGCAATACTCCGTGTTGTTGTCGACGCATGGGCTCGCCAGCTGCCAATTCTCTGGCTCCTCATTGCTGAGATAGAACGTCGCGCTTGTCCCCGAGGGGAGACTCAGCGATGGCGCCAGCCGAGCACTGGTCACCACCATCTTCTCGTTGGAGAGAGCCCCTAGGTCGAGCACGCCGGATTGCACCTCTCCACAATCGACGAACTGCGCGACAACTCGATTCGCGAAGACATAGAAGGAGCCCGAGTTGTTGCCGTCAGCGATGAGGAAGTCCGAGGTTGAATCGGGATCGTTGTCGTAGTCGAGCACCACGCCCAGGTCGAAGTCCTTGATCGTGACGCCACCTATTTTCTGTCCATATCGTGTGAGGCGTTGGTCGGCCCCACCGGTGAACGGCGGATCTCCAAGATCGTTCTTGTGGAAGTAGGTTGAACCTCCAAGGTTCCCTTTGCAGTTCCAGTTGTCGGTGCCAAAGATGATGTCTTGCCCGCCGTTCATGGAAAAGTCGGCAGAGAGCAATACAGTGGCAGCACCATCAGAATACGCCCCATTGCTGATCTGCTCGTAGCCCGAGGTATCGACACCTCCGCCAGGCAGGCCCTCGTATAGGCGAAGCGGCGCACAGAGCGATGGCGCTCCCACAACCAGGTCGGCAATACCATCACCAGTATAGTCCGCCATGGTGAGGGCGTTGACACCGCGGTTGCCCAGATCGACATTGGTGAGGACGTCCGTGCGCACAAAGCGCGGATTGACCGAGCAGGCCGTGGTTGGGCTCGTCCAAACATCTGGGCAGGAGTTGAGAAAAACGCGCACGGCCCCTTTGCTATTCGAGGAGCTGGCCTTGGTGCCGAAGACGATGTCGGGCCAGCCATCGCGATTCCAATCGAAGGTCGTACTATTGGTCGATGACCAAGCGAAGTAGCCCCAATCAGAGAACGATGTCGATGCGTTGTATCTCGGCTCAAAGGTGCCATCGCCATTGCCGAGGTAGATCCCTTGGATATCGATCGTGGTGTGATTGCCACCCCAGTTCTTGTAGTAGAAGAAATCAGCGTGACCATCTTGGTTGAAGTCACCAGAAGTCATGCCGGCGTGGCCAGCGCCTGAGCCATCGGGTTCGACATCAACGGTTCGCACGAACTTTGGCATTCGGATATCGTCGGGGTCATCCCAATCGGGTGCGGGGTTCTCGTACGTTCGATTCTTGTAGAAGCGCACGAAGAGGCTGCTGGAGCTGCCAACGACGAGATCTGTCCAACCATCCTCATCAAAGTCCGCTGCCGCCGCTGTATTGAACTTGTCCGTAATCGCCAGCGTCGCGGTCTGGAACAGCCCTCCGGCTCGGGCGAGATTCAGCGAAGACACCGTGTCATCGAAGACAACGCCAGCATTGCTATCATCTGCAAAGCCCTGGAGCGTCGTTCCAGTATGGCTCTCTGGCGCCGAGGTCTCTGGGCACCCCTCTGTGGCAGATTGTGCGACCACGGCCGGTGTCGTGTCCTCGCCACCAACAAGCAATATCCCGGCGATAGAGATACCGGCAAGACAGAGTATACAGATGAAGCGATTCATGAGAGTTCTACGCTCTCATTGGATCGGACAGTTTTCTGTGAACTGAAGGCCTCCTGTAGGAACGCAATAGTAAGGGTGTAACTCTGACTATGACACTCTCAGCCTCGCAGGCTCCTAGGAGGAGCTTCGTTCTGCGCACCAGTGCCTTCTAGGCCCATGGAATGACTACGAAGCCGCTGTCACAGTCAGATCTAAACCCAATAGTAACGTCCTAATTGAACGCAATAGAGATGTCCTATTTCGGGACATTGCCCTCTCGGGTGTCCCTGATGGCTCGTAGTGCGTCTTTGCCGTCCTGGACGTGGCCGGAAACAACCCTACGATTCCGGAGCCAGAGGATCTGCAGTCTCAACATGGGCCTATCGAGATAACCGAAGTAGCTGAGTAGCCGCCCGGCACTACCCATCTAGGCGCACCATAGCCAGTCGTGGCACAACATCGTGGTGCCGACCACAGCTTCCAACGCAGCTCCGAATACTACTGAGGGTGACCTAGCCAGTCTCGCCGCGAGCTTGCTCTTCGGCG
>JAAEPE010000901.1 GCA_024222395.1 Myxococcales bacterium
GCCGCCGTGCGCTTCCCTGACGGCGCTGTCCTCAAGCGCATCCCTGTCTAAATATGACAGGAAGGCGGCGGACCGCCAATCTCCGGCGCGAAGGATGTCGGCCAGCCGCGAGCCACGCACCGCCATGTCTTGGGCGTGGCCCCGACGAAAATCGTGGGTGCGATAGGCATCGTGCCGCGGCACCCCGAGCTCTTGCAGGGCCGCTCTCAACGCCGATAGGACAGCGTCCGGGCGGAAACCCGCAAAAGGCTGCTGGGCCGCGCTGTCGGCGCAGAATTTCCCCAGCGCGTGCACGGGGCACGTTGATGGACAGCGCGCGCACCAGCACGTGCGCGTCATCGTGAGCGGCGTGGCGCGATTCTTGCGCCAAAGCAACGTCAGCGAGATCGAGCCGTCATGCAGGCGTAGGCAGCTCTTCGGCTCGACCGCCCGCGGCGGATCGCCGTCCCGAGCGACGTGCATCGGCAGTGCTTCCGACGGCAATCGCAACAGGAATATGTACGCCGTCAAGAAAAGCATCTGCAGCTCGCGCCCCGATTGGTGGCGTTCGAGATGCTTCAGTAATCTGGCGAGGAGCGCCTCCCGAATAAACATCTTGGGCCTGGCCTGCCAAGTGTTTCGCGCTTGCACCGCGCGAGCCGCGCGCTCGACTGCCGGGTCGCTCAGCGCGTCCAGCGGGACGCGCAACAGGATGCAGACTAATCTGACGTGCGAAATATAGTTGTCGAATGTTCCTTTGCAACGGAAGCATGTGCTCCACAATGCAAGGCCCTCGGGCGACGGCGGAATCACTTCCCCCGCGTCGCAGCCGAGCACGGTCATGGCGAAAGTCGCCCAGCAGCGGAAGGCGCTGACTACGCTGGGCCACGTTTTCGGGCAGCTGCCCAGAATCGCGGCGACCCGAGCCGAATTCGACCATTCGCTGAAGCTTCGCTGGGCGAGGCCCTGCCGCAGGGCCTCGACTTCACGGCGGGGGCCCGCGCGCGGCTCGATGGTGCACTGGCGCGCTATGCTGACGGCCAGCTCAAGGTCCCGCACAGCACCGCAAGCCGCTGAAAGCTCATCGCACTTGGCAGCTCGCCGCCTGGCAGGGCGACTGCGGCTGCGGCACTCGCGCTGATGCACGTCGGGTGCAGGCGGAGGTTCGTCCTTTGCGCCGCGCACGACGGCAGATGGCTTCTTCGCTTCGTTAATTAACTCTGACAGCGCTACGCGCAGGGCGTCAGGGCTGACGCCTCGTTCCCCTTCTGCGGCAGACACCGGTTCGAACCAATCGACGCGCGCTAGCTGCAGATCTCTGAGATGCGTTATGTCCTGGCGCCGCAGCAACTCGATCAACGCAAAGGTAACCATGGGTGAAAGCTCTGGCAGGACGCCGCGGACCTCATGAAACAACGTCATGGCTTATCGCTCGACTGAGCGCCCGTCGCTGGCTGCGCTGGGACCGCGCGCTGACGCATAGGACAACCGACCAGGGGCCCATCGATGGGGCCGGTTAACGACGCAGCTTCCACTGTCGGCTTTTGGCATCAACTCGCGCGGGCCGCCCTCGCAAGGCACGCGCGAGGCATGGCTCGCAACGGGCTCGACGCGGGACAGCGGCTCACTCGCCTTCGTTGCTTCGTGCCGCCTTCGATGCGCAACGGCGCTCGCGGGGCGCGACGACGCGCGACGGCGCGCTCCCGCCGGCAGAGCGCGGGCCAGAAACGTCTCCGGTGCGAAGAACTCAGCCGCGCGTAAGCGCGGCGTCACGAAGTTCGCCCCAAGAACACGTAGCAACTCGTACTCCTCCCGCGACGGAAGGTCGGCGATGTTCTCTGCTGATGGAACCCGCGCAAACCACGGCGAACACCGGGTGCGTGCGATGAGGAACCACATGGCGTGAATGATGCGGGAGTGGTCCCAAGCGGAAGCGCGACCGCTCCGCACTGCCCCTTCTGCGCCCACATTGTCGGACCAAATCACCACTCGGCGGTCCGCCAGCAGTTCACTAAAGGTAGCTAATCCCAGCGCTATAGCGAGCAGTTCTAACGCCATAATCTGAGAGTCCCGGCGCGGCGCCAAGTCCTCCAGCAGCTCCTGGTCTGGAGGGGCGTCGGACCAGAAGGCGCGACCATCGACGAACAGCACGGCGGCGAGCCGTGGATCGGACCCGCCCCTTGCGTCAGCGAACAAGTGCACTTCTTGCCGTTCCAGCTGCGCCCACGGCTTGGACTGATGGATGCCGAGGGCCAGCACCTCCGCCCACCATGACAGCGCCAAGTTGAGCGGGGCGCGAACGACACCCCGTCGCGCATTCTGCTGCGCGAACAGGGGCTGCAACATCGCACGCCCTAGCCGCTCGAAGCAATGTTGACCTGCCCAGCTGAGAGCGCCGGCCAGCTTGCTGGCTTGGCCGGCACATAGTGTCCCGCAGTCGAGCGCTTGCTTGATCAAGAAAAGCCACTTGCGCACCTTCTTGGGCGCGGGAAACAGGTTGATCCCGCTGAGAGAAAAGGACACATGCAGGCCCAAAATCTCCAGCTCGTCGCCACATTCCAGCTTCTTATCGGAAACCGCTCCTGGACCTAGGAGCAGGCGCACTAGTCTGGCCAGCGACACCATGGTATGCTCTTTAGTTGCGGGTGCGCACGGCCCGAAGAAATCGTCCACGTATCGGAGGGTGGGAATCTTTAAGAGCTTGCGGGCGAGGTGCGCCAAGGCAGCTCCGACTCGGTCCCACCCAAAGACGGCAGCCAGGGCGCCGAACATCAACGCCAGGTGACCAGTGACCCAAATGTCTCCGTCGTGCATATACGTGCTGTAAGCTGCCCACCTGTGGCAAGGCCGACATCGACACCGCAAACGCCGGGTTCCTCTGGAACCCCGACACGAGCCCCCAGGTCGATGCTTTTTACGGGGGGGGCACCCGGAAATCCCGAGCCTGTGTTCAGGAGCGATAGGAACACGCCGGTAAGCGGAGTCGATGTCAGCCTTAAACAGTGCCGGTGCGTGCCCGCGCAGACCGTGATAGCCGCGCAGGGCGTCCACCAAAACGTCAGCCCCGTCCAGCAACAACCTCTCGGCGGGCTGGCACGCCGAGTTGATGCCCCCTCTCGATTCATCGTCTACTACGCGAACCTTGGGCGCGCCATCCGGCTTGACGCCCTGCACAATGGAGAAACGCGGGGACAGACGCACCCTGCCCAAGTCCGCCTTGGCCAGCACAACCGGAGCGGTCATCCGCGACAGAGACGCATCGGCGAGCGCGCCCTCGTGGATCGCAGACGAGTTCACGTCCTCTCGCAAGGAAGACAAAATGGCTCTATTGTGCACGGGGGAGGAGGTCAGCAACTCCTCGGACGACGTGGGCTCCGGGAATTTCTTTGCGGGCCCTCTGCCCGCATGGGGCAGCTTTCCGAGCAAAGGCGCGCCGTAGCGGAACAGATCAGCCGCGGCCGTGTCATCGTAGCTCGTCATGTCGAGCAGAGCAGCTAAAAGCGGCCCATTCACGTCGGCGGACACGGCGCGCGTCGCGTCGTCAGCGCCGGCGAACCATTGCTCGACGGCCCCGTCACGTCGTAACGCTTGTCCCCACGCTTCCAGGCGTGATAGCATATTGTCGCGCAGACGCATAACCTCTACGCTGTCTCTGGACGCTTCCCACTCTACGGCGCAGCGAACGTCTTCCTCAATCCCGCGCGATGGCGCGATGTGAAATCCGTCCTTCATTGCACAGTTGATAAATTCTATCTTCTGCACGTCGCCAGCGTCAAGCTCTCCTACAACGCGACAGATTTTTAACGCGCGCGCGCGGGAGCAAAGACGGATACGCGATGGGGCCTTTCGACAAATGGGCTTGCACCCCGCCCACCGCGGGAGCGCCCGCGCCGGCAACTTCTTCCAGTGAAACAACCGGTGTAGGCTGCGCCCCGCGCGTCCACACCGAATTGGTAGCCTGCGCAAGCGCGACGCCACCGCGCGCGACATACATGTGGGTGCGCCGCGCTTCCAGCCTCCTGTCCGCGGCGTGCTTCAAATGTCACCGCTGGACTCTCAGCTGCGCCTGCGCGCCGTCCGGCTACCGCCGTCGCGCGCGCGCGCACCGACCCGCGCCTGCGCGGCGCAGGAACGTTGATCAGCGCTCGTGATGCCTGGCTCTCTTGGCCCGCGGCTCCCCGTACTCGCCGCGGTCGTTCGGCGCCGCCGGGGGCGCAGGCGGGAACTTGCCCTTGCCGCCGCCCTTGGCGCCCTTGCCGCCGCCCTTGCCGGGTTTTCCGCCGCCCTTGGCACCCTTGCCCCCGCGGGGGGCTGAGCGCTCCTGGCTTTCGCGATCGTACGCGGCCTCTGCCTCGCCCAAGAGAGTCACATCGATCGTTGCCACGACAGTTTCGATGTCGAGGGAATCATCACCGGCGCGAGACCTCTCTGCCCAAGTGCGCCGGCAAATCTCATCGTATACGAGCCCCAGCGCGCCACTCCGATTGGCATTGGGCGCCTGCGCGGCCACCTGCCGCGCCGCGCGCGCATCGCACTCGCGCCGCTGGATCCGCAGAGCAACGGCGATAGGCGGGCCTTCATGACGTTCTGGCGATGGCGAATCGTCGCAGCCAGCGTCATCTGCTCCGTGCAGACGCAAGCGATGGCGTACCTACGCGCTCGGACGACGCCGTTGCTCTTGGGTGCGCGCCCCGCGCGCAGACGCGTGCACCTGTCGAAGGCGGCATGCCATTGCGTGAAAGTGAGCGACTTCGCTTTGACTGGGTTCGCTACGCCGAGCGCGCGCGAAAGGTCGCGAAGATCCCGAGACATGGGCGGGCCCTCATCAGCCTCCTCTTTCGCGCTCTTCGATTCTGCCCAGGACGGCAAGAACTTCTTCAGGTCAGCGAACACAAATGGCCGCCTGATGCCGCGACGCTGCAGCCGCTTCACGTCCGTCTCGAGGGCGTCGACCGCCGCGGACCGCGGCCAAAACGCCTGGCCCACATCCTTCAGGGCGCCTCCTTGCAACTTCGCCTGAATGTCCACGTGGCACATCGGCTCAGGTGCTGACCCGCTCCCGGCCGCGCTGCCTGCGCTGGCCGGATCAGCCGCGCGCTGTTCCTCCGCTGTCAGAGACTTCGCGGCAGCCATCACTCTGGCTAAGAAGGAGCGCTTACCCGCGGACGGGTTGCCCTGCAGTGCGCCGGGATCTGCAAACGCAAGATCGCGCACTGACTCCAACTCATTGTCCTGCGCGCGAGGCACTGGCGCGTCGTGGCGGCATTCGCAGCCGCTCGCGGCGCCTGGCATAGGGCTGCGCACTGCCGAAGCCACTCGGCGCCGCGGCTTGTATCATCATGGGCCGCAAGAAAATCAGCCAGGCTCATGGAAAGCGTGGGCGTTGCAGCGCACATCGCTGGTGCGGCCGCGGCGCGCCCAACGGCGTATGCGGCTCGCGTCTTCTGCCTGCGCGCACTGCTGGCTCCGTCGCGTAACAACGATCATTGCGCGCTTCTCCTGACGAATGTCAACATGCTGGGCGGCGGAGACCGGTCGCATTGACGCGGTAATATTGGCATGGTCGCACTGACACGGTCGCGCTGACACGGTCGCAATGACGCATTCGCTTTTACACATTCGCATTGATACGGTCGCGGCGAGACGGACGCGTTGACATGGTCGCAACGGCACGGTCCCCTTGACACGCCCCACAAGACACGGACGCAGTGACGCGGAGAAATTGGCACGGTCGCAACGACACGGCGTAATTGACGCGTTGCGTTGACGCAATCGAAAAGACGCGGTCGCATTGACACGGCCTTACAGACGCGGTCGCATTGACGCGATCTTACTGGCGCGGTCGCATCGACACGGCCCAGGCACGGTCGCATTGACACGGCCGCATCAACACGGTCACATTGACGCGGTCATACTGGCACGGTCGCATTGACACGACCATAGCAGAGTCGCATTGACGCGGCTTTGTTGACACGGCCGCACTGACACGGTCGTATTGGCACGGTCGCATTGACACGGCCCAGGCACGGTCACATTGACACGGCCTTATTGACCCGGTCTCACTGACACGGTCGTATTGGCACGGTCGCATTGACACGGCCATAGCACGGTCGCATTGACACGGCTTTATCGACACGGTCGCACTGACACGGTCGTATTGGCACAGTCGCATTGACACGGCCCAGGCACGGTCGCATTGACACGGCCTCATTGACACGGTCATACTGACACGGTCATACGGAAACAAAAGCCGCCACGGCGGCCCGCGACGCGCGCACCGAGGGCGCCAGCCTCGCGTTCGGCCGACAAGCGCCCTCGGGGCAGCGCGCGCGACGCGGGGGTATATTTACCCTCCCCCCACCGCAGGGAGACGTGGACAAAGAACACGAACAAGACGAGGAACACGAAGTCCAAGAAGACCTGAGGCGAGCCACCCCAAACGCACCCCCCAACCGACCCAACCCGCCCCACCACAGGCACCGCGGCGAACCGCGGCGCCAGCGGCGGGGCGGCAGGGGTAAAAGGTTCCCAGGTCCGCGTTTTTGTGACAACGAACAAAACTGCGTTGTGTTCTCGCCCACAAAAGACGCTACCCTGGAAAACCCGAGGGTTGGGGGAGAGCGCGGGGAGCGCTGCGCGTTGGGTAGGCACGCGCCCGCGGGGGGGGCGAGCGGCGCACTCGTCGCTCGCCGCTCCCCGCGGGAGCGCGCGGGTGCAGCGACACCCAAGGCCCTTGCTGCACCTGCGCGCGAGAAAAACCCAACGCTGTTCTCGCCGAAGGTGTTCTATAGGCTCACAGCCACCTCAGTCCTTGTCTTCGTCGCTGGACGAAGCGCCGCCGTGCGCTTCCCTGACGGCGCTGTCCTCAAGCGCATCCCTGTCTAAATATGACAGGAAGGCGGCGGACCGCCAATCTCCGGCGCGAAGGATGTCGGCCAGCCGCGAGCCACGCACCGCCATGTCTTGGGCGTGGCC
>JAAEPE010000902.1 GCA_024222395.1 Myxococcales bacterium
CTACGCTTCCCTACTCGGATTGGTCCTAGCTCAAGGTATTTGCGCAGAAATGCGCCGGGAGCGCCCGAACATTGAACCGAGCCTGTATCGCGTGACAGCGCTCGTCCTCGGCTACCTGCCTACGATCCTCGCCGCGGGTACGGCGAGCGAGTTTCGCAAAGTAGTCGAGCATTTCGAACAAGCACTCTGGCGCGAGGGCGTGAATCCGAACCCTGGCCGCCACTATAAGGCGAGCCTGTACGCGCGAGAGATTTCAGGTGCTCGCTAACCGATCACCAGTGGGCTCCGGAGGTGGCCTTGGGCGCGGCTCCGCAACCTAGTGCCGACGTATATGCCGTCGGCGTACTGTGCTTCGAGCTGCTCACCGGTTCGACGCCGTGGAAGGCGAGGACTCTCGAGCACCTGAAGAAACACATCAACGAACCAGCGCCTTTGGTGTCGGAGCGACTCGGCGAAGAAGTCGATCCGGCGGTCGACCGTCTGGTCTCGCGAGCTCTCGAAAAGGATCCGCTCCCAGACAGCGGGACATGCTCTCCTTTCTATACGAGATGCAGACTGTGATGAGCATGTTGGGTCTGGAGAAACGCCGGAGGAGCCCAGGACTAGCCTCCCACACGGAAGTGTCACGCTTATCGAGTCACCGGTTGTTGCAGATATTGATAGCGATGGCTCGGCTGAAATCCTTCTTGTTGGCAGCGAAAATCAGCTAACAGGCGAAACTGCGCCTGCTGTTCGTGCCTTCCGCGACAAGCTCGACCGTTGGCCGCAGGCGCGTCGAATCTGGAATCAACAGACCTACCACGTGTCCAACGTGAATGAAGATGGCACGATCCCGCGATTCGAGCGCCCTTCGTGGAAACACGCGAACTCCTTCCGGGCGAACGTTCCGGTTGCGCTGAGCGACCGATGTGGGCAGGCGATTGAGCAACGCCACTAATGTGAATTTCCCGAGAGGAGCCCAGAACTACCGCACCTGCTTTGTTCTCTGCTCGTGCTAGTGAGACTGGTGCTTGGGCGGGGGCGAGACGAGGAAGCGGCAACCGCTCTTGTAGATCGTATCCAGGCTCAGTGAACCTCCGTTCGATTGGATGATTTCGTAGCTAACTGCGAGGCCAAGTCCCGTTCCTACGCCACCGTTGGCCGTTGGGGTGAGGAGCAGAAACAGTCGCCGAAATTCGTTGGTGTGATAGGGTGGTTTCGTGTCTTCCTTCCTTGCGCTCATGCTGCCTAGCCTCACCAAACGGCCACCGGAAAATTGAATGCGCTGATGATCGCTACCGGCCCCATCGGATGCCACTGCTCGTACATGCGATGGCCTGGTCTTTCCGAGTGCATTGTGGAACCACAGAGTTGCCTGGAAAGGCCAACGGCGAAATCTCAGATGTCGATCATTTCTTGGACTTCGCCAATCCCCTCCGCACGGATCTTCCCCATCTCTAGGCTCACCATCTCGCCGAGGGGTTCACATTTCTCGCGCAAGGCATTCCCCTGGTCGCGAACGACCAAACCCCGTTTGGGTGCGGGCACATTGCGCCAGGTCGCAAAGCTCTCTACGCTCTTGGCGACAACGGCCTCATAATTCTTCCGAGACGCCAATTGCACCGACCCGAACGCCTCCCCTGTGGTTGGGTTTATGGAGACGAGTTCTTTGCTCTCTGAGTCTTCAAGCCATCCTCCTTGGCCGGTGCAGGCACCGAGGTTCGTTCGCTAAGACCGAGGGCGCTGAGAATGCTGCTGGCTTTCATATCGGGCGCATCATGCCCGAGGACCGATTGCTTGTCGCCAAGCTGCGGCTCTCGCAGAAGGCATCTGCGGGTCTCGCAGGCCCCGCAACTCAAGCATGGACAGGAAGCAGTGATTACAGGGGCTTAGAGACTGGCACAGGCCTTGTATTAGTAGAGGGTAACCATTAACCAGGAGCTATTTATGACTACTCGTTTCAATCGTATCCCCAAGATCTTTCTCGCCGTTACTGCTTTTACCTTTGGTGTTGCGGGCGTCGCAGTTGCGAGTCCAGGTCATCAGGAGAGCCCTCTAGCCAATGCAAAGCCAGCCGCGCTCGTCGCCCAGAATGGCAACGGCCCGGCAAAGATGAAGCGGAAGCAAGCCAAGATGACAAAGCGTCAAGCCAGAAAGGCCAAGCGCCAGGCCAACAAGGCACAGCGCAAACAGGCCAAGCGGGCTGCGCGAATTGCCAAGTTCGATACCAATGGCAACGGCAAGATCGAAAAGCCTGAGCGCATTGCATACCGCGGTCAACGATTCGCGATACTCGATGCCAACGGTGACGGATTTGTAACTCTCGGCGAATTGCAGCAGGCCCGAGTGCAAAAGCGGGCCGCCAAGCAAGCGACGAGGAAGGCCAGGCGCAATGCAAGACTCGCGCAGTTGTCTCCACAGAAGAGAGCGAAGCGCATGGAGCGAATTGCTAAGCGTCAGGCGCGAATCAAAGCAAAACGTTCACAGGGAAAAGGAGCCAAGATGGCCAAGCGCTTTGCAAAGCTCGATATCGATAGCAGCGGAACTCTGAGCCAGACGGAATTCACGCATCGCCAAGAAAAGCGCCGCGGAAAGGCCAAAGGAATAAATCTCTAGGCATCAATCATCGGCAATATTACGGGCTCCTTTGTTATAGGGAGCCCGTTTTGCGTTCGTCTTCACCAGCGCGCATCAAACCGTAGAATGGAGCCTTTGGGACCAACTGACTAGAACCGTTCTTCGCTTACAAACGCGCCGTCCAGTAGTCGCCAGCGTCGAGGGCATGCCAGCTTAGAGCTTTGTCGTGACAAATCGCCAAGAGCGGCTGGCCTGGCGACTCCGTCCAAATCCCAACATTTGCCCCGGACATAGATCTATATGTGCCCTCGTGCGTTCGATGCCTATATGTGGCATCGTACGCTTCTGCTCGTCGCCCTCTTGCTCTGCATGTCCGTGCCCGCATATGGGCAGCAGAGTGAGATGTCTCACTACAGCGACGCTCTCGTGTCGAGGGCAGTTCGTCGCGCAGCTCTTGCTGCTAGCTGGAATGCCAATCCAGCAGCCAGTCTGCAAAACGAGATTGAGGCCGAATTATCTCATCGTTCGAAGAGCTCTAGTCATATTGGCTCGGCACGCACTTGGCTCTGGGGAGCCCACAGACTTCTACGCCGCAAGTTGGCAAGATCAACTGTGGCACCTTCGTGGGACGCATTCTCAGCGATGCCGGCTTCAATGTAAACGTTCGCAAGCTACAGCGACAACCTTCACAGCTCATCATCAAGAGTTTCGTTTCCGGGAGCCGAATTCGGAAACTCTCCAACAAGCCCATGAAGAAGTTTCTCGCGTCGGTTCGTGAGATGGGTCCTGGACTCTTCACTATTGGCCTCGATTTCCACGTCGGCTTCTTGCTACAGACCGACGATGATCTGCGATTCATTCATGCCTCATTTGAGACGGAGACTGTTGTCAATGAGGATGCCGCAACAGCCATGCCCATTGTCACGAGCGGCTACAAAGTCGTGGGGAAGGTTCTTTCCCCAGCAAATATTCGAAGCTGGGTCGGCGGCGAGAAAATTGCTGTCAAAGGAAATTGGTAGACAGCGCTCACACGAGGCATTCGGCGTTTTCCGCGGCGGTCGCGGAGCTCCTCAGTCTTCTTGAAGGATGCTCTCGCGCCACTCTTTTGAGAGCAGTGTGTAGGAGGCAAGATCCACGTAGTGATCATAGAGCCATTCGCGCTGCCGAAGCACACCGTCGAGTTTCATTCCGACGCGCTCAGCGACGGCGCGGCTCTTGCGATTTTCAACCGCTGCACGGATCTCAATGAGATTCAGATTGCGCTCTTCAAACCCATAGCGGAGCACGGAGCGCACCGCATCGGTAATGAAGCCTCGTCCCTGATGCTTCTTGGCCTGCCAGTACCCAATTTTTGCGCGCCCGTGCATCACGGAAACGTCCTCAAGCGAGATGACGCCAGCGATCTTTTCTTCGACGAGAAGTGCCCAGCGACAGCATAGACCGCTGGCGTAGCCATCAACGCTGCTTTGCACAAATGAGCGGAGCTCCTCTTCGGTCTTTGAGATGTCGAGCCACGGCATCCACTCACGCAAATAGGGACGATTCCTTTCAACGACGGCAAAGAGCTCTCGCGAATCACCGACTTCAAACATGCCGAGCTGCAGGCCTGGACGAACTGCGATGCTTCGTGCCCCGCCTGCTGCGCGTGCCTTAAATCCCATGCGGGAAGCCTAGCTCCGAGTGGCCTAGGTGTCGATTCTAGTCGCTGTCTGTCTCGGAATCGCTAAGAAGAGCGATGAGTGCCCCTCGATCGCCCTGAGGCCTTGACACACTCTTTCGGATGGCTGACACTTCGCGCGTAACATGGCACGCGTAACTGTTGAAGACTGTCTCGATAAAGTTCCAAACCGCTTTGCACTAGTGGTGCTGGCCGCTTCTCGTGCTCGGCAGCTAAGCCGCGGCGACGACGCTCTTGTCGAAGCCAACAACAAGCCAGCCGTCATGGCGCTGCGAGAAGTCGCAAAAAGCCTCGTGCACTTCAAAGAGGATGTTGACGAAGTCGTCCGAGAGTACCTCACAGAGCGCAAAGCAGCTGGCCTTACCTAGGCCGCATCCCCTCGGGTTTCGCCAAGAACTTGCCGCAACTCTGTGCGGCCCCTAAGGTGGGAGGCGATGTTCGTGTCTCTACCACCCTCAGCTCAGCGCCTTGAGCGCGGTGAGTTCGTCTTGCTCTGCTTTCGCTTGGGCCAGAGCAAGTCCACTGGCGTACTCACCCTCGAACTCGATCAGGGGAAATCCGAACTGCTCGTCTTGCGCCGAGGGCAGGTATTCACCCGCAACAGTGACGCATTGGGCAGGCAAACCAAGCGACAGCTGGAGACTCTGGCAGTGGCTGGTTGCTACGCCCATTTCGATGCAGGACTCGCCGCGTACCCTCCAAGCCTTGGCCGGCCTTTTTCACTAGCCGATTGGGCCCGGTCTCATCTGGAGTCACAGCTAGACTCCGCGCGCGCGCAAGAACTCGTACGCGAGCTCGCAGGTGTTCGACTCATGGCGAATCCTGACAAACTGCCCGATGCAGGCAGCCTGGATGCCACTGACCTGCGCATCATCGAGACCATGCGCATGCCGAGGCGGCTCGACCAAATCTGGCCCTTGACACGTACCCCACGATTCCGACTACTGTGCTTCATCCACTTCTTGC
>JAAEPE010000903.1 GCA_024222395.1 Myxococcales bacterium
CTCGCTGTCGAGACGAAAGCTCTATCACAAGCGCATCTCGGGCCATTCTCAATCCTTTTCGTTGACCAGGAACCACCCTTATGATCTCATCTTACAGAGTTGGCAACTCTTCCTATCAGCACTTCCGCCAGGGACATCTAGCCTCTGTATTCCAGTCCTGCGGTAACTGACTAGGGTTTTGTGTAAGAACTACAGGTATGCAAAGGTGACCATGGAGGCCGGTGCAGAGCAGCGTGGTGCCTAGGAAGGGAAAAGCGCTGCGGCAATCTGAGCAATCAGATTGCTGCAACGCAGTCACCCCTTCAGTTCTCTGCGAACTACTTGATGTTGATAATGGAGTCGATATCGAAGAGTCCGCCGCCAATCTCGGCCACCTTGGGGCCCTTGGCTCGCATGTCGAAGTCCTTGTAGCCGGCGATGTCATAGCGCTCCAAGTCACCGCAGAGGAACCCGCAGCCCGAGGTATCCACCTCGAAGGTGACTCGGAGGTCAAGTCGTTCGGGGTCTGTGAGGGAGAGAAGACCGTAGGCAACGGTTTGTTCTTGGTACGGCGTGCTACCTGTTCCCGCGCGACCAATGTCGTCTGCAGCTTCCATCAAGTCGTCAAAGAAATCTAGTGCGACTTCGGAGCGGGCTTGCGCCAAGCTCTTGCTGCTTGCGTTCTCGTAGTCGGGCACGTTTCTCTCGTCGACCCGGTAGTTTACTTCTATGGCGTTGGAACCAATCTCACCCAGGGTCGCGATGTTGGCTTTCTCCAAGCCAACTCGGCGTAGGTAGATTTTTCTGTAGGAATCGAAGACCTCAGCCATTTCTTCGACATCGTCATCGAGGCGAGTGCGAATGGTGCTGCGGTCTGCGCTTAGTTCTTCAGAGGTTCGCACGACCTGCGTTGCTGCCAAGTAGTCCAGAACGCTCTTTCTTAGATCAGAACCTGCGTTGGAAGAAAACAGGTCTGCCAGTGCTCCGTCGTCGAGACGGTAGTCCAGAATCATGGATGCACCCGGCGTTGTGAGAGCTGCGTTGGCATCGAGGACTCCTTGAGCGGAGGTGCGAAGTTCGCCAGCCTTCATCACAAGTGCTCGCTGTGCTTGGTCGAGGTGTAGGAGTTCGGCGGAGAGCGCACTTCTCGCATCATTGCGGTATTGGGAGACCTGGCTGTTGTTCTCGAGCATGTCGATGTTGCAACTGTCATCGAAGAAGTCGTCAGAGTCTGATTCGGGCACGGGGCAGGTTGCGACAATGAGGCGCTCCATCGAGTTGAGATGAGGCTCCATCGCAGCCAAGGCATCAGAACCGCCAATGCTCAAGATGATGCCGTCGAGATGATCCATGAGCTTGTCGCGATCAATGAAGTCGTCTCCTTCTTCCACTGAAATGAATAGGTTGGTCTCCCCGCGAGCTGCTCCACCAGTTTCCGCATCGAAGATAAGGCCTGCCAGTCCTGTGCGGCCATAGCCGTGGGAACTGAAGAACCAGCCGCCCTCTTGACGAAGGCTCTCAAAAATGAGGCTCGTTGCTCCGCCCGGCGTTTGAATGGTGGCGTTGCCAGCCGCCTCTTCGGTAGTGGTGAAGAAGTGCATGCCGAAGATTTCAAGACCCGCGTGAGAGGCGGTTGCTACGCCAGAGCGAAGCAGGTCGAACTCAGCCTTCACTCCAGAATCTCCGCGACTTGCCAATGCTTGTGCGAATCGCAAGTCGCCTTTGAGGGTCTGAGCCAGCGCTTCCTCTAGGTTTCCTTCTGCGCTTGCACTGTCGAGGCCAAAGCGCATTCGTGCGACGCTGAGGCGGGTTTCCTTGGTGGAAGTGCTTGCGTCTGCGTTGATGAGATTGAGCTTTTTGTTTAGTTCTTTCTGTAGTGCCTTTTCTACAAGTCGTCCTAGGTCCACGTCGTGGCCCGCGATGTCTATGTGCTGTTCTACGAGTCCGTGGATTCCCCAGCCGTCCCTGAGGCCGACCCGGTAGCTTTCTACGTCGGCGATTTCCATACCGACGTCGACAACCACCTGATCATTGTCGAGACGAACTAGTTGCACGTCTAGTTGACCGCTAAGTTGGGTGCGCATCCCTGCGGTGAGCACGATGCTATAGGTTAGGAAGCTTGAGGGTTCGGTGACGAGAATGGGAACGCCTGCTCCAAGATTGATACCGACTTTGCCACTACCTTTGAGCGCAAAACTCTCTCCGGGGCGCATGTCCCGTATGTCACCCAACTTCTGAGGGAGGATGAAACCGCGGGCAGCTCGAATGGCAGCGAGTGGGGCATTGCCAACACCGCTAAGTTCATCGTCATAGGCTGCGATGATGCGAGCTTCGATCTCGGCATTCGCGGCAAATCCGATGGTGGTGGAGGTATCCCTATCCTCGACAATGCCCGAGGACTTGAAGTTCCAATTGTGGCTGAGATTTGCACCGATGAGAAAGGCGCTCTCTGCAAAGTACTTGTCGTCGGAAGAAGCATCGCGAAGATGAGCGGCGCGCACTCGGTTGACTTCGGTGCTGAGCTCGCCATCTCCAAAGCGCGCTGCCAAGCCAGAAACTAGCTTGTCGATGTCGTTGAGAGTTAGGTCTTGATCGACCAGTTCTTTAAGCGCGTAGAATTCGGTTGGGCGTATCTTGATGCTGCCGTAGTCTGTGACATCCAGAGCGTCGTTGAGTTCATCGGTGGCGTAGCCGGCACCGAGCACGAGCAGGTCTCCTAGGTCGAGCTTTTTTGCGTCGCTGATGAGAGAGCGGATAGAGTCAAAAGCATCGCACTTTTGTCCTTCGCAGCTTACCTGCAGTTCATCGGTGGGGGTTTCTGAGGTGCAGCCGGCTCCCAGGAGGGTGCTTCCGGCGAGGGCGAGGAATAGGGATAGTTTTTTCATCGTGGGTGTCTCCTATGCGCCTCTACTGCACGGGCTGTGCCTAGCCAGCCTGACGAGGCTCCTGGAGATCGACGTTCTATCTAGCGAGAATCAAAGAGGCCGTCCCGCAGAGATTGCGTCGCCAACTCCCTGGCGAGGTCTAAGCCGACGGTACTGCAGACCCTAGCCGGGGGGCTAGGTACTCGCCACTAGGGGCGGTAAGCAGGGGAGAAGAGCGCGGTGGGAGAGATGCTTGGACTGGATGCTGCCGGCAAATCAATCCGAATAATGCCGGCGGATCCACCGCCGCCGCCACCACTACCTGAATCTCCATTGCCGCCCTTGCGCCCAGAGGAGTCTTGGCTACCACCGCTGCCGGCCCCACCTTTGCCGGCCCCGTTTGCCCCCTCACCCCCCGGTGCTGGGCTGGTATCTAGCGAAAGATTGCCGCTCTTGCCGGGGAAGGCGATGCCGTTGCCGGTGGTACCACCGCCGCCGCCACCGCCCTTTGCCAGTATGACTGCACTCTCGTCGACGAGCAGGCCGTCCGCTGCCAATATCAGCATGCCTCCGGAGCCTCCTCCTCCTCCACCGGCGCTGGCAGCCGAGGCGGCACGTCCCCCGTGCCCGCCCATTGTGATTTTCCCACTGATGGAAATGCCGTCTTGTGCAGCGAGTAGCACGGCGCCGCCACCATGACCGCCATCGCAGCCAAGGTTGCCGCCTTTGCCGCCGGGGCAGCCGCCCCGAAAGATCTCGGGCAAAGAGGAAATGGGGGCTGCCCGCCCGCCATTGGCGCCCACGCCATCGTTCCCGTCGCCTCCCCCGCCGCCTTTGCCACCCCGTGTGCCGCCCGCTCCCTCGCCGTCCATATTGTCAGAGCCGGAGATGGTCCCTGTGTTTTCGCATCCCATTGAAGACTCGGCGCCCGGACCGGGTCTCTCGTCAGTGCTATCTGCCCAGAGATGACCTTCGATCAGTATGCCGCCCCATGCTGCAATCACCAGAGGACGGGTTCCAACCACCTTCAGCTTGCCTCCCTCCGAGATTGTGAAGGAGCCAAGCATCATGAGCCGCACTTCCGGACTGATTCCCTGGTAGATGGTCTCCGATTCTACAATGAGCTCTCCGTTTGGACCGACAAGCTTTCCGTTGTCGGTGTCGAAAACCCAGTCACTATCACTGAGTACGAGTTCTTGCGTTGCTTCGTCGCGCTCACAGAGCACGAAATCTTGTACCGAGGAAGGCCATTGCGGGCAGACAAGCTCTGTGATGGATCCCCCATCCTGCTCAATGCCCCCATCCTTGCCTCCATCGTCGCCTCCCGCATCGAGATCCCTTTATACGAGGTCGACGAGCAGCGTGCAGGCCATTGCCTGCGAGAGAAGTGCAGACCACCTAGCCTCACCAAGTCATCGACGACATCCTTTCGAGACGAGGGCAGCCAGAGGTCGCTGTCATCGAGGTCTTTGGAGAAGGGCGATTCACAGAGGGCGAAGTGCCGTAGCCCTTTGGGTTCGCGCATCAGCTTCCTTTCTGGTGACGCGGGTTTCGCCTGAGCATTCTCTCAAGCAGCAAGCCTGGCGGATCGAAGTCGACAGCGTCAATACCTGGTTTGCGCTTGCGTCGTTTGCGAAGAAGCCCGTTGGCGACGGGGTTCACGGGGGTGAGTTCAAGGCGCTGTTCGCCCTGCTCAATCCATGGCTCGTCTTGCGGAGTCGCCAGGCTACGGCACACGGTGACGAGCTTGCCTGCGAGGAACGCCTCGCGCACTTCCCAGTCGATGTTGCCGATGCTAAGAGTGCAGTCGTTGCGTACGCGGCTTGCTTCGCGAACTGTCAACGCCTCTTCAAGCTTCTCCTCTGTGTGAAAGCAGAGTTTGCGCTTGCCCCAGGCTTGCGCGGGCGAGGAGCCCATGGGGTCTGGACCAGAAACCGACCTAGCTTTCTGCGAGGGTTACGAGGCGGGGAGCGGGTCTGTGATGCCAGGCAGCTTGAAATCGGTTGCTCTGCCTGAGGGCGCGAATCGACAGGACCGCAGATAGACCTTGTGGTCGCC
>JAAEPE010000904.1 GCA_024222395.1 Myxococcales bacterium
AGCGCTATCGGCTACGTGACTCCCAGCCAGCGTCATGACGGCGAGGGCGACGAAATTCTAGCGAAGAGACGCTGTGTTTACGAGCAGGCCAAGCGGCAACACCCAGAACGATGGTCGGGCAGCACCCGGTCTTGGCAAGCCCCAGAGGTCGTCTATCTCACCCCTGACAAGCATACGTTGGAGATGTTGAGAAAGTGGTGAATTGATGCGCCAACTACCTTGATACCTATCGCCAGCATCAGAATGATCTTCGCCCGGACGACTTCACGGTGCGGAGCTGTTTGCCGACGCACGCGTAGCCGAAGCTCCTGATCTTCTTGCGGACTCAAACGGATCTCAATGCTGGTTTGCATCCGTCAAGTCGAGCAAATCAGATCTGTCTGGGCAACTTCTTCACTGATCACCGATTTCTGGGGACCGATACTAAGTAGCTCACGGGGCGAAATGGCGGAGTCACCACCTGAATTCTACTCGTCCTGGGAGAGCCACTCGTAGAGCTTTCGCCAAGGCGCTCCTGCCTCAGCGAGTGCGATTCCAACTCCTGAGACATCGCTTGCGTCGTTGGGAGCAAACTGATTCGTGACCACCCCCTCCGCTGTAAAGCGCACCGAGTCGCCGGCTCCAAGTGTAACGCGCACACGGGTTCCCTCTGCAGGGGGATCCGCCAACTGAACAAAGAGGCCATGGGGGCTCAAATGGGTGCCGATGGCGTTGAGAGCACCACCGGCTCTGCTACCGAGAACCGCAAGCTCCACTCGCAACCCGTGCTCGAGTCTCTTCCAACTTCTGCGCTCACCCTCTGCCATGCATGAGAGTGTTCTCCCACAAGTGCGATGGGTCAAGACAATGGCAACTTCCAAGTGCCCTTGTTGGCCCAGCTGTGCAAATCCGCCGACTTCGCCGGCCTTCATCTCCTTGACCGCCTTGGTTGTTCCAGGTCCAATGGGGTCTCTCGTGAAGGTTCGAATCGGCATAGCGGCAATCGTCGTGGCGATTTCGGGCTTCGCTCTACTCAAGAAGGCGACTAATCAAACGAGTGCAGCCTCCCACATTCGGGCAAGACTCATGGATGTACGAGCATTGCCAGTCGGGGCGCCGGTCACCCTGGCAGGCTTGCCTGTTGGCGCGATCGTCAAGCGACGAGTTGGCTCGGGATACGCCGAAATCGATATCGAATTCTCGTCGGAAATAGATCTACGCAAGGATGCGACTCTCTTCAAGCGACGGATTTCTCTTCTCTCTGGACCGTCTCTCGAAATCGACCCAGGAATGTCTGATGAGAAGCTGTCGGGTCGCTATATCGAGCGGGTTGTTGAGACCAACCCAATCGGTGATGTTCTCTACGAAGTATCTGAGGCCCTGCCCCAACTTCGCGAAGGCGCGGCGGACGGTGTCTATCGTGCAGAGAAGATGCGCGCCCGGGTAAATGGTCCCTTTCGTGAGCAGCTTGAGCAGTTTGATGAAGCCGCCGAGGACATCGCTAGGCGAATGCACCATAGCTTGGGCAAGATGAACGATGCTCTGAAACGAGGCGAGGACATTCACTTCGTACCACGTGAATCTATTGAGCCATTCTTCACACGCTCGGATCAACTGACGAGAAAAGCGCATGACAGCCTGGGCCGGGCCCGAGAATGGATGGTGCGCAGTGCCACGCGAGCACGCAAGAAGGTCGAGGAAACTAGCGTCGATTGGAGCGAGTTCTCCGGACCAACAGCAAGTGTTGACGACGGCAACGGAACGCTAGGAACTCTTCTCAACAATGATGAACTCCATGAAGACATCGTTCAAATCACGAACGATACCCGCTCTTTTGTTAAGTCCGTCGTACATTGGAAGATGAACGTTGGTCTCAAGACCGAATTCGGCATCAATGCACGTGAACCGACGGGGTATGTGACGATCAAAGCCGGGAGAGAAGATCGCTTCTATTACATCGAAGTTGTGGGTTCTCCCCGCGGAGGCGCTCCGGAGGCTTCGGTAGCCTACGATCAGACGAGCGACTCTTGGGTTCGAGAAATCCAAATCCGGGATTCATTCCGCATCACGGCACAATACGCGGCCAAAGTTGGACCAGCGACGCTGCGCTATGGCTTCAAGGAGTCGACGTTCGGAGCAGGTGCGGATGTTGATCTCATCGATGACAGGCTCGTGGTTTCTGCGGATATCTTTGAGTTTGGCGTAGCTGACTTGCCTAGAGTCAAGCTCGCAGCAAGCTTGCGACTCTTCGGCCAGCTCTACATGCTAGCGGGCCTCGACGATGCACTGAATCCGGGACGTACGATAGATACCAGTGGGGCCAACGATACAAACGGGCTCTCGGAGCTTTACCTAGGTCGAGATCTCTACTTCGGCGCGCGATTGCAGTTTAGCGATCGCGACCTTGGCATGCTCTTGCGCATCGGAAGCACCGCGCTCGGCGCTTTGGTGCTCTAGTTTAGCAGGTCCATTGCCAGCGCAAAGGGCATTACGGTACTGGCCATGCCTTCGTGCTCGATGTTGGTTTGTATGTACTCGAGCACCGCAGGTTGCCTCTTTCTTAGCGTAGCTTCTCTATCGCCGGATGCTACCCGATCAAGAATTTCAAACGTCATCTCTCCGACGGTTCGATTGTTGGCGCGCTTGAAGCACTCGCCCATGAGCGGGGTATGAAAGATCGTGTTGACGACTTCTTCTGCACCTCCCGAGTCGTCGGCACTGGCACTAATGTACGGAGCCGCCGCACTCTGGCTTTGCACGAAGCCTCCAACGAGTACTGCCGAATAGTTCGGATCGCTCATCTTTGCCGAAGCCTCTGCAACAATCTCTTCCACTATCTTCGTCGGTAGCCGTATAGGGCCAATGCAGTGTACGTCGTCTCGTGCGAAGCATACTACTAGCTAGTGCCCGGCCGGAAATCGATGGCCAGCGCCCTCGCGCTCTGTCGCGCGGGCGCAAGAATCGCTCGCGATTTTCGACGAATATCGGCTTGAGGCGCAAGGACCCAACCCGGTGAGCCCCGGCATGGTCGACGATGAAGATGGCGGCTAGGCGATGAGCGCTTGGTGCATCACAGCAAAGCGTTCCGCGCCAAGATCAGAAGATTCGCCGTCATTACTGACGTGAGCGTGTAAGCCTTGAACGATGCAAGCGATCGCCAAGTACAGCGACTCCAGCCAAAGGATCGTTTGAGGAAAGATATATTGCTCTCGATTCCAACGCAAAATCGTCTTAGCTTCCGATAGGCCCAGCTGCTCTTGATCGATCATCTTCGACAAGTTTCACATCATGCGCCATCTATCAAAGGCTCTCGATGAGGTCCGACGCGGTGAGTACAGACGGCTCAGCGGCAAAGACCGGTCCTACATCAAGGGGCAGCGTTACACCTTACTTTCCCGCCGTAA
>JAAEPE010000905.1 GCA_024222395.1 Myxococcales bacterium
CAGGGCGAAATATTCTCGATCCAAGTGGCCCAGCCTCGGCACTGGCGAAGAACACAATCGCCTATCTCAGCCCATAGGTCGGTACGATAGCGCTGTGGACAGTTCAGAGGGACGAGCCCGAGCGCTCCTGGAGTGGCTTGGCGTACCCGTCGATATGCGGTCTAGAGCCACTTTCACCCCATAGCGCCGATCTAGGCGATACTCTCTAGCTGTGTTAGAGGCAGTCGGATTACTCGCGGCGGGGTCAGGCTTGGGCTGGCTCGGGTCCTTCTTTACCAATCGGTTCAAGAGATCGAGGGAGCAGAAAGATAGACTCCGCGACAAATACGGGGAGTTCTTCACCGCCCAATCTCACTACGTTACGTGCGCTACCAACCTTTCCAATGCGGTTATGAGCTTGGGAAACCAGCCCAAGGCAATCGCAGAAGAGCACGGCCCAGAAGCGATGATGGAATCTATTCAAACCGAAATGATGCCCTACGGGCGTAGGTACGAAGAAGCAGGCCATACTCTCAACAAAGCGCTCGAAGAATTGATGCTTCTTGAGCATTCATCCAATAACCGCGAGGTCGCGGAGCTAGTAGCCTCCGCAGTTTGGATTCCCGTCGAACCTGACCCAGTGCAA
>JAAEPE010000906.1 GCA_024222395.1 Myxococcales bacterium
AAGCCCGGTGATCTTCAGCTTCTCCGTCGCGGTACCCGGCTGGTCGCCGTCCTGAAAGATGAACTGGCCCACGAGCAAGCCGATGCCAGCCGAGTCGTCCACCGTGATGGTTCCCAGATCCCGATTCACCGCCACAACGTCGAGCGGGCCACCAACGATCGTCGTGCCGATGACCGTCTGGAACTGCAGCTTCATCTGCACCTCGAACCGAACGATATCCGTGGGGTTCGAAAGCGTGATGACAGTCGCTGCGGGAATGGCTGGGTCGATAGCGCCGATGGTGCCGCGAGAGCCGGTCCCGTCGGAGTAGAGTCCACCAGCGAGGTCCTGCGTCAGCGCGCGGAGGATGCCGTCGATCTCAGAGGCGGCAGCCTGCATGAACGCGTTGGCGTTGCCCACAGAGGCTTCGAGCACCTCGTTCTGGATCGCAGCCAGACCGTAGTTCCTGATGCGCTTCAGCTCGAAGTCCTTGTACACGCCGGGAGTCTTGTCTGCCTGAGCGCGCTGGAAGTCGGCTGAACGGCCCTGCGGTACGCCGACCTGCAAGGGCAAGGGAAGCATCTTGCCTCCGAACGCTTCCATCTTCGGGATGGCTGCGAGCCACGGGTTGTTGCGGTAGACGAGGTTCTTGACTCTCAAGTCGGTGTAATGGACCTTGAGCGCCGCCTCGAATGAGGTGAGATTCAATGCTGTCATGGGTTACTTGCTCCACTCGATGAGTTTGGCGGCTTCCTGAAGAGACAGGTCCCTGTCCATCGAAGGACTGAGGGTCGCTGGCCTCGATGCGTTGCCGCTGGTTTGCTGGTTGGATAGTGTCGGCGGTCCCGGATTCGGAGTCGTCGGTGCGGGGGTTGCCTGCTGGAACTTCCCGCGTGTCTTCTCGTTGTCCAAGGCCTTCGTCACCAGCTTTTCCAGATACGCCTCAACCTCACTGGCGGCGTCCTTCTCACTCATCAACTGGCCTGTCTGCTGGTGGCGAGCGGTCATGACCTGCCAGACCATGTCGCCCGCATCGGCAGCCTGGACGAGCGGATGCTCCTCGCTGCTGCCTACGTACCGCTTCACGTTCGATCTCGCTTCATCAACAGCGGCTTGCATCTTTACCTGTTCAGCCATTTGCTTCTGTTGCTGGAGCTCGGACCTCAGCGAAGTCAGTTCGCTCTTCAAGCCCTCGATAGGATCGGGGCCAGAACCTTGTAGGCGCTGCGCGATGGCGTCTCTGTCCATGCCGCTGCGCTCTAGGAACGACACCGGGTCAGCCTTCGCCTGATTGGCGAGGTTCTCCGCGTGCTGAACCTTGTACTGCTGCTCTTCGAGCGCTCTCTGCGACTCGCGGTTCTTGCGCTCCTGATCAATCAGGGAACGCAACGCCGTCGTCGCACTCGGGCTCGAGATATAGTCGGGATCTGTAGTCGGGGTCTCTGGGGTGTTCTCTTCGTCGCTCATGGTGGCCTCACATCACGATGTTGCCGTCTGTTGGACCCACGGCCGTAGGCGGTGCGCCTCCGGGTCCGGGGGCTGGCGGGGCTCCGGGTACCATCGCTCCCTGAGCCATCGCCATTTGCTGCATCTGCGCACGCTGCATCATCTGGTGCGTAGA
>JAAEPE010000907.1 GCA_024222395.1 Myxococcales bacterium
CGAAGCTGGGCACAGAGCAAGCGTTTCGACAGAGCTTGGGCACTGATTGCCGCCGACTACCGCATGGAGGTCACCACGCTAGCCAACGTAATCCAGCTGCCGCTCCGGCGCTGACGTGTCATAGCCAGAGTTACACCCATATATTATGCGAACAATTTCACGGATCTTTGCGACATCCCTCTTCTCTATGACCATCGCACTTGGAGGCTGTGTTGCCTCCAACGATGGCGGAGGAAACGAAGTTCCTGCGGTAGACGCCGATCGCGGCGGTGGCGATCTGGACATGAATGGTTCGTCGCTTATCGGCACGGTTTGGGTGCCGGGCAACGCACCGGGCATGGTGCCCGCTGGCCATGAGATTCCGGTCTTTGATGCTGTCGTCTATCTGAGTTCGGGGCCTGCGCTGCCCATTGAGGAAGGTGCAACCTGCCGTCCTTGTCTCGGGGCTCCACCCAACGCCGTTCAGACGGATCACAAAGGCACCTTCTCCATCCCGGGAGTTATGCCAGGTGACTACTGGATGATCATTGAGAAGGGTGATTTCCGCCTAGAGCAGCAAATCACCGTGGCTAGCAATCAGGTCATAAATCTCACCGCCGCTCAGACAACCTTGCCCTCTGTACACGATCTGCACGACCTACCACGCCGCCGCTTCGCTAGAAGCCGATGGCGTTCACGTAGTTAGCTGTGATGAAAAGACGGGGATACAGGCTGTGGAGCGCATACACCCGACTCTGCCGAGCAAGCCTGAACTCATAGAACGTCAAGAAGGCGAGTACACACGGCATGGGCATCTCTGCTTGATCGCCAACTTCTTTGTCACGACAGGCACCGTTCTGTATTCCACGATCGGAGAGGCCCGCACCGAAGCAGATTTCGCTCCGCACCTTCTCAATACCGTTGCTTCTGAGCCCACCGCACAATGGCTCTTCGTCGGCGACCAACTCAATACACACAAGTCCGAG
>JAAEPE010000908.1 GCA_024222395.1 Myxococcales bacterium
AAACAGCCTCTTCGTCGGATCGATCGAAGCCGGCAAGCGCTACAGCATCTTGCTCACCATGATGCTCAATTGCTTGCTCGTCAGCGCCAACCCCTCCGAATACCTCGCCGACGTCATCAGCAAGATAGCCAGCGGCTGGCCCTCCGCGCGAATTCGCGAACTCCTGCCCCGGCAGTGGCAGGCCGCGGGCAAGGTCGCCGAAGAGCAAGCTCGCGGCGAGACTGGCTAGGTCACCCTCAGTAGTATTCGGAGCTGCGTTGGAAGCTGTGGGCGGCACCACGATGTTGTGCCACGATTGGCTATGGTGCGCCTAGATGGGTAGTGCCGGGCGGCTACGCCGCAATGGCGGGCAAACTCGTATGTACACTGATATTGGGCTTCTTACGGCGGACCCGCAGATTTGCCAAGAAGTGCATGATATCTTTCTGTTGCTCACATCTGTGAGTCAGGCTCCAACACTGGAAAAACTCTTATGCCCACCTTTCAGTCTTTATGAAGGTCTACTAGAGAAGATCGAGACTGAGGCGGCAAACGCCCGAGCCGGACGCTCCGGACGAATCATCGCGAAGATGAACTCGTTGGTTGATCCGGGAATCATTGAGGCGCAATACCGAGCATCCTGTGCAGGTGTGCACCTAGCCTCAACGATCCGGTATGCGTCCTTGTCGATCCAGAAGAGGGAGGCTAGACGGAGCGGGGTATGGAGGCTAGGCGCATGAACAATCGCACAAATAGCGCAAGATTGGCAGCTTGGATCTGCACCGCTGTTCCTCTACGTTGCTATGAGTGTTGCCTGCCACTCTACAGTTTCTGATCGTCATGACCGCAGGCGGTATCAACGAGCGCATGTAGAGCTTCTCGGCTACAAGACCTGGGAAGTGGACGATCTCAGCTGGAACTTCGAGTAAAGCTATCCGGACTTCTAAGAAGCTCCAGAAAGTGCGCTGCGTGAACTCGTACTGTCGCGATACTTCCACACTGTGACTGGTTGCAACAGGTCACCGACGTGTTGAGGCCACAGTTCAGGCGCTTGCAATGGCACTAACCTTGCTATGGGGTGTCGATGTGACTCGCCCGTTCGTTCTCTGCCTCATAGCACTGCTTTGGGCATCTCCTGCAGGCGCGAAGCCCAAGTACCGATTGCTCGATGACATCGAATTACACGCGGACGAGAGAACGCGGGCCTTAATTCTTCTTCAGGAAGAAGTGATCCATCAGCAGAGGATGAACAAGAATCCTCTTCTGAAGCGAGGCAAGACATTGAAGGAAGAGGTTTGCATCACTCATGTCTTCGTCTCGGATCCTGAGTCTGGTTGGGGGGAGCGGGAGCAAGCCGAAGCCTTGAAAGTGAGCCGTACGGCAATGGACTATCTCACAGCGGAAGCTACCAAACGCGGCTTTGAGCTAACCTGGCGTGAGAGCAAGGGACGATACACAACCTCGGTGCTGATCCCTATTAGTCGCTACAACAGCAGGTGGACTTCCGATGTCAATATTGAACGGGACGATCTACTGGTGCCTCACCAGCAGGACCCTGCGCATGGATGCCACAAACACGTGCAGGTGCTTTACGTGGCAAAGATTGGTGAGTCCTTTGCCCAGCCTAGGTCTTACATGGACCACGAGAACATAGTGATCTACAGACGTAAGGGCCGGCGCGGCAAAAAAGGACTCAGCCCACTCAGCCCAGTCGAGCTCGTGGCGATTGAGGCCCGACCGACCGTCTTTGTTCATGAGCTTCTGCACATTTTCGGTGCCGAAGATTTGTATAAGCCTGAGGCGCGGAAAGCGGAAGCTCGCAGACGATACCCAGATGACATCATGTTAGCACCGAATCGCAGCCTGCACTTTGTCAAGATCAGTCCCTACACAGAGTACCTGATTGGCTGGAACCCAGTGCTACCCCCAGCACTGCCCACAAAGTAGTAGCCTCTCGAATCGCTCCGAGTTTCTCTAGGACTCAATAAGCGGGGTAGTTCAGGATGATTCTGAAATGATCATTGTTGGCGACGCGGCGTGTTTGGCATACTAGCCCACGCGTTGTTCACGAACCCAGTTCTGAACCTCACCCCAGTCGTAGATGATGCGACGGCCAGTTCGATAGAAAGGCGCTCCTTCCCCCTTCTGTCGCCAACTCTGGATCGTTACTCGCGATACTTTGATCCGCTCAGCCAGTTCGACATCGGTGATGTAGTCTGGTGATTGAGTTTCACAGACTTCTGTCTTAGTTGGCAATTTCGCGTCCATTCTTTCTCCGTAAGACCTAGCCGTGCCACGCCCCCCCGAAAACGAGCACCCGCGGAGCGATCAGTCCGCTTGGGCGGCCTGGAAATCGTGAGGGTGTAGATCTGACTGTGACAGCGGCTTCGTAGTCATTCCATGGGCCTAGAAGGCACTGGTGCGCAGAACGAAGCACGTCGAGGCAACGCCGCTACAAATTGGGCCAATCTCACCGTTGCACACCAGGATTCGGCTCCTCGTAGGAGCCTGCGAGGCTGAGAGTGTCATAGTCAGAGTTACACTCTTTGGAAAAGCGCCTGATCGGCTTCTCAGTCAACGAGCCATACGCCGAAGCAGCGGAACGTATTGCGCTTCAGTACGGCTTGGAGGTTTCGACTAACTTGCTCCGTTGTGTGACAGAGCGCGTGGACAGTGACGCCGTATTGGTAGCCGGCGTCGCGTTGCATGAGGAAGTCGTCCCGAACCGTCCGGTCGCACAGGATAAAGCAACATTGTCGCTGTAGGACTGGTTCACCCCGCATCCTCGGGTAGCTAGCGGCGCCCGGTCTCCCACTCCTCGGAGGTTTCGCTGAGGATCGTCGCGACCAGTCGCAGG
>JAAEPE010000909.1 GCA_024222395.1 Myxococcales bacterium
ACAAACTGCCCGATGCAGGCAGCCTGGATGCCACTGACCTGCGCATCATCGAGACCATGCGCATGCCGAGGCGGCTCGACCAAATCTGGCCCTTGACACGTACCCCACGATTCCGACTACTGTGCTTCATCCACTTCTTGCGAGCCATTGGCGCAGTGCACGAACAGGGGGTCGCCACGAGCGCACGACCACGCATCGGAACCCCGGCAAGACAGAGCGAAGCGATGCGCACCTTGGGGCTCAAGGGGCTTGCCGCCAGCCCCCAAGATGTCAAACGGGCCTACCGCCACCTCGCCCGCACGCTGCATCCCGACCTAAATCACGCTCAGAGTCATGCTCACCGCCGAGCCAGCGAACAACGTCTCGCGGATGTGAACAGTGCCTATCGCGAACTGATGCAAAGCCGTTAGAGTTTCGAGTCTATGAACGACTCCAAGCTTGCCTACGCCAAAGAGCATGTTTTCATGGCTGGTGTAGACGATAGCGGCGCACGTCTGTGTGAAGCCAATCTTCCCTTTGGCCTCGCCAAAATCCACCACGTTCAATCCGAATTGGGACTGCCGCAGGATGCCTCCTTCGTCGGCTCTCCTGACTGCACCGTCACCCGCAATCGCCGACGCTGGCAGCAGGGCTTCGGCTACGGTGGCGTCTATCAGTGGTCCGGCGAGTTTGCTGTCCTCGACATAAAGACGAATGCATGCGGCATGCTCGTGGGCTCCCTGCCCCAGCTCCCCGAACACGACGCAGTGAAGGAACAACTTCGCGTTCTTGAACGCGATGGCCTCGAACTCGATGGCACGCCCATCGATAACGACCTCACCGAATCCAATCACTTTGTCGATTTGCTGACAGTGGATCCCGATGAACAAAAGGAAGCAGCCCCCGGAGGTGCAAAGCACTTCTTCATCATGCACTCCAGTGGGCACGAGCACAGGGCCAACACCCAGATGGGGCCGGGCCTGTACCACGACGAGAGCGAGGAACTCTCGAGCACGGCACGGCGCATCGACACTCCTTGGGGAGACATTCGCATTCTCGAAGGAGAGAAGGCTAAGCGTTGGTATGAATTCTACAAGGAGGCAGAAGACTTTGTATTCAGGCGTCGAGAATTGCTCGCGAGGCACCTATTCGGAGAATTTCAGGTCGCCGTCAATGCGACTCATCAGGGGTTGGTGCGTGGCTACAATCAGGCGAACGTCGGCTGCTATCAGTATGAGGTCGCCGAAGGCAGCCAGGACGGCCCCCTCTTCCCCCTCACTCTCTCGCCCGACCTGCCCTGCTACCTGGTGCGCGGCAAGTGCAATCTCAGCGAGGACGCGATGAGCGGTCTTGGCTGGGACGAGCGCCTTGACTCGCACGGCTTGCGCGAGCGCATTGCCAACACCAACTTCCTGCCCCACGGCGGCGGCTATCGCTACAACCAATTCAGCGGTGTTGCAGACGTCATTCAAGAAGGCCCGGATCAGCGCCTCTTTGAGCTTCAATCGACCATTCCCGGAGAAGCGAATCCAAGCATCGCTACGCCCCGCGATTTGCCCTACACCTACAGAGGTATGGAGGTGAAGGACCGCCTGGTGGAGCTGGGGCTCGGGGAGCCGGTTGTGAAGCTCGACTTGGACTACGTGTTGTAGGACGCGGGTGCCAACTTCGTTGGTACCTGCGTCCTACTTCGCTGAGCTTCGTATTGCGCGCCTTCGGCGAGAATACCCGGCGTTCCACGCCAGGTATTCTCGCCCGTCGGGGCTGTGTGAGGTTGTGCCACGTTCTACGCATTTTGCGCGGGGCTTCTTAGGGCTCTATGCTGTCGGCTCACTGCCCGCGCGGGTTGTAGAGGGAGACATTCACGTTGCAAGGACGCCGAGCTACGCTGACACCCAAGGTTGCGTGGCTCTGTGTGCTCAGTCTTTGCTACTATGCCGCCGTTACGATCGGCGATACGGTGGCGCAGTCGGTCTTCGTGAGCCGAATGGGCGTTGCGGCGCTTCCCAACATCTTCTTGCTCAAAGCGGGTATCGATGTGCTCTCAGGGCTCTTCTACTTGCCACTCACTAAGGGACGCTCGCCTAGGCGAGTTTGGCGAGTCTTGCTTACCTTCTACGCCCTCGTAGTCGCCGCCGGTTGGTGGGCGAGTGCGAGCGACGGCAGCGATGTGGGCGCGTACATCCTGTACGCCGGCCATGAAGTTGCCTGGACTCTGGCGGTGATCCACTGGGGGATCTTCTTGCTCGATGTCTTCACGCCATCCGATAGTCGAAAGCTCTTCCCGGTCCTATTCGGAGTGGGAAGACTAGGAGCGCTGCTGGGCGGCCTCATCGTCGGCAGCCTCGCCCTTCCCGTGGGCGCAAGCAACTTGCTCGGTATCGCTATCGCAATGGCGGTGGTTTCCATATTCGCGAGTTCGCGACTCGGCTCGCAGAGTGCCCTGCCAGAACCTCGTGCCGGCGAAGACAGTGGACGACGAGAAGCCTTCGCCTCTCCGCTGATTCGCTTCATCGCCCTTTCCACTGCCACTATGGTCATACTTCGCTACGGATTGCGCATGATCTCCTTGCACGAGATTCGCACGGCCTTCGACCAAAACAAGGATCAGGTAGCCGCCTTTCTAGGGTTTTTCTCTGTCGTGGGCAACGCACTCGCCTTCGTTCTCGGACTCTACGTTGTGCCGCGTCTACTTGCTCGCTTGGGCGTGGGCGTCGCAAATCTGGCCTACGCTAGCAGCACCGTCTTTGCCTTCTTGCTCACTTGGCTCTTTCCAGGGCTCGCTACAGCGAGCGCAGCACGCTTCGTCGAAATGCCGCTGAAGCACTCCCTGAAGACGCCGCTCTCTGTGCTCTTTTACGGCGCAGAGAATGCACGAGTCCGAATCGCTGCCCGCTCACTCATCTTCGGTGTCGCCATTCCGATAGCGACCGTCACGACGGGCTTGTGCTTTCGAGAGCTCCGAGGTCACTTGGGGCTTATCAGCATCCTGGGCGTCGGCATAAGCCTTCTCTATCTAGGAATCTGCGCGGGGCAGAATCGCTCCTACCGCCTGCGTCTCGCCCATCTTCTATCCCAAGAATTGCAGAATGCTACGGTTGACGGACCATGTGCCGAGGCGTGGTCACGCAAGCTCGCAGGCATTGCTCCGAATCTCAACTCCGAGGCACTGCGCCTCAGCTCCCAGGCATTTGCCGCCAATGACAAGGCCCTTCGCTCCCTATCTCTCGTAATGCTGAGCGAGCAACTCCCCCATCACTTGGCGCGGGCAATGGAGCGCGCTACGCTCCAGCCTGATGACGGTTGAACAGGAGGGGCACGCTGAGCACACCAAGCTTGCGTGCTTCCTACTGCAAGGCCAGGAGTTCGCCGCCGACATATTCTTTGTCAAAGAGTCCCTCACTATGCGGCCCATCACCAACGTCGCACTCACGCCAAGATGGCTTGCTGGCATCATCAACTTGCGCGGAGATGTCGTCGCAGTGCTCGACCTCTCGCTCTTCTTGGGCATGCCAAAGACCGAGATTGGCCCCGGCACCCGCATCGTCGTGGCAACTCACCAAGGCCGCCGAGCGGGCTTTCTCTGCGACAAGCTCTGCGACCTTCGCAGCCACTCCCTCGATGACCTCGAGCCTCCCCCCACAACCCTAGACGACACTTCCGCTGCTGTACTCGCCGGAGTGCTCACCTTGGACGACGGCCAACCCCTGCGTGTATTAGACCTCGGTGCTCTATTCGAGAGCCGCGCACTTGCGTCCTTCCGACGCGGAGATCCTGCATGACTAAGAGTAAACGACGAGTGCCCATGTTCCTGAAGTTCTGGGTGGGCTGTTCTACCCTGGCTACACTACTCATTGTCGGTGGGCTTCTTGTGGTGCGTGCGGAAACCAAGATGAAGTCTCGCGGAGACTACTTGGCCAAGCACTTCAAGCGCTACGAGCAATACCAAGAGGGTCTGGGCCAGGCGGTCTCATCAGTGGCAGCCATGATGGCAAACGACGGGCAACTCATTGCAGCCCTCTCGCTGACCAGTCCTGTGCTGCCCCCCCCTCAAGACGGTGCCCCCACGCCCCGCTCTGCGACGGTGGGCGCCAGCCAGCTGGCCGAAGAGCTCTTCCAGCGAGTCTCAGGCAAGAATGCCGTTCGTCCAGACCTCTTCGTAGTCTTCGATTCGAGCAAGATGGTGTGGAGCAATCCCGCATCAGAGCTCAGCGCGGAGGACATCGAAGAGCTTGAACCGGTAGCCAGGGTTCGCTCGGGGCAAGCCTTCCACAACAAGGTCCTCATCACTGAAGGACGGGCGGTACAGCTTGCAGGCGTGCCGATGCGCGGCAGTGCAGGCGCTGTTGTCGGCGGCATCCTCGTTGGCGTCGACGTCACCCGCTACATGCAGCAGTACCAAGAACAGAGCGATAAGAGAGTCGCAATGCAGCACCGGCTCTCGGTGATGCACAACGGCAAAGTCGTAGCCTCTGTCATGCCCAACGCCCTATGGCCAGAGCTTGACACTCAGCTTCAAGAGGGGCAGTGGAAACATGCGCAAGAAGGCGACTACGAGCGCGCCATCATCAATCTCAAACAAGGCAATTTCGACTTCACAAAGGGCTCTGTCGAGGGATTCGCTGGCGTCGACTCAGGCAACGTCGCCTCGCTCTTCCTCTTGCGCAGCCGCGAGAATCTCAAGGGCCGTGGACCGCGGATCCCATGGATCGAAATGGCAATCGGAGCGGTGCTCTCACTACTCATGGCATCCCTGCTCGCGTTCTGGATAACCAAGCCCATCAAGCAGTTTGTCGTGCAAAGCCAACTCATGCTCGAAGGGGGGGGTGACCTCAATCAGCGCATTGAGATTTCCTCTCGAGACGAGACGGCCGACTTGGCGCGTAATATCAACAAGGTATTTGCGAGGCTCTACAACCTAGCAAGCGAAGTTCAAGGGGCAGCATTCCACGTCGGTGCATCGTCCGCAGAAATCGGCGCAGCATCCCGCAACATGCTTGGCGGTCTGCAAGACCAGACTTTCAAGATAGAGAGTTCAACCGCAGCTATCACAGAGTTGTCGGCTTCGATTCAACAGGTTGCAACCAACGCAAACGACGCTGCCCAGGTAGCGGAGAAGACGAATACCGCCGTTAGCGACGCCGTCCAGCGCATGCAACAGATTCGTGGTTCGGTTGTGCAAGCATCTGCAAGAATGGCAGAACTGGGAGAGAGTTCGAAGCGCATCGGCCACATCGTCGAAGTCATCCGACAAATCAGTGAGCAGACGTCCCTACTCGCTCTCAACGCATCCATCGAAGCCGCGCATGCGGGCGAGCAAGGACGTGGATTTGCCGTTGTCGCCGACGAGGTGAGTTCCCTCGCCCGCCGCGTCGGGCAATCGGCGAAAGACATTGAAGCACTCATCCAGACCGTGAAACAACAGACCAGTGATGCCATCGCCTCGATGGAGGTCGGAACTTCTGATGTGGAGAGCGGTACCCTCCTGGTTACCAACACCTTGCAAGATCTCGGCGACCTGATAACCACCGTCAACGACACAGCCACGGCAGTGCAAGAGCAGGCGGAGGTCTCCGACGAAATCGCCCGCAACATGGACGCGGTTCAAACAATCGCCTCTGAACTCGTCGTAGGTTCCGAAGAGGCAGTGCAGCAAGGCGAGCAGCTGCACACCTTGGCATTCGAATTGGAGCGCTCTGTTGGCGGATTCAATCTCGATGGCGATCCAGAGCCAAGCGCCCAAAAAAAGATCATCACCAGCGCCTCCCGCGCCGAGCTAACCAATGGTGACGACTAACGCCCTGCCAACAGAGATGCTGCGACGGATTCGCTCGAGCATCTCCCAACGCACAGGATTGGCCCCGCAAGACTGGGTCCTAGAGGCGCGTGTGCGCCAGCGAATGCGCGCGACCGGTATCGAGAAGGTAGAGCACTACTCAGCGACCCTGGCCGGCAGGGCCGAGCTCACTGCTTTGGTCGAGCTGCTCCGCGTGGGCGAGACCCGTTTCTTCCGACATGAGTCCCACATGCGAGCGCTCACAGAGATGGTCTTGCCAGCGATGAGAAACACGACGGGCCCAGCCCGAATCTGGAGCGCAGGATGCGCCACAGGTGAAGAGGCGTACACCTTGGCGATGCTCTTCTCTCTAGGCCTTGACTCTCGTCGCAGCGTGAACATTCTGGCATCCGACATTTCTCCTTCGAGCCTGCGGTCGGCTCGCCTGGGCATCTATCGCGAATCAGCGTTGGGATCCATGCCCGAGATACACCGCAGTGACCTCGAAGCCGTAGCCGAGGGGCGCTACCAAGTTGCCGAGCATCTGCGAGGGCTGGTCGAATTTGAAGAGCGCAATTTGGCAACGGGCCCCTTCCCCGATGCATTCGATCTTGTCTTCTGCCGAAATGTTCTGATCTACTTCGAAGAAGAGACCAAGGATGCGGCCCTTCGAAAACTCGTCAAGGCTCTCAAGCCCGGCGCCTTTCTCTTCCTCGGGTACTCTGAATCCTTGCGGGACGTCGCAGGCCTAGAAGTCGTGAGTAGTGGAGAGTGCCGCGCGTATCGCAAGCAAGTCTCTCTGGCTGCCAAAACAGTCCGCAATACGCCTCCGCCCCAAACACCCACCCCGGCAACGGCAACGGCAACGGCAATGCCCGCCACGGAACCAAGTTCGACTTTCTCAGCGTTTCGCCTTACCTTGCGTGGCGAGTACCGCGACGGGATTCGACTATCGGAAGAGCTCGACACCGCCCTGCGATCCGCCAATGGGCTCGTCTCAATCGACCTCGACGGGGCCGATTTCCTTGGCCACGGCACAGCAGAAGTCCTCCTAGCAAAACGTACCGAGGCCAAGGCCCTCGGCATATCGCTGAGCTGGCACGCCACTCGTAGCGGACACTTGCGCTTCCTGCGTCGCCACAATCTCCACAGCGAGGGAGGCAGCAAATGACGGATGCAGTCCAGCTGTGGGACAGTTTTGTCACCCGAGGTCGGGACGATAGCCAGCTACTGGTCGAAAGCATCGCGAAGCTCATTGGGGAAGAACTCGGACGCGACTCGCTGCCTGAGCTTGCGTACATATCCTTCTCGCTAGCATCGCAAGCATTGCTTCTGGGAGCAGAGAAGCTCGGAAACCTGGCGGCAGCGATCGAGCGATGTCTGGGCCTATTGTATGACGGGCAAGTGGATCCGGCTCAGGCTCTGCCGTTGCTAGCTTCAGGGATAGAGACTGTCGACAAGGCCTTCGCTGAATTTGAAACCGCGGACAAGAGTGGTGCACGCATCGAGAACACACCACTTGAAGCGGCCACCTACGAACTCGAAACACTCTTCCCGATTCCAGGCAAGCCCGCCGACACGCCGACACGCCCCCACGCAGGCGGCCCAGATGTCCCGCTTTCACGCCTCGTCCGGTCTCCCAAGCCCAGCGATATCGGGCACGATGAGACGCCCGTGGACAACGCGCCCGGCGGTGGGAAGGTGAGCTGGCATCCAGATCTCGGCGACGACATGATCGAGCTGTTCTTTCTCGAAGTCGACGATCGCATCGAGACTATTTCCGTAAAACTCTTAGAGATCGAGCAGCGACCAAACGACATCGAATTGCTTCGCGATGTGTTCCGCGATTGGCACACGATCAAAGGCTCCTCGGCCATGGTCAGTCTCGATCCAATGACCAAGCTCGCACATGCCGCAGAAGACTTGGTTGGCCAACTTCGCGAGGGCCAGCGCAGTGCCACCGGCCCCGTGATCGATGCGCTCCTCGCAGCCCTCGACGCCCTGCGCGAGATTGCTAGCCAAGCCCAGCACAACCGGGTCATCGACCTCGTACTCGAGCCCCTCTACGAACGCCTGCGCCAGCCGGAAGCCCAGTCGATGGCCAATATCGTCGGAAGGCCCTCGCCGCCCCTAGATGCTCCTGCAGGCGAATCATCCGCTCCGAGTCCGCGCGTGAGCAATCGCCAAACCATCCGTGTCGATTTCGACAAGCTCGACAGCTTGATGAATCTAGTAGGAGAGCTAGTTCTCGGGCGAGACAGCCTCAGCACCGCCGTCTCAGCACTTTCAGCCCTCAGCGGCGAGCTCGCGGGTGAACAACAGCTCACCAAGATCCTTCGGAACGCTGAGCGCAACGAGAGCGATCAACTCGGCCTGCTGACAGAGGAACTCGGACGCGTCGAACGAGTCCTCGTCGACATCTTCCAAGAATTGGACACCTCCTCTGGACGACTAGATAGCATCTCCGCCGACTTGCGAGACTCAGTGATGGGCTTGCGGATGGTTCCGGTCGCCGGGACTCTCCGCAAGCACCATCGAACAGTCCGAGATCTCGCCAACAGCCTAGGCAAGCAAGTCACCCTGCAATTGCGCGGCGAGGATACCGAACTCGACAAACTACTGGTCGAGGCTGTGGACGAGCCACTCATGCACTTGGTTCGCAACGCGGTAGATCATGGCATCGAGTCTCCCGCTGAGAGGAAGCTCGCAGGGAAGCCTCCTGAGGGCACCATCGTGCTCAGTGCGACTCATACAGGAAACCAGGTTATTATCGAAATTCGCGACGATGGCGGGGGTATCGACCCGGAGAGGATTCGCGCGCGAGCCCTAGAGCGTCAGTTGGTGACGGCCGAAGCCGCAGCCGTCATGACAAGCAAAGAGGTGCTAGAGCTCATCTTCCATGCGGGGTTCTCGACAGCGGAGGTCGTCTCCGAAGTGTCTGGGCGCGGGGTGGGCATGGACGTTGTTCGCCAAACGATCATCAACCAGCTGAAGGGAACGATCGACATCGATTCAAAACTCGGCAAAGGGTCGAGATTCACGCTGCGATTGCCCCTCACTCTTGCCATCGCGCAAGTCCTCCTGGCACGTGCGGGCGGCGAGACTCTCGCTATCCCACTCGATGCAGTGGCTCGCACCCTCGTCCTTCCCTCGACGGCTATCCAACTCATTCAAGATAGAGAGTTCATTGCGGTCAAGGGCCAACAAGTGCCGCTCATTCGTATTGCTCGCGTACTCGGATTGGACTGTGGGCACGAGGGAGTGGCGCGAGAGCTGCGAGTGGTGCTCTGCGAACACGGCAATGGCCTCTACGCGCTTGCAGTTGAAGCGCTGATTAAGAAAAAGGAAATCATCATCAAATCTCTTGGCGACATACTAGAAACGGTTCCGTGCGCGGGTGGTGCAACGCTCATCGGCGACCGTTGTGCCGTTATTCTTGATGTCGCGGCTGTCATTAGGAGGGCGGTACAGGGCATTACTTGCGCAAGCGCCCCAACGGGAGTTCACCCTCCCTTGGCACAGGGAACGGACCGAGAAGGAGATGGCGCCAAAGCAGAAGCGCACGCCGCCTCAGTACTCCTCGTGGAGGACTCAGAAGTCGTCCGCGAGGCGCTAAGACGACTTCTGACACAAGCAGGCTATCGAGTTGTCGTTGCCCATGACGGGGTCGAAGGACTGGCCGCCGCGCAGAAGGAGAAGTTCGATCTCATTTCAACCGATGTCATGATGCCTAGAATGGACGGCTACGAGCTAACCCGAGCCCTACGCAAGACAGACGAGTACCGCGACGCACCAATTCTCATGGTGACGAGTCGTGGTGAACGTATCGACCGCGTGCGGGGCTTTGATGCCGGCGTCGACGAGTACATAACCAAGCCTCATGACCGGCACATCTTGGTTCGCACCGTGAAGCGCCTCTTGGGAGATACGCGATGAGGGTTCTTCTCTTCACCGACGACCCGGTCTTGCCCGAATTCTTGCGCAGGCCACTTGAGCCACTCGGCCACAGGCTCATGCTGGCTAGCTCGTCCGCGGCCTTTCGCACGGCACTCGAAAGTAGTGTTCCTGACGCGGTATTGCTCCCTAGACGACTTCCCGACAGCGATCCCGGTGTCGAGCTACAGCACATCAGAGAACATCCATCCTGCGGAGACGTAAGCATTATTCTTATAACGCTTGGAAGTGACCGCATCGAACAGGACAAAGAGCTCAACGTCGATGGTCGCATCTCCGTTCCCTTTAGCGACGCTGACATTCTAGCTGCCATCAATGTTAGTGAGCGGGCCAAGAGGCTCATCTTAATCGTCGACGACTCCCAGCTTATCCACAGCCTCACACCCCCAATTCTCGAAGAAGCCGGCTACGAAGTGGCATCTGCGTATGACGGTGCAGAAGGACTCAAGCTGGCTCGTGAGCGACGCCCAGATCTCATCATTAGCGACGTCGAGATGCCCAAGATGGACGGCTACGAGCTCTGCCGTCTCGTCAAGGAAGACCCGAACACAGCCCACATTCCCGTGCTGATTTCATCGACGCTGGGCGAGAGTCAAGACTTGGAACGAGGCTTTGATGCCGGCGCTGACGATTACATGGTCAAGCCAGTGATTGCCGTCGAATTGCTAACTCGCACAAAGCAGCTCTTGGCTGAAAGCATGCCAGCGACTCGCGAGCACATTCTCGTGGTGGACGATTCGCCTGCACAGCGCCACTATGTTGCAGACTGCCTCGCTCGCCAGGGCTTTCGAATTTCTACGGCTGAGAACGGCCGAGGCGCACTTGAAATGGTTCTGGCCGAGGCGCCGCACCTAGTGGTGTCCGACTACGAAATGCCCGAGATGACCGGTTTCGAGCTAGTTCACTCGATACGCTCCAATGCACAGACTCGCAATACCCCCGTCATCATGCTCACGGCACGAGACTCAAAGAGGGACATGGCACAAATGCGAGCGGCGGGCGCCAGTGCCTATCTCGTCAAGCCGTTCGCGCAGGACAAGTGCATCGCGACGGTCGAACGAACCCTCGCTGAGCGACGGCTACTCGACTACAAGATCGCATCGAGTGTCTATATCTCGCAAGGAGCGCAAGCCGCAGCCGAGGAGCGAGCACTAAGCGGCGAGATGTCTTCAATTCGTGCACAAGAGGAGGACATCGCCATTCTCTTCTCAGACCTTGCAGGCTTCACCTCCATGTCTCTAAACATGACACCGCGAGAAGTCATCGAGTTGCTCAACAACTACTTCGACCTCATGTGTCCGCTAATTGTCGAGCTCGATGGCGACATCGATAAGTTCATAGGAGACGCCATAATGGCGGTATTCCCAGAGCTGCCAGGCATGGCCTCACCTGCGGAACGGGCGACTCGAGCTGCGATGCAGATGCAGGCGTGCATGCCCGCCTTCAACGAAGGACGCCCAGTGGGCTTGGCCATGCGCATCGGTATCAATACCGGCCCCGTGGTGCGCGGAGACCTCGGATCGGCTGTCGTTCGGCGCGACTACACAGTCATCGGCGACACGGTAAACCGCGCCAATCGCTACGAGATGAACTGCCCTGTCGGCAGCGTTCTCATCAGCCAGTCCACCAGAGATATTCTGGGAGACTGTATCGAGGTAACTGCCCACGAAGGACTAATCCTGAAGGGCGTAGAGCCCCCCGTTGTAGGTTACGAGGTAACCAACATTTCCTCTCTAGGCGATTCCCAGCGAGGCGACCAAGACGAATGACAAAAACACCCTTCAGAGTTCTGGTCGTCGACGACTCCCTCTTCATGCGAGCAGCAATCAAGAGGCTCCTCGATGCGCGTCCAGAGTTCTGTGTTATTGACATGGCCAAAGACGGCAAGGAGGCTGTTGAGAAGGTGGCTGCACTGCGTCCCGACATCGTCACCATGGACTTCAACATGCCTCGGAAGAATGGAGTCGAGGCGGTGCGGGAAATCATGCAGCGGTGCCCCACCCCCGTCCTGATGTTCTCGGCGCATACTCGCCAAGGTGCCAAAGAGACGTTCGATGCCCTTCATGCCGGAGCATTCGATTTTGTAGCCAAACCCGCGGGTGAAGTGAGTGCTCAGCTTGACGGCATCGCAGACGATCTCTGTCGCAAACTCGCCGCTGCGGCGCGCAGCACGCCCCGTCCCAAGCCAGCGGCCCAGGCTCGCACTTCACTGCGAACAACTAGGCCAATGGCTGCACAGGAGCTACGAGCTTCCAGGACGATGGCAGCGGTAAGTCCCAACCCCCGAGTACTGTTCATTGCGATCTCGACAGGCGGCCCCGTTGCACTTTCTCGTGTCATCCCGCAATTGCCCGCGAGCATGCGCACAGGCGTTGTGATCGTGCAGCACATGCCCGCCACCTTTACCGGCGCACTTGCGGAGCGCCTGAACGCTGAGAGTCAGCTCCAAGTCCGCGAAGCTGTCAATGGCGACATGCCCGCACCGGGCCTGGTGCTGGTCGCCCCAGGCGGTACACACCTAAAAGTCGAGACAAGCGGTGCACTGCGACTGGCCGATGGCCCACTGGTTCACGGCTGCCGACCGGCCGCCGATATCACCATGAAGAACGCGGCTGCAGCGTATGGCAGAAGAGCCATCGGCCTTGTGATGACGGGAATGGGCAAGGACGGGGCTGCAGGGCTTCTCGCGATCAAGAAGGCTGGTGGCAAGACCTTCGCACAGGACAAAGAGAGCAGCGTGATGTTTGGCATGCCACAGGCCGCCCTTGAGCTCGATGCTGTGGACGAAATTGTCGTTCTCGACGACATGCCCACCAAGCTCCAACAGCTATAGAACTATTCTGATGGCCTGAGGTCGAGCTCGGCCCAAATGGCACCGCGCAGATCGCCCGCCTCGTAGCCGACCGCCTTGTCATCTGGATAGCGGGCTGCAAGCCGCGCTCTCATGGGTGCACTTTACGCACCAGAATCGCCATGACATGTCAGACAGAGGCCCCCCACCTCCAAGGGGATGAGCACCCGTGCAATGCCCTCAACAACAGTCTCAACGCCGGGCACGCCAGAGGCCTTCCGCTCCCCCACCTCCACGAGCCAGGCGTTGACCCACTCTGGAGCCTCAGCGTTCTTCGGATTCCGCAGGCGCAGCGATGTACGGCCGACCCGCAGCCCGGGCGTGGCAGCTTGGCTGGTTATGACCTGTGCCTCAGCAGTACATGCTTCGAGAGCTCCTTCTGCGCCGGCGTCCTTCATGGCACTCGCAAAGCGCCCCTTAAGCGCACCGCCCAGACAGGGCCTGATCATTTGAAGTGATCGAAATCATTGGAATCGATACACGTAGACTTGCTTGTCTTCTACAGGAAGTGCATGGAGCACGCCCCACGATGGCATTCCAATTCAGTCAAGGTCTTGCGTATTGAGAAAACGATCGAATTACGCATGCTTGAAACGAACTGGCCTTGACCGCCCAGAGCCTTCGCCCCAGCTCCGCTCGACAGCGATAGACACCAACCACGAATCTGAGAACGGTTTCGTTGGTCTCAGTTGCCAAGGCAAGGGCATGCTCGAGGTCGAGTATCGCCTCGGTACCGCGCCCTTGGCGAATCAGCGCATAGCCGAGATCGGCTGTGGCATAGCCTTCCACCAGTCGATTGTTTACACGCCGGCAGCCCTCTCGCACGTTGCGCAGTTCTTGCTCTGCAAGAACGAAGTCGCCTAGGCGGTTATACAGATCCGCAACGTTGCACGCCGCTCCAGCTGCGCGTCGCACATCGCCAATCGCTGCGTACTGCGCCTCTGCGTCCGCGAACGCGAGCAGACGCTGAGCCAAATCGCCGCGAGCACCGTATACTTGCGCACGTCAGTCCGCCGCGAGTGCTTTGACTCGTGGACTAGCGCCTTTTGCTGTTGTGTCGCCTCGCCCAGGGCATCGAGTGCATCGTCGAGGCGACCAAGTTGTCCGAGAGCCACAGCGCGCCAGCCAAGGGCAAGAGCTAGGCACTCTTGATCACCCGCATCCTGTCCCGCATCCACCGCTGCATCCGCCATTTGTAAAGCCCGGGGCGTGTTGCCGGTCCGCGAGAGGTTCCATGCAAACTCGGTCATTGCTTTTTCCCGTTCTCGGGACGAAGCGGAAGTGGCCAGCGCTCGCTCAAGCTCTTGTCCTTGCTCTTCGCGCCTTCCAAGAAAGCGAAACGCATCGGATTTTGTCATTCGGAGTTCGATCTCGTGACTTTCATTGCCAAGCGCCAATGCCATTGCCGAGCAACGCAGCACGGTATCCGAGTCGCCTCGCTCCTTCGCTCTTTGGCAAGCGCGAAGATACCAGTGCGCCGCGCCCAGTGCGCTCCCTCCGAGTTCATGCTGTCGCGCAATGTTCTCAAAGGTATCCGTCTGGCTGGTAGAGAGCATGCGAGCAGCACACAAGTGAGCGGATCGGCGCTGCTTGTCAAGGAGCATGCCGTAGGCCACTTCCTCGACAAGCGTGCTGTGAAAGACATAACGCGTTTCCCGATGGTCGCTTGTCTTCGCGTGGCTAAACACACCTTGATGCACCAACCAGTCCAGCAGCCCTCTGTCTTCGGAGACTCCTAGGCCCCGTAACTCCGCTTCAGAAGACGCGTGAGTGAATACAGCGGCCCGCTTGCACAGCTATTTGAGCGATGGCCCCAGATTATCTAGGTGGCTCTGCACCGCTACTCCGACAGTGAGCGGCAGTGGAACCTCGGAGACCTCCGTCACATCACCAACCCCCGCGTACATATCTTGTACAAGGTGCTTGACGAAGAGTGGATTCCCATGGGTGCGTTCCGAGAGCGCTGCTGTGGCTGCCTCCGGCAACGGCTGGCAAGCGATGGCTTCGGCGAGTCGTGCCACTTGCATCCTCGAGAGGGGTCGCAGTGCCACAACGGTGTGTGGGTTAGCATCAAAGAGTTGCAAGTACCGCTCCTCATTCTCCGGCAGGGCAGAACCTATGATGCACGTCGGAAGTTCAGCGCTCGCCGCGTACAGTTCTGCAAGCACTTGCAACGAACCAGAGTCACACACTGCAAGTAGTCAAGGGCAACTAGAACCGGAGACTGCTGAGCCAATGACGTAAGAAATACTCGTATTACATAGTGATTTTAATCCTTCCGAAGTTGAGGATCGACGCGCACGGCTCACACCTGAATGCTCTCACGAGTTGGTACTCCAATAGGTTCTGCCAAAAAGTCTGCGCACAGGCCCCGTTCTTCTCTGTTCACAAAGGTGAGCAGCCCCTCTAGCACCTCAGCACAGAAGGGTTCGGGCTCGTCATCCGACACAGTGGCGATGACCTCTGGGAAGTAGTTGGTAACTAGGCTGGAGACCAACGAGAGAGCGGTATCCCGATCGCATGCGGAGGCTCTAGACCAAAGGTCACTTCGCCCGTCGATATCCATCTCACCACGAGCTTGCTTCGGCGGAAGATAGGAAGGCGTCCCCAAGACCTGGCCTTCGATCGTTAGGCGACTACCAGCCTCTTCCCTCTGAGCGAGACCAAAGTCGATCAACGTGTAGTGCCCATCTGCCGAGCGCATGACGTTGGCCGGCTTGACGTCGCTATGACCCCCCTGCCCTGTGAGCTGCAGCGAGCCCGGCGCATAGTTGCACACCCATAGCAACCACCTCGTCGGAGGTCATGGGACCATTGCGCAAAATCCTGTCAACGGGCTCCCCCTCGACGAGCTTGTAGACGAGGTATGGCGTCCCGCCATCCGAGCCCCCTTCCAGAACCCGAAGCAGGTTTGGATGATTCAGCGTTAAGAGTGACTCGTTGATGAAACGTGTGAGAGCCGGCGAGTTTTCGATGGCCGGATTTGCCACCTTGACTGCAACGAGGTGCCCCTCAGGTCCCCGCGCCCGATAGACGCGGCCCATGCCACCCACGCAGATTTCCTCCAATAGCCTATGCGAGTCGCTATGCCAACGGCATCCGACATGGTCGACGGTCTAGAGAGAGGCTAGGTAATGTTCTGTGTCTATTGCAGCCATGCAACCAGAGCCAGCAGCGGTGATTGCTTGACGGTATTTTCTATCTTGCACATCACCGGCGGCGAATACGCCAGGAACGCTCGTTAGGGTCGAGCCGGGCTTGGTCAAGATGTACCCCTGCTCATCGCAATCGACTTGTCCATCAAGAAAGCTCGTATTCGGCGTGTGTCCAATAGCGAAGAAGAGACCAAGGCAATCGAGTTCGCGCTCCTCTTCCGTTTTGAGATCCTTGACGCGAATTTTCTCCAAGCCATCGCTTCCGAGAGCTTCCGTACACACCGTTGAGTACAGGAACTCAATTTTCGGATTGTCGATTGCGCGCTGCGCCATGATCTTCGAGGCACGCAACTCATCACGGCGGACCAAGAGGTAGACCTTGCTGGCAAACTTGGTCAGGAAGTCGGCTTCCTCCATCGCTGAATCACCACCGCCGATGACCGCGAGTGGTTGGTTGCGGAATACGGGAAGAGCGCCGTCGCAGACAGCGCATGCGGAAACGCCTCGTTGCCAAAAGCCGTCGGGACCATCGCCCGCTCCGGGGATGTCCAAGCGCATGGCGGTCGCGCCAGTGGCGAGGATGACGGTATCCGCTTCTCCTTCCTGTTCATCGGTGCTGTACTTGAATGGACGGCTGCTCAAGTCGAGCTTGGTCACCGTCTCGGTGACGATGCGCACGTCGAAGCGCTGAGACTGCGCTCTGAAACGGTCACACAAGTCAGGACCACCAATGCCCTCGGGAAACCCGGGAAAGTTCTCAACCTCGGTGGTCGTCGTGAGCTGGCCGCCGGCCGCCACGCCACCCGCCATGAACCCCTCGAAAAGTAGGGGAGAGAGCTCGGCCCGAGCTGTGTAGATCGCCGCAGTGTGCGCGGCTGGGCCGCTACCGATAATCAGAACTTTTTCAGCCATGGGGGCGTATGCTAGCCCATGTGGCGTGCCGGTTTCGCCGTCTTTGGCTCTAGAAATCCTCGATTTGGCTTCGACGCAGTGGGAGCACGTTCGAGCGCGTGGACCGACGGCGTCGGCCCTGGCCGACGCTAGACCGCCGAACGTAAACAATGACCGGCCTGATGGTCCTGCTTTCCCGATTGCATCGTTGCTCATTTCGTCATTTGCCCCGGCAAAATCCTCATTCGCGCCTTGCACTCGAAGAATCAGAACTCACCCTCCTCGGTTATTCTTTTCGCTCGACGGTCTAGATGCCTATCTCGCGAGACAAACGGCGAACTTGAGGTAGTTGCCCTGGGTGAAGGCTGGACTAACCGGGAAATCCACGGGCAGCCCCTGACGCTCGATTATTTGCAGTTCGCGACCAGCGCGTCCGGCGCCCACCGCCAATGCCGTGTCGAAGTCGACCTGGGTCATCTTGTGGGTTGAACACGCAGCAATGAGCAGGCCACCAGGCTCCAGAACCTCGATACATGCAGCCACAAGCTCGCGATAGTCGCGAACGGTACTCCATGGCTTGCCGCCCTTTGAGCCGCTGGCAAACGCAGGAGGATCAACTACGACCATGTCGAACTTTCGATCTCTGTCGGAAAAACGCGCCAACGTCTTGAGTGCGTCGCCAACGATTAGCTCTGGGCTCTCTCCATCGAATCCGTTGAGCGTGAAGTTTCGCCTTGAGCGGGCGTGAGATTTGGCGTGCACATCCACAGCGGTGACCGAGCTTGCGCCTCCATGAGTGGCATATACCGAGATCGCCCCGGTATAGCTGAAGAGGTTCAACACGCTACGGCCCTTGGCCCAACGCGCGACGGCTTCGCGCCCCGTGCGCAAATCAGGAAAGACACCTGTGGAAAGTGGAGCGCTCACGTCGACCAGGAACTTGAGGGGACCTTCGCTCACCTCAAACTCAACCGGAGCAACTTCGCCCCGTACGAGATTTGATCCCGTTCTCGGCGCCTCGCCGCCAAGAGGCTTGTAGCGCCGTTGCTCGTAGATTCCTTTCGGAGAGAGCTCGGCCTCCAGAGCATCGTAAATAGCGGGAAGCCACGACTCGACCGCTGGTGTACTCACTTGGACGACCAAGAAGTCTCCATATCGATCGACGGATATCGCAGGAAATCCATCGTTCTCGGCATTGATGATTCGCTGGCATTCCATCTTCTCCAAGTCAAAGAAGGAGCGGCGCATGCCAACGGCAGCAGATACGCGTTTGGCCCACATCTCGGGTCCGATTGCGGCATTCTCATTGCGAGAGACCACGCGAATCGCGATCGCAGAGTTACCGTCGACAACGCCTCGGGCGACGAATGTTCCTTCCCAATCGACAAGTTCGACCGAAGTTCCTTGAGGACCAAGTGGCTTTTTTGCATCGAGCGCCTCCGTATAGACAAAAGGATGTCCCAGCCAAATCCGCTGTGCGACGTCGTCGTGCAGGCGCACAACACCCTTGCGTACAGTAGGACGACCGGACTGCCCCCGGGCTGGGCGCGACTCTCGTCGCTGTGGACCTCGCTCTTCGTTTGTCATGGTGTGAAGCGGCGGAGTCTATCCATGGCGCCTTGCCTGTCAATCATTTATAGCGAGGGCAGCCTCACCCACGATCACCACCTTCGAGATCACCGAAACACGTTCCATGAATTCCACTCGGGGTGGGATGTTTTCCCCCACATGGCAGGCGAAGTAAGATAGACTGCCGCTCGCCTTACTAATTATGGGTACTTACGACACTAATAGCGAAGACGCAGGGACATCTGGTCAAACCCAGCATGTTCGTGCGGAGGGATCCCAGGCCACTCGCCTCACACCGATTCGCTTCGGTGAGTTTCTGTGCCAACGCGAACTCATCACCGAGGAGCAACTTCTCGAAGCCCTGGGTGACCACTGGTCCAATGGCGGCAACATCGGCTCAGCCATTAGGCGTCAGGGCTTCCTGGACCTCGAAGAGATCGAGCGAGAGGCTGTGGCATACCACTCTCTCGACACCGTCGAAGTCTAGCCTGCCACGGGCAGAGCATGCTCAGCCCCTACCTTCCTATGTTTGCATATACTCCAACCTACACCTAACTATCTGTATCGATTTGACTTTCTACTTCAACCATCCCCAAATCGGCACAAATCCTTCAACCAACTAGACTCCTTACACAGGACTTGAGGAGCGCAGTATGCTGAACCCCCAAAACTCAAAGAGCCAACTCGGCGAGACCTCACAGGAGCAATTCATGTCGGCAAGTAAAACGAGCAAGAGCGATAGCAAGAGCAGCACCAAGTCCCCCCGAAGTGGCCGTACCTCCGCGCTCATGCAAGTTGCCAACACGATCAACACCGACGTCGACTCCTCGCTTGACGCATTCATCGCCGAGGCCAACTCCACTCTGGATGACATGGGCGAATGGGGACTCAGCGCCGAAGAGGCTGCCGCCGATGTTCTGGCCAGTGCGTCCGCCGCAGAAGAAGCTGAGCGACGCATTGACGAGGCGGAGAAGCGATCGGCTGAAGTAGAGCGGGAGACCCAGTCTCAGCTCAAGGCCGCCCAAAGCCAAGTTGCAGACGCAGAAGCGCGCCTCGCAGCGGCAGAGCAGCGCGCTGAGCGTGCCGAGAAATCCGCCAAGAGCGCGAAGGCAAGTCTTACTGCAACCGCCGTTGCCAAGAGTCAGGCCAAGCGGGTTCAGGCCCCGATCGCCGAACCCGCAGTCGCAAAGGTGGAAGCGGTGGTCGCACCAGTTGCAGGTCCGGTGGTCGCAGCCGCTGAGCCGGCAGCGGAAACGAAGAGTTCGTCGAAGCTCGGCCTCTTTCTCGGTGTATTCGCTGCCGGTGGCATCATCGCATTTGGCGCCACCAAGCTCATGGGTGGCTCATCCGACACGCCCGCACCAACGCCCCACGCTGCGCCAGCCGCTGCACAAGTTGCACCGACTCCAGAGCCGTCGATTGTTCCAGCCCCTGAAGTCAAAACACTCGCTGAACCGGCAGTCGCTGAACCGGCAGTAATCCCGCTACCAACTCCTGCTGAAGAAGCCGCTGCTCTAGCTGTGGAAGAGAAAGCCGCTGCAGACCTTGCCGCTGCAGACCTTGCCACTGCAGACCTTGCCACTGCAGACCTTGCCACTGCAGACCTTGCCACTGCAGACCTTGCCGCTGCAGACCTTGCCGCTGCAGACCTTGCCGCTGCAGACCTTGCCGCTGCTCAAGAAGCCGAGGCTGCTGCCGCACTCACCGCAAAACGAGCCGCCGATGCCAAGGCCGCAAAGCTAGCTTCTGCGAAGAAAGCAAAGCCCGCCGCCAAGAAGTCGGCGAGCAAGAAGAAGGCACCTGCCAAGAAGAAGGCACCCGCCAAAAAGAAGAAATCCGGCGGAATCGTCGACCCATTTGCGTAGCTGCTAGAGGGCGATAGTTCTACCCTTTGGGACAAACCACCCATCCTAGCCCCTTGTGAGTTTAGGGCCACAGTCTGCCAATTCGGCGCCGACTGTGGCCTTTGTTTTGAACCTTTGCCCCAGCACGTTGCTGTGGTAAACCCCGCCACCGTCAGCGGCCGCCGCCCATGAAATCACAGGGCAAATCGGCCAGGAGGCCTATACGTGCACCAAACTAAGAACCGACAGTTATCCCCCTTGCTCGCCGCGACACTTGGCGGCGCCTGTGTCTTCGGACTGAGCATACCCAACGCTCTGGCTGATCAGGAAGCTCCGCCAGCTAAGGCCGCACCAGCCGAGGAGACACCTGTTGCCGAAGAAGCCCCGGCAGACGAGACGCCCGCAGTGGAAGATCCTGCTCCTGAAGAGTCCACCGGCCCTTCCGCTGACGACATGGCAAAGGCGAAGGAAGCATTCTTCAAAGGCAGAGAGCTATTCGATGCCAAGGATTTTGAGAACGCAGTCGATCAATTCAAGGAGTCGTACAAGCTCTCCAAGAACCCCGTTCTTCTCTACAACATCGCCTTCACACACGATGAAATCGGCGATCAGCAGATGGCTACTTTCTACTACGAGAAGTTCCTAAAGGATACGGATCGGGGAGTAGAGAATCGCGACCTCACTCGCAAGCGATTGCGCGCGCTCAAGAAGGAGGCGGGTAGCGACGTTGAGCCCGCAGGTGTGGCCGACGTGACTGCCTTCAAGCACGCTGTCGTCGATGAAGCTCCTCCGAGCATGCCACTCGACATCGTAGCGGTTGTTCCGGAGGGCGTCCCTTGGCGAGTCGTTCTCCACTACCGCCCAGCCGGAGAGGCAAAGTTCACGTCTGTGGAGATGCGCTATCGCTTCAAGGAGCTGGTCGCTCGCATTCCAGAGTCGGCGACGTCCGCCAAGAACGTTCAGTACTACATTGAGGTCGAGGATGGCTCTGGCAAGGTGCTGGAGCGCTCTGGAGAGCCAATAAGTCCACACATCGTCTACATGGAAGAAGGCGCGAAGCCGAGATTCTACTCCGACTCTGCCGGCAAAGCAGTAGACACCAAGATCGCCGATACCGACTCGCCTCTGGGCGGTGGGAGCGGCAATAGCGGTGGAACTGGCGCCTCCCTCACGACCGATGGCGGGTGGACCGACGTGCAGTCCTCGAAGTTCAACAAGCTAAAGTGGGGTACGACCGCCGGAGCAGCGGGCTTCATCCTGCTATCTGGGACCTTCTACCTCATTTCCTCAAGTCACTCGGGAACGCTAGAGACCGAGGCTATCAAGTCACAGTATGGCCAGTGCTCCAGCCCTCCGTGCAATCAATTTGCGCAGAAGCAAAAGGACCTCCAGTCCCTAGGCCAAACCTACGAAACCCTCGGCACTGTCGGCCTCGCTCTCGGTGCCGCGGCCTCCGTTGCAGCCGGTGCGCTCTGGTACATGGAGTTCAAAGACAAGGACAGTAAGAGCAATTCCACAAGCTCACTAATCACCGTTCCCACAATCGGCGACAACTACGTCGGCGCAGCAGCCTCTCTTCGGTTCTAGTCATGACATACGCAAGCAACTCCAAATCACGTCACACGGCTTTCTCCCTGAGCCTCGCCATTGGTCTCTCGCTAGCCGGCGGAGCGCTCTTTGGCGCATGCAACACCTACGACCCCGACCTTGGTGAGACACCATTTCGCTGCGGGCTGGACAATCCTCGATGCCCTGATGGCTACGAGTGCGTCACCTACTCTGCAGCAGAAGAAATCTGCCAATTCATCGGCGAAGATCCAGCAATTCGCGCTGATGGCGGCGGTGCCGGCGATCTGGTCTGCAATAATGACAGTGAACTCGAGCCAAACGAATCGATCAGCGACCCCACCCTCACGGGCATTCCCAACGTCCAGACCTTCGCACGGTACGTGGTGGCCATTTGCCCATCGTCGGATCAGGACTTCTTCCGCTTTGAGGTCTTAGTCGATACAGCGAACGTCACCGCAGAAGTCGAGTACCTGGCCGGCCGCGGTCTCCTGTCTCTCAACATTCTCACCGTATCGGGAGTCTCCATCGGCACCGGCCTGCCCGTAGGTGATAACGCAAACATCTTGCGAGCAACCATGCCGAACCTTGCCATCGGCATCTACTACGCTCAGGTTCGCTCTGGCGAGGCAGGGGCGCAGAACAACTACTCCATCGAGATCATCACTGACTAGCGGTATTTGCTGCGCCCGCGCAGCAAATACCGCTAGACTGGTCGTTGTTTTTCCGAAGGAAATGCAACGGGGAGCCTGAGCACTGCGGAGCCCAGGCCCCACGGCAGCGACAAGAAGCTCAGCTATGCTGAGCCGTTGATAGAAGCTCGAAGCGCATCCGCCAGCGCTCATACTCGCTGCGCAACTCTGCCGCGCGAGCGGGTTGGCGTGTGGCGGCCTGCTGTAGACGTCGCAGAATCTCGCTTGTGCCGTCGCTCCGCCTCGACATCAGCCGCAACCGCAGTTCGCTTCGGATTCTCGCCAGTTCACGGTGTTCTTGATAACTCATTGATCCCCCCCGATTGATGAAGTCCTCAGACTCCTACGCTGAGTTACTCGGCCGCTTTCCGCAAATTTTCTGCAATTACTACAATCACTCACCTATTTGTGGGTGTAACTCTGACTATGACACTCTCGGCCTCGCAGGCTCCTACGAGGAGCCGAATCCTGGTGTGCAACGGTGAGATTGGCCCAATTTCTAGCGGCGTTGCCTCGACGTGCTTCGTTCTGCGCACCAGGGCCTTCTAGGC
>JAAEPE010000910.1 GCA_024222395.1 Myxococcales bacterium
GATGCACCAAAGTTCATCTGGGTCCGCGTCGTGCCGAAACGCAAGAGTTCGCAGTCTGCACAGCATCGCGTCAAACGTCCCGCCCTTGGTCCATTTGTCGAAAAGGTCCCACGCCGTCGACCACGGGCCATACTCGCCAGGCAGGTCTCGCCACGGCGCGGCTGTACGCAAGACCCAGAAGATAGCGTTGAGAATCACGCGACGGTTGCGGGGGCGACGACCGGTCTTGCAATTGCCGGTGGGAAACAGGTCGGCGACCGTCACCCATTGCGAGTCGGTCAGTTGGTGACGGGGCATGCGTCTTTGAGACATGCTCTCTGCAGGTCACTCGATCCCGATTCAGGCAAGAATCTTGCCTCTATTCGGAAACCAGACAGAGCCTAGCCCGTGAATACGGGTTTCGCGATGTCGTTGTCATCGACGAAGACCTTGGGCGTTCCGCTTCTGGAGCAGTCGACCGTCCCGGCTTCCGCAGACTCTTAGCGCAAATCTGTGACGGCACCGTAGGTGCCGTGTATTGCTCTGAAGCATCTCGTTTGTCTCGAAACGGACGAGATTGGCAGCAACTACTCGATCTGTGTGGATTCTTCGATGCTCGCGTGATCAACCCTGATGGAGTGTACGCCCCAAGTATTGTAGGACCTCGCCCTGCCCCCTCTCTCGAGAGTCGCGAAGCTATGTTTAGCGCTTCTCTCGCTTGAATTCGTGGGGGAGCAGAACTTCGCCAGAGCTCTCGATCGCGACTGTCTCGGCGGCGAGCAGACATTCGGCGGGATTGACGTCGAGCATTCGGCACGTTCCGATGAGGGAGTAAAAGAGCGCAGCGACTTCGGTTCCTCGTTTGCTCTTGGATCCGTGGTGATTCTTTCGGCCTAGAACAGCAGGTCTCATGCTTCGCTCCGCCTGACTTTTTGTCATGGGCGCTCGCGGATGGTCTAGAAGAACTCCCAGTCCCTTCCAGGTATTGGTTGCGTATCGGATAGCTCTTCCGAGTTTGCTCTTGGGCAAGCAGTCTTGCTATCGCATCCATTGGGCAAGCTCTTCCATGAGA
>JAAEPE010000911.1 GCA_024222395.1 Myxococcales bacterium
CAACAGGTCTTGCCGACCAGCGGAATACAGAACAACAATCCCACAGGCCTAATTGGGGGCCTTTGGGAGAATAGCGAATCCGGATACTAGATGCACTCAACTCGAGCAGGCTACTTACTCCTTAGCAACGCCCGATTTTGGTCCTAAGAATGGGGTCCACCTCAATCCTCATCGAAACCTCCGAGGAGTGGGAGACCGGGCGACGCTATCTACCCGAGGATGCGGGGTGAACCACTCTTGCAGAGACAGTGTTGCTTCATCCAGGATTCGGCTCCTCGTAGGAGCCTGCGAGGCTGAGAGTGTCATAGTCAGAGTTACACCCAATCGTAGATCGTATGATCCGCAGAGCTGCAGAAGAAGAACGTTGATAGTCTGTGGCAAAGCGAGGGCTTTCTGGAGCGCTATGGCAGAGGCAAAGATCATCGACCTGCAAGCGTGCGAAGCGTTCGATGAACGGAGTTGCGCCATCTCGCAATGTGATGCCGAAGGTTGTGAGAAGTGAGACATTCACCAAGGCGGGTGTGAAGAGGATGAAGGTGGCGTTGTCTAGGACCGCAGAAAGGGTTGCGAGCCCGATGATCGTCACTGTGGTGGGTAAGAGCGAGAGAAGCTCTTTGCATGCGCTAAAAGATGTCCTCACTGGTCATTGTTGTCCAACTCCCTCTTCTCGGAGAAAACCCGCTAGGCTCTGAATGTTGGCAAAGGCGTCGCGCAGACGGGGATCATCGGAGCTAATCTTGACTCCATATGTCTTTCCGATGGCCGCACCCAGTTCTAGGGCATCGATGGAGTCGAGGGCCAAGCCCTCACCAAAGAGCGCCTTTTCGCTATCTAGCTCCTCTGGTTTGACATCCTCAAGCATGAGCGTCGTGACGAGTAGGTGTTTGAGTTCTTTTTCTAGGTCATCCATCGTGTCCCATCGTCTGCCCAGTGGCAGTGAGCTTGGTAGAGTTCTGCATCTTGGCGATGCCGAAGTCCATTACGGTCGCTGCCCCATCCAAATCGCGAATCAAGACGTTGGGCGGCTTCATGTCTCGGTGAATGATGCCGCGGTCGTGGGCTTAGTCGAGGGCTCGGGCGACATCACAGGTGAAATCTGCCGAAAGCTGCCAGGAAAGGCTATCCTTCTCCATGATGACTCGCTCCCACGTCTTGCCGCGCACGAACTGCATTGCCAAGACCAGCGAATCGCCGTCGCCTCCAGAGTTGTAGAGGTGCACAATATTGGGATGGTCGAGCTGTGCGAGGACGCGCCCCTCCTCTAGAAAGCGGCTCTTGACGTCGCGATGCGCTGCCAAGTCGGGTGGCAGAACCTTGAGCGCAACCTCTTGCCCGGTAACGGCGTGCTTGCCGCGATAGACCACGCTCATACCGCCCTGCCCCAAGATTCCCAAGACCTCGTATTGGCCGAGAACCTTCTCCCCGATTAACCGTTGGGCCCCGGTGGAACTGAGAGCGTGGCCGCAACTTGAGCAGTTAACGTCGATGTCGAGAACTCCGGCACCGCATGCCCGACATGCCTCTTCGGGAAGACTCATGAGAGTTCTTGGCGATAGCGAACCGGCTCGTAGCCACCGAGGTTTTGCAGAAAGCGATCGAGTTCACTCTCAATGCGCTCGGGGAATTAGACGGGGGTGTAGTGAGTACCGCCTTCCACAACGACCAACCTCGAATCGGGAATCTCGCGATGCATGCGCTGAGCGACTGCGCTTGGGATCATGAGGTCTTTCCCGCCCGTAATCAATAGGGTCGGAACATCGATTTCTGGCAGGACCGAGTAACAATCGTGCTGCCCAAGTTGCTTGAGCGTCTCGCAGTACACTTCGACATCGAGGCTTGCGAAGTCTTCGGCAATCTCGCGAAAGATGTCCATATCAAGACTCGCAGCGACGACGCCAGCCCTCTGCATGAGCGGGACGAGGCCGCGCCATTTGCCGACGCGGCGGGCAACATGCTGGACAAACCATGCATTGCGCTTGCCCAGATTCATGAGGGGAGGAATCACTGCGCTGGCAGCAGGAACGCCCCGAAGGGTTTGGAGTGGCGACCCCGCAACGCCACAGAGCATGACCAGCCCGTCTACCTGCTCGGGATGCCGGCGGTAGAATTCGAAACCAACTTGCACTCCCATGGACCAACCGAGCACGACCGCACTCTGAATACCCTCGGCCTCGAGCAAGAGTTCCAGGTCGCGGATCTGGTGGTCCATGCCCAGAGCAAGTGGGTCGAGAGGCCGTCCAGAGTCGTAGAGGCCACGATAATCCCAACTGAGGATCTTTTATAGTCATGCCCCAATTGCTCGGCAACATGGCGGTAGGAGGAGACTGGGCCACCTAGGCCATTCGCCAGAATGACTGCGGGCCCCTGCCCCCCCGGACGTAGTAAGAAATCAGCGTGTCGTCAAAACTGCGGAGCTCTTTCCGCTGCACTCACGGGAGCATGACTCCAGCATACGTCAGGCACGGCACTCACGTCGATTGCCGTGCCGCCTTTGAAACCAATCGGTATTAGAAGAAGAACATGGCGCCGATCCTCGCCCGGCTGTAGTTTTCCTCTTCATCAAGATCCACCACCCCGTGTTTGCCAACGTACATAACTTCGTCCGAAGTCGTCCGTGTACCGGCCCTAACGTCGGCCGTTAGATGCAGCCGTCCTGAGAGGCGATACTGAAGACCGGCTCCGACCTCTCCGTAGCCTTGCTCAGCGTGGAGCTCGCCCTTGCCGAATTCGCTTTGGCCATAGCCCGCACCGAGCAGGAGGGATGGCTTGAGTCTGTGGCCCAGGGGCAAGTTCCAAACGAGTGCTCCTCCCATACGGCGGTCCACTCGAGCACCACTGGTTGACTCTGTCTTAGCGATCTCCCCCTCCACAGCCCAAGCTGATGAGAGCCTATACCTTCCAACCAGCCCTAGATCCGAACCGACTTCTTGGTCGTCCACGTGCACAGACCCAGCAAATCCCCCGAGTCCCCAACGGCGAAGCGGCGCTGCCACAGGTGCCATAGGCCTCTCCACCAGCACGGGCAGAGGCGCCGCGTAGACTGGCGCCGCGTAGACTGGCGGCGCGTAGACTGGTGCTGGCTGAGCGTATTCGACATAGTAGCTGGGCACCGGTGGTGGCGGTGGCGGTTCAGCGAAGCCAATACCTATAGAGAGCCCGGTCTCCAATTGGGCAAGCGCCCCAATGAAGCCATCGACGTCTACGTGCACACCTGCCTCGACGCTGGCGGAGGCACCTAGCCGCACAGAAACAGAATCCGCAGCTGCGTCACCACTGAGCGCCGCTTGCGTTCCAATCGCAGTGGTTGCGATGAGAATGAGGGATGAGAGATTGCTTCGGCTTCGAGGTTTGCTGGTCAAGGGTATTCTCCTAGTCGTGTGTGCGAGGTGTGGGACTCGTGTGGCTCCTTCATACAGCATCATTCGAGCCAGTAACGTCCGGTTGGAGCCATGCCTTACACTCCTATGATCTCCACTAGTTAATCCTCAAACGCCGATCTCCGCGCACAAGGCGTGACTAGGAGTTCACAGGACAAGAGTTCACAGCGCGCTCCACCTTTGATAGAGAATCAGTCGACACCCGAGCCTCCGTGACCCATACTACCGAAATCTTTTGACACCCTCGGCTGCCCCAATTTAGAGTCGCCGCCGAATGGAGGTACCACCTTTGAGCCAGACATCGAAACGTCCAGGAGCTCGCGATATCAGCGATCTCAAAGCCAGGCTAGGCCTGAAAAAATCCAATACTGCAGCGCCAGGCGGAGCCCCCGTTGCCGCGCCACCGGGTGCAGCGCCTCAGCCGCCAGCACCAGCAGGAATTGTGCCGCCACCAGGCACCAATATCCAAGGTTCGATTCCGGCGGTTCCAGGGGGAGCCCCTCCTCCAGGGATAGCTCACACACAGCAAGCCCATGTGCCCGATGCATCCTCGGACCCTTTCGGTGCGATGAGTGCAATGGCTCAGAACGCTGCCGTAGGAGCCGCTCCACAGATCGTCGTTGTCAACGATGGCTCGAACGTTGAGAGCGTTGCCAAGAAGAACAGTGCGGCGGCGATCGGTCGCACAGTGGCCATGATTCTGCTTCCTTTGGTCGCAGGAATCGTGATGGGCAAGATTGGCTCTGGCGCCAATCAGTACAACCAAGTCATCGCCGACGCAAAACCCATCATGGAGGACGTAAAGGTCGTTCGCGGCGGGCTTACGGAGATGGCTGCAGTTCTGGAGCGGGGCAAACAGACTGGCAAGTTCATCCCCGGTGATGACGCGCTGACCAAGTCTCTAGCTAGCCTCGAAGCCGTTGTCACAAATGACGAGCTCGTCTATGAGAGCTCGCTCTACCACCTCGAGTCCAACGTCTCTCGCGAGATCTACACCTTCTACTCGGACATCCACACCCTCAACGCCATGCTCAAGGATCACCTTCGAGAGGCCAAGAAGGAGTCGAAGATTCTCAAGGAAGGCGCCGCCAAATACAAAGGCTTCAACCCGATGGCCTATGGCGCGCTTTTGCAGATTCCCCCTGCAGAGGAGTCTGCCGCTGGTGCATCGGTCACCATGCGCATGGTCCAGCTAGGTGGTCCAGTCTGCGAGGGTGAGACCAAGCCAAATCCTAAAGGTTGCGATGGGCAGCCATTCACAGGCTTCGCACATCGAGACGATGAGACCGGCGGATGGAAAGTCAACAAGATCCCAGTCCCCGGCGCAAAGGCTGTCCCAGGAGATAGTGTCGTCATGCTCGACCCAACCAGCAAGAGCATCAAGCAAATCATCACGGGCGGCCAGGCAACCCTCGCGGAAATTGCCTATGGCAAGCGTATCGATGCTATCGATGCCAAGGTCACACAGCTATTGGACACGGGCAAGACAATTCAGAATGTGCTCAACGAGAAGTCTAACGAGAGCACCAAGTTTAACTTCTTCCTCTAAGAGAAGTTCCAAGACTATGGCGAGGCCCCGCTAGTAGCTGGGCCTTCGTTCTTTTGGGAGTCGCACGAAGGCTCAAGCGAGACTCGGCAAGTCCCGTCCCAAACGCAGAAAGGCTCCGCATCTGCGGAGCCTCTTGCTTGGGCTAGACCGCCGAGCGTAAACAATGATCGGTCTAATGGTCCTGCTTTCTCGATTGCAGCGTTGCTCATCTCGTCATTTGCCCCGGCAAAATCCTACTTCGCGCCTTGCACCCAAAAAGTCAGAACTCACCATCCTCGGTCATTCTTTTCGCTCGACGGTCTAGCACGCCGGTTCGAATGAAGCCTGCCGACAACCTACCTCTTATTGGTTATCGCTTCAACCCCGGCTTTGTTTGCATCCAAGCTCGG
>JAAEPE010000912.1 GCA_024222395.1 Myxococcales bacterium
CTAGCGGCGTTGCCTCGACGTGCTTCGTTCCGGGCACCAGCGCCTTCTAGGCCCATGGAATGACTACGAAGCCGCTGTCACAGTCAGATCTACACCCAAACTATTCTGCTCGCAGCAAGTTCCCATGACCGCGAGAACGACAACACTCTCAAACGAGTAGGTGAAATTCCGCCCCTGATCTCGAGGATCTTCTAGGTCTTCAAAGCAATTCCAAAACGCGTTTCGCGGAGTTTTCGTTGCCATAGCTATGTCAGATCACAGGCGTCACTGCTAGGCAACTATCAGGCGGAGGTCAACTGCTTTTTCGTTACGATTTCAGGTGTTTGAAATGAGCAAGCCCTGCTGCATCGGCAGATCAGAATGCCAGAATGCTGTCTTCCTGCTAGCATCAGATGTGGCTAGCGGTAAGCATGAGATTCACGGATTTGGAAGACACTCGGCGATGGCCGAGGAGCTCTTTGCCGAGCGTCTCGAACGCACTCTTGAGGCCAACGAAGATGTCAGCCTATGTCGAGGACTCGGTCGCTCCTATGGCGATTCCTCTCTGCCCACTGAGAGCAGCCCAAAGGTCGTAAACACCACCTTCGCCGACCGCATTCTCGCGTTTGCCCCGGAGAGCGGAACGTTGCTGGCCGAAGCTGGCCTATCCCTTCTGCGAATCAATCAACACTTCCTTAGGCGGGGATACTTCCCCCCTGTCACTCCCGGAACGCAATACGTAACGCTAGGAGGCATGGTTGCCTCCGACGTGCACGGCAAAGGGCATCACGTCGCCGGTACATTCGGCGAGCATGTCACGCGACTCAAGATGCGTGTGCCACGGGGTGACGTTCTGTGGTGTTCCCCCACCGAGGAACCAGAACTATTCTGGGCCACTATTGGGGGCATGGGCCTCACAGGCCATATCCTCGAGGTTGAGTTCCTCATGAGCCGCATCCCCTCTCCTTGGATCAAGATGGAGACGGAGCGCATCGGCAACATCGACCAATTCCAAGAAGCACTAGGACACGCGGCACGGTCGAGCCCCTATACAATGGGCTGGATCGATTGCGCCTCCAGCGGCAGCAAGATGGGCCGCGGCGTCTTGATGTCCGGCCGATGGGCCCAGCCGGATGAAGCCCGCAAGGCCACACCGAGAGTCCTCGCCCGCCCCACCTTCCCGTTTGAGTTGCCTAGCTGGGCCGTCAATCGGCTCACCGTCAGCGCCTTCAACGAGCTCTATTTTCGCATGCACCCGCGCGGCGTACACAAGAGCATCGTGCACCCCGAGAAGTTCTTCTACCCACTCGATACGATACGCGAGTGGAATCGCCTCTATGGCAAGCGCGGCTTCACCCAGTACCAATGCGTATTGCCCCGAAGTGCAGGCCCTGGCTCAGCGCGACGCTTTCTCGAAGTCCTAACCTCCATGCCGAACGGCGCCTCCTTTCTCTGTGTCATCAAGGACTGCGGAAAGCAGGGCAAAGGGCTGCTCTCCTTTCCGATGGAAGGCATCAGCATTGCCTGCGATATTCCTGTGCGCGATGGCACTCAAGAGCTCGTCGATCAGCTCAATCAGCTTGTCATCCACGAGGGAGGGCGAATCTACCTTGCCAAAGACTCCTTCTCTAGCGGCGAGGACTTCCAAGCCATGGAACCCAGGCTCGAAGCCTTCCAAGAAGTTCGGCACAAGTGGGATCCTGAGGGACGGCTCTCATCGGCCCAATCCCAGAGGCTCTTCTCAGAATAGTTCCATGTCGCGCGCCAGTCTAGAACTTGACGCGGCGCATGATCGATCGAGGCAAACGGCGAATGATTGCCATCACAGCTTTCCACGGTGCTGGCACGTAGACAACCGGGGTGCCCCTATCGATGGCGTGCAAGACGGTTTCAGCAACCTCGTCAGGATCGCCCGCAAATGGCGGAGGCTTGAGCCCCTGAGTCATAGAAGTGCGCACAAAGCCCGGCTTTACCGTGACGACGCGAAGCCCTTCTTGTCGATACTTGTGATCGAGCCCTTCAAGATAGGCGGATAACCCGGCCTTCGTCGCGCCGTAGATAATGACGGGCTTGCGGCCTCGCTCGCCTGCTACCGAGGAGAAGACACAGAGAGTGCCCCCACTTTGTTCGAGCAACCGTTGCCTGGCGGACTCGCAAAAGACCATTGTGTTGGTGAAGTTGACCGTCGCCACTTGAGCGGCAAGACTTGCATTCCCCTCAAGCTCTTCTTGCGATGCGAATTGACCGGCCGTTACAACGACCGTGTCGAAGCCGCCCATAGCACTCTCGGCAGCTTCTAGAGCTTTCGGAAATCCTGCAGGGTCGAGCAGATCACATTGTGCCCAATGCACGTCGCCACCAGCGCCGTGCACCTGCAAATCTTCCGCGCTCTTGGCGAGTTCTTCTTCGCTGCGCCCCAACAAGAATAGTGACTCACCACGGCTGGCCATTCGACGAGCCAGTGCGCGTCCCATTCCTTTCGTAGCTCCCAAGAAGACGACTCTCATTGGCCCACTCTAACCAACCGGCGTCTCTGGTGCCAGCACAGCAAAGCGCTGTGATAGCGTGCGGCAGTAATGAGATGTGCACAACTTCGTTTTCTGGCCCTCGGAGCATCCCTGGCACTCTGCATGCTCATCGCCTGTGGAGGAGGCTCGGGGGGGGATGCGAGTGACGCACGAAGCAGTGCCATTGACGGAGGCAGCGCCGCGGACGCCAACACAAGCGGGCGGGCTACGTCTTCGACGAGAGCGAGATTCGCACCTACAATCTGACATTGCCGGCCGCTGATTGGGAGGGGCTGCAAGCAAATGCCAGAGCGGAGCAGTACGTCTCTGCCAACCTCGAGTACGAGGGGCTCACCGTGGAGAGAGTCGCATCCTGATCGAGTGTTGAGACGCGATGATAGATGCCACAACGCAATGGCTTGGTAGGGCTGACCTGCTTCCTGTTCACCTCTACCATCAGCGCTGATTCACCAACATCAGTCAATTGAGCTCGGAGGCGTGGTCGCGAATTCGCGTTCGCTCTCGCGTTGCGACCGCCAGAGATGAGACGCCTCCCCCGAAAACGCCCGTATGAACTCGGCGCTGCGGGATGCTCTAGCTCGCTAGATTTGCGCCAGATCCGCAGCTCGCTGGTTCGACTCCTCAATGATCTATGAGCCTAAATCGCCTCCCCCTCGTCGATGAGTGCGTGTGCGACCTCGCTTGACCGCTTATGTGGGGCGTCGGTTAGATCCCCTGCGCATCCAGCGAACTGCCGTGTTGGCAGACCATGTTCTTCTGATACGGTGCTGACGGAAGGAGGGACCATGATCGATGTCCGAGAATCGACACAAGAGGCAGTGGCGTGACTACGAGACAGAGACCGGGGCGCGCCCTGTAAAGCGATTCATCAGCGAGCTTGACGATGCCGATCGTGTGGAGGTGCTAGCCGCCATGAAGGATGTCCGTGAAAATGGGCTGGTTGCTGCTCGGCACCTCGACGGTGACATCTACGAAGTTAGGGCTTCGGGGCAGGACAAGATCTTTCGTATTCTGTTCGCCACAGAGGGCCGTTTCTCGCACGTTCTTCTGGCGCTCGAAGGGTTCAACAAGAAGACTCGGAAAACTCGACCAGCAAAGGTAACCCTCGCGAAGAAGCGCTTGAGCGAGTTGAGAAGTCGCCCTAAGTAGCTGAAACTCCATGCCCGTATAATTTAGTGGTAGCGCAAATATATGCGTTCGCATATAGTCAGTACATGGCCAAGGACTTCCTCGACGAACTGATCGCTGAATCCAGCGGACAAGATGCATCCTTTGCCAACAAGGTGGAGGCGGCTTTTGATCGGCGTGTGTTTGCTCGTGCCTTGGCAAAAAAGAGAAAGGCAATGAATCTTTCACAGCAAGTCGTTGCCGATCGTATGCGATCCACACAGCCTGTTGTGAGCAAGATTGAGAATGGCGGGGACGTGCAGATTTCGACCCTCGAACGCTACGCCACGGCGATCGACTGCCGTCTAGAACTCAAAGTTGCAGAGTAGACTGGTCAGGATGCGCGACCTAGCCTCGCGACTACGCCCCATCTAGAAGGTTCTTCGCCATTGTGATTTATAATACGGGTGGCCCGAGAAACCAGAGACAGCAAGGATGGCAGACAGCCCAGCGCTAGGCCTTGGACCTTCAGATGGGCGAGTTCATCCTATCTATTTTCTCTTAGAGACGACATTTTCTTGCTTGAGTCTCGTCCTGGTGCTGATCGGCATCGCCCAATTGAAGGGGCTCGGGTGGGGCAAATTTGAAGTGGACCCCGATTTTCGGACCAGTAGCTAAGGTGATAAATGAAGCCTGTTCTTCCCTGAAAGGAACAATAGGAATGACAAAAAAGCGAACAAAACACAGCCCAACTTTCAAAGCAAAAGTCGCCCTGGAAGCGATCCGGGAACAAGGCACCACAGCCGAGGAGGCTAGTGCGTCATCCAGTCTTAATCTGGGGATAGAGTTTCTTCAATTTATTCCGAGCGTCGTCGATTTTGAAACTAGCCTCACAGATTCTTCTTCGGTGACACAACCAGCGAAGGCGTCTTGTCGTCGTGAAACGGGCAGCGACCAATCAAGTCGCCCGCGCCATGCTTGCGAAGTTCGATCCCTCGAGCCTCAACGAGGCGCACGAGGCTGATTTCTTCCTTAAGGCGGCTAAGTTCGGTGTCTGCGATGCGTGCCAATTCGTTCTCCCTGCCAAATCCTGTCAAGTCCAATCTCCAGAATTGTGACTTGCAACAACTTGCTATCCCATTACTAGTATACTACTAATCGAGAATGAACAAGAGGGCTCATGACGAATCCAGAACAAAGCCGCCACTACAATTTGACGATGGCACGAAAGCTCAGCAAGCCACGTCCGGCGCAGGGCGCTCACCTTGTGGCGCTCAGAAAGGCCGCTGGCCTTAGCCAAACCGAATTGGCAGAACTCGTCGGGCAGTCCCAGGCCAACATTGCCTACTGGGAGCGAATCGCAAAGCCACCACGCTCAGACGTGCTGCCCACAATGGCAGAGGTGCTGGGCGTGAGCATAGACGAGCTGCTTAACACGGGTGCTGCAAAGAAGCGTGCAAAGCGAGCTGGCCCAGTAGGAAGAACGCAAAAGCTATTTGAGGATGTCTCGAAGCTTCCCCGGAGGCAGCAAGAAAAAGTAGTAGAGGTCGTATCAGCTATGCTCGATCAGTATCGACGAAAAGCGGGTTAGCTCTGACAAGCATTATCGGAGAGCGACAATGATCGTTGCTAGCCACTTCGAACGTCCCAGAACTCTTCGAGAATACAGAAGAATTCACAGTTCTCGTTTCAAAGACCGTCGGTCTGGGTGTTTGGGACGCAAGCAAGCAAGCTGTAGGCAGTGATAAAGAAGTGATCCGAAACAGCATTCAAAAGTGATCCACCCAGGCATCACAATTCCTGGCTAGCATCGAGTTGCAAAACGAGATTCTGGCCAGGAGGAAATGGATGC
>JAAEPE010000913.1 GCA_024222395.1 Myxococcales bacterium
AACCACCGTGATGAGTAGCGCCGGCTCGTCCTCCTCGGAGAATCGTACATCCTTGTACACAAAGGACTTGAATTTCTGCACTCGATTGAGCAATGTTCTGAGCTGCATCCTGCCTCATCTGCCTTGTTGGGCACTAACGTTTTTGTTGACTGTATGCGTAACAAAGAGGTGGGCAGGGTGCTTTGGTGCCGCTCGCCAATATGAACAACTCGAGCACACCTCTTACGATTGGCGCGGTCGTCTGCGCCTGTTCCCCCAAAAAAGGCGCAGGCTTTACCATGTGCGCCAAACGCCAATGCTCGGGCCGGCAACGCCTCGCTCGTCAGGTCGCGATGAGGCGGCACGAGCCAGGCTATCAAGTAGTCACTGACCCTGAGCTGCGATCTAGCAGTGTAGCTCTCTCAACGAGGACGTTACAGGTCGGTTTCACCCACAGATTCTCCCGAGGAGCCTTAAAAAGGGAGGGCCTCAAAAGAACCGAATTCAGGCTCTAATCGCCTGATTGGACTTTATCGGCCGGGCACTAGCTAGCATCTACTTGAGACCTGCCTTGATGGTGCGAGGACTGATGTCCTGGAAGCGGGCGAGAAGGGTAGCGAAGGTCCCCAGCATCGTGATCGTAATTAGAGCAAAGCGTATGGACGCTGGGAATTCGGCCGACAGTAGTTTTGCGACCGCGGCCATGCAACCAGCAGCCAATGCACATGTCGTGATGCCAGCCAATTTTTGAAACAGTTGCCACTTGGGGCGCTCCAGAAGCGTAAAGGCCAAGGATAAGAGCACCAGGAATGTCACGGGGTATCCAACAAGCCAGGCTATCGCAACAGAGTAGAAACCCAACGACTCGCCAAAGAGGACTGCAAACACTACAAACAGTGTCGACAGGGTTACGCTCGCAACGATTGCGTAGATCAAGGTCAAGGTGGGACGCCCCATCCCGTCAAGCAAAGGAGGAATCACGAAACTGAGTGCTCGCAGCACGGCAACGCCACAGAGGATTCGTATGGCAGGTGCTCCAGCAGCGTAGTCATTGCCTTTGTGACTCGAGAAGAGAGTCAGTATCTCCTCTGCTCCCACAAAGATGAGACCGATGAAAGCGAGCATCAATACAAGGTTCATTCGGCAGAACGAGACCAACTGGGCAAAGAGAGCGTCCCTGTCGTGCCTGAGCTTTGAGAATGCAGGAAAGGCCACTCGAACTGTGACTTCAGAAATGATGAACGCAGGCTCAAGGACGATCTTGAATGCAAGGGTGTAGATACCAAGAGCAGCGTCACCGAAGTAGTAGCCCACGACTTGATAGTCAACCGTGTTGTAGATGTGAAAGAGAATCCGATGTGCTGAGGTCTTGATTCCAAAAGCAGCCCATGCGCGTGCCTCCTGGAAGCGAAAGACAAACCTGGGGCGCCAAGGATTGCGGAGTTGCACTCCGATTCCCGTGACAAGAGCTCGACAAAGAGGCCCCGCCACAAAACACCAGACGCCAAATCCTGCGGCGGCAAAACCGACTTTGGCACCAAATTCCGCGATGTTGGCACATGTGCGTATCAGAGATGTCTCTTTGAAGCGCAGCTCTCGCGTCATGAGCGCCAGTGGGAGGAGATAGATGTTCTGCCATAGCAGCTTGACCCCATAAAGGGTGAGCAGATCCGTGAGAACGGGCCTTTTATGCATATTTGAGAGCAAGGGGCCCAGTGCGAATGCAAGCAAGAGGAAGAGCAGGAGCGAGAATCCCAGCCCCAGCCAAAAGACAGTCGATACTTTCTCAGGGGTGTGGTCATCACGCTGAATCACAGCAGCTGTCAAGCCCATGTTCATGGCCAGGTCAAGCACGGGAAATATTGTGAAAGCCAGTGCCGCAACCCCAAAGTCCTCTTTGGGAACCCAACCCAGAGCCAAGATCAGTATGTAGGCCAGAATGTCGAGCGCTCCGATCAGACCGCTGGCCACCCCTTCCCACGCAAGACCTCGACGCACGCCCTTCCCGATGTCTGAAGTGGTGTTGCTCATGTCAACAGCCAGTTTCGAAGAGGGCCGGTATTGGATGGGCTGCTACGCGTTGACTTTCTGTTGAGTCTACGCATCCTGACGCGCGATTCGATAGTCATTGAGCAACACACCCAGTGCCATGGGCAAGGTGCCAATGCCATAGAGGCTAAACGCCAAGAGTGGGTGTTGAAGAAGCATCATCAGAGAGAGAAGGAAGATGAAGGTATCTCGCTTCAAGACGAGATAAGTGGCATCACTGATGAAACCCATGATTCCAGTTGTTGGTTCTTTGGATCGCACAAGATCGGGGATCGCCAAGAGGTCTCCTGTTCCCATGAGGAACATGCGACGATAGAGCACACCGCTGGTGATGAGTTGTACGACAAGCACACCTGCGCCAAGCCAATACAGTATCGGCTCATCTAGAACTCTCGCTTGTCCGATTGCAAGACCGAAACAAACGGAGTAATTGGTGAGATCATCCCCAATGGAGTCGAGCCACTGACCTCGTCGTGAGAACTGATACGTGAGACGTGCCATCTCTCCATCACAGCCATCAAGAATCGACTGAGCCTGAAAGAGCGCACCTGCGAGCACCAGAGCCCAGACATACTCCGCCTGTGTTGCAAAGACTGCTGCCGTCAGACCGATTGCCATGAAGATGATAGTGAAGAAGTTGGGTGATACCCCCGTCTTCACCAAAAAGCGCGTGCAGAACAGGGATACGTATCGATTGAGATGGGTTGAGACAAAGCCGTCAATCGGTTTGCGTAGAGAGAGAAGAAGTGCCTTCTCCGCCTGGCGAGCCGAGCGTCGAGAGTCAACGCGCAGCGCAAACCCGCGACCACTGGTTGCATGCCCTGTCCCAAATTCTGTGAGAATCGAGGACAAGTCACCAAGCTGCTCTATCAGAGAGTCACCACTCAGAGTTTTCAGTGGGATGCTGCCAGGAAGACTGGTTTCGCTCAGAAGAGATCGATCAAAGACTGCGTCTGAGGGCAGCACAAGATAGGCTTGTTCGGGCTCGAGAGCTTCAACCTCAAAGTACCCAAGTTCTGCCTTCTCACAAGAGGGCCTTGGGCCCGCGCCCACAAAGCACACTTCTTTTACGCCAGCGAAAGACAGAGCAAGCAGCAAGCGCTCGCCAACGCTGAGCCCAAGAATGCGTCGATCTGGGTCTGCATCCTCTGGGCAAATGACAACTGCACGTTGGGAGTCCGTAGTCATTGAGACTAGTATCTGCTCCTTCCAGGTTGATTGTACAATCTCGATTCTTTGTTGCGATCGCCTGGCAGGCGAACGAAAATCGAGGATTCCGAATCGCACACTAGTCGTAGTACTCGTTGCCCAGGTGCGTGATCAAGCCATCACCATTGTAGTGACGAAGCGTGTTCTTCAGTTTCATGAGCTGGATGAACAGATCGTGCTCAGGATAGAGCCCTTCAGCTGTCATCGGGCTCTTGAAGTAGAACGAGAGCCATTCCTGGGTTCCTCGCATCTCAGCTCGCTTTGCATAGTCGCTGAAGAGCGCGAGATCCAAGACGATGGGAGCGGCCAGAATGGAGTCACGGCACAGAAAGTCGACCTTGATTTGCATGGGATAGCCAAGCCAACCAAAGATGTCGATATTGTCCCAGCCCTCTTTGTTGTCACCATGAGGCGGGTAGTAGTTGATACGAACCTTGTGATAGAGTTCTTTGTACAGCTCTGGATACTTATCTGGCTGCAGGACTGACTCAAGTACGCTGAGCTTTGAAATCTCTTTGGACTTGAAAGAGCCAGGATCATCGAGAACCTCTCCGTCTCGGTTGCCAAGAATGTTGGTACTGAACCAGCCCTTGATTCCAAGCATACGTGCCTTGAAGCCAGGAGCCAGGATCGTCTTCATGAGGGTTTGTCCCGTCTTGAAGTCTTTGCCTGCGATGGGCGTTCGAGTCTCACGAGCAAGTTCTTGAATGGCACCAATGTCCACACTCATGTTTGGGGCACCATTGCAGTATGGAACACCTAGCTTGACACAGGCGTAGGCATAGATCTGAGATGGAGCGATTTCATCGTCGCTGTTGTGCAGGCCTTCTTCAAAGCTCTTCAGGGTTGCGTGTACAGCCGTTGGCTCCCGATACACCTCAGTGGAACCACACCACACGGCAACAAGACGATCACATCCATTGTCTGCCTGGAAGCGCTTGATGTCCTCCATGAGTTGTTCAGCCAGGTGCATCTTAGATGTACCGGTCTTGACGTGCTCACCTCGAAGACGTTTTACGTAGGCTGGGTCGAAGACCGCCGTCATGGGACGAATTGCTGACAGTTCGTCTTTGAGCTGGGTGATAAGTTCCTTGTCGAGTACGCCAGCTTCAAGAGCGGCTTCGTAGCAGTTGTCCTCAAAAAGATCCCAGCCACCAAAGACCAAGTCATCAAGTTCGGCGAGAGAAACGTAGTCACGAATCCTTGGCACATTGTCGTCTGTACGTTTTCCAAGACGAATGGTGCCCATTTCGCAGAGAGAACCAACGGGTTGAGCGATTCCTTTACGAACAGCGTGCACGCCAGCGATAAACGTGGTGGCGACAGCTCCCATACCGGGAAGGAGAATTCCGAGCTTCCCTTTGGCGGGTGCAACTTGCTTATTCTGCGTGGTCATGTGTACCTAGTTTCTATCAGCAGCCGTGGGCACCTACTTCTCACTTGGCTTCACAAATGGCAAGTGTGAGCCTCTCCATCGAGGCGAGTATTCACAGTCCCCCAAAGGGCCAGGGACGTCTTCATTCTCCCCAAAAGCGAGGGGCTGGGGATATGAGACACAAAAGAGCCTGATTTATCAGTAGGACTTAAGAAAATGGGTCCCCATTGGTTGCAAATAGGGCTCTGCGCTGCTGTCGTGAGGAGTGTGACAGCCCTCCAACACTGTGGCGCGGCATATTGGGTAGTTTTGGTATTTTGCCAGGTCTTGCCAGTAGCGAGCGGGTGTGGAGCCTCTCCCAAGAGTGTCGCAGTTCCTCCACTCAACCCCGAGGCTTCTTTGCCGCCACTGGGACTGTATTGTCCCGATGAACATCTAAAGTGGTCGCTTCGCTGGAAGGGGCTCGAGGCAGCCACATCCGAGATGGTAACGGGCCAACCTGGTGAGATCGATGGAAAGCCGGCCATCATCGTCTACAGCCTGAGTCGTAGCAGCGAGCTGGCCAGGATTTTTCGTGAGGTGTCCGAGGAGCTCACTTCTCACATCTCGCTCGTGACGGGGCGTCCTCTGCAGAACGTCTCTCACAATGTTGAAGACCGAGTGAGCGAAATTCTTGATGTGGACTATTCCGACACTCGTCCAGGGTACTCCGCAAGCTTGAGCGGAACGGTCAAGAAGCGCGAATGGACCCATGATGGGGACGCAGCCGACTTTCACAGCTTTCTTGCTCGACTTCGTTTCTGGGATGGCACCCCCGCGTCTGGGACCTTTGTCTTTGTCCAGAGTGCGCGAAGCTACTACCGTGTGGATCTGGCCGTTCGAGAATCCAAGTCCATCAGCACACCTGCTGGCAAGACCGCTGCTATTCGAATTCATGGCCATGCCACTCGCCTTCATCTTGACGGCAAGAAGCTTGAACCTCCCGAGGTTCGTGAATTCACCTTATGGCGTTCTGATGATTCTCGATTCTTGCCATTGCGATTTGAAGTGGAAACTCGCCTTGGTCTTGTTCGAGGTACTCTCGTAGACTTTCATCAGGGCGATCTCGCTAAGTGCATCGAGACGCAGGCATAAGAAGCAAAAACCTGGTCTTTGGGAAACCGCCGGAGTAGAGGCCGGGCACCGTAGCGCCCTTCCTCGTTCGGTGAGGGCTGTTCACCTATCGTTGGAGCCAGGATTCTACTCCGCAAATCGGCAGTGTGGCAGGCGCGGGGGGGCCAGGCAGCCGCGTTGGCTGTCGGCAAGGCATATAAATCCCTATGTTGGTCTTCGCGTTGGCTATGGACGACTTCAGGGATCCAACTTCGTTGCTGCCGGCGAGGCGGGCGTCGAGGTCTTCAAGCATCGCCATGGAGTGCTCGACTTGAGCGTGCGTGGAACCGCTTTCTTGGGCGAAGGCGGCCCAGACGTTGCGCTCGTCTCTGGCGCTGGTCTCACGCTAGCGTGGTAGACAAACCATGCCCGTGCTTCCCGAAGGGCGAGAGGCCTCAACGCAGGAGTAGCCGTCGCGGCATCCTGAGCCAGGGAAGCGTTCGTCATCACATCGGCTGTGGCAGAGTCCCACGAATTCGTCCGTTGGATGCACGACGCAGAAGGTGACGGCATTGGCTCCCGCGCGATCGGGGCAGCTGGCTTCGCAGGGTAGGGCACATTGCCCTCCTGGGTAGCCATCTTCTTCATCCAGACAGACAGCATCGCTTGAAACGGTGCGGCAATCCTCTTGCGCTTCACACATGCCTCCGATGAATCTGTCGTTCGGAATGACCTCGGCGAGTTCCTCCTGGGGACATTGAAGATCGGTCGGTGCATTCTGGCAGGCAAGCAAGTAGGTCTCGAGGATGAGCCCCGCATCATGCATCTCGAGTGCAGCCTCATGCCCTATGAAGCGATAGTGCCACGGTTCGAAACCATAACCCGTGGTGTCGTCTTCCCCCTTTGGGTAGGCGAGTGCAAAACCAAAACGATGCGCATTCTCCGCAAGCCACGTGTACTCTGTTGCTTCGATGTCACCCGAAGAGTTCTCATAGCCGAGCGCTTCGGAGGTAATGTCGATCGTGGTGCCCAGCTGATGCTGGCTTCGGCCGGGCTCGGCACTGAAGCGTTGGGCGTGTTCGAGTCCTTTGGTGTCCACCCAATAGGCAAAGGTCCGGCACTGGGTCGCAAACGAGCGATAGGCCGATCGAATTCGCAAGTCTAGCCCCATTTCGAGCTCTGCCTTGGATGCGAGTTTTTCGTAGGCTTGCAGAACGCCCAAGCGCAATGTTGCCTCACGCCCTGGAATCATCAGGTGGTCATCGACCGAAACCAAGTCACGGGGTGCCCAGCGTTTTGCCAGCTGTTGCCCCTCGCCCTTGTTGATGAGCACGAGCAAGTCATCGCCAGAGAGGTGCCCTCCATCGTAGCCGGCGCACTCACTGAGGTCCGCCTTGTCGTCGAATTTGGGACCCAAATCTGTGTCCACCTCATCCCCAGCGCAGGCACTCAGAGAGAGAGACAAGAGCAGCCCAGTCCAATATGCAAACCTCACCAGCCACCACATATGCAACGCCCATACCTAGTTTTCTTGCCTATGATCAGATGCTTAGCCCCTCCATCATGGAGCCCACAGACACCAGCCCAATCAGGGGTAGCCAAATCCATAGCTAGTACTATAACTGCCGTTAAGCACTGTGTGGGAGAGTCTAGTCAAAGCCGACGCGCTGCGCGTGCTCGCAGTAAAGGCGAGAACCATGCGCTGCGACATCGTCGGATCCTCTTCGTGGATGACGACCCCGATATGCGCTCAGTCTTCATGCGTTCCTTTCGCTATACGCAGGCAGCGATCGATGTGGCCGAGAGCCCTATGCGGGCCATCGAGATGGCAACTTCGACTGACTACTGCGTAGTGATTACGGAATTGCCAATGCCCGGCATGTCGGGACTCGAGCTTGTGAGGCTAGGTGCATCGTTGCCCTAGGCTTGCCTTTGACCGTGGCGCTCACCAGCTTGAGGATAGATTGGAGCGTTTTCCCAACCTTTCGAATGTTGCTGATGTTGGCCCTCTTTGACACGACTGCAGTATTGGCGCTGTGGCTCGCTTTCCGTCCACTATACCGAGCTTCTGAGCCCCAAACACTTGTTATCGGGACGCTAGCTGCGGCTGCATTCGTTGCCACTCTCTCTACCTAGGCTAGGCGCGCTGCTGCTCAGCGAAACGTGAGCTAGCAGCACCCCGAACTTGGTTCCTAGTAACCGCCTGGCGCCGGAGCTGGGGCTGGAGCTGGGGCTGGAGCTGGAGCTGGAGCTGGAGCTGGAGCTGGAGCTGGAGCTGGAGCTGGAGCTGGAGCTGGAGCTGGAGCTGCTGGAGCTGGGTAGCCAGGAGCCGGAGCTGCTGGGGCTGGAGCCAGTCCGCCGCACTGGTAGTGCACGCGAATCTCGTTGACGTCTCGGGTACCACTCACTGACGAAGTCGACTGGCCACCACTTGTCTGTGTGCTCTCATCCTCGCGGGTACTCGACGCTGCGCCTGCCCGAGTGCTGGAGTAGTCGTTTCCGTAGCCGTCATTGCCAGAAACGGAGTCGCCACCTGCGACCGCTGCGCTATCTTCGTCTCGCTGACGATCTGTTTGCTCATCGTAGTTGGTGTCACTGTTGGCATAGTTCTCAGTGCCAACCTTGACCGTCTCGCGCTTGACAATCTGGTGATTACCGGCGCCACAATGCAGGTCCATGCGTTTTCTCGCATCGGTCATCGCCTTGCCCTCATCCCCTTGGAGCACAAGCACACCACCTGCTTGATCTTGGGATCGAACGACAGCAGAACCCGTAATACAGCCAGCAAAAACGACGCCACCGAGGGCAAATCCTAGAAGTCTCTTCATTTATCTACCTTCTCCTAAACTGCCGCGGAAATAGGCGGCAGCGCTTTCGAGCGCATACTAGCCCGACTTATTCGCTGGCTGCTAGTACTCAATCATGCGTTTCTTGCGCAGCGCCGTCCATTCCTGACTGTAGTCTGCATCACTTATCTGAGGCTAGGCTTCCCACTTTTAGGAACTGCACCCGAAATCGAAGCCGAGCTGGTTTCCCGCTGCTGATGGTCGATTGACCGAAGATCTCGCTCGAGAGATGCTGCTTTCGTGGAAGAGCAGTGGGCTCTCCATTCTCGGCTTCGCTCGTCTGCATGAAATCACGGCTCAGCGAGT
>JAAEPE010000914.1 GCA_024222395.1 Myxococcales bacterium
CTGCGCTCAGAAGGTCGGCATTTTTGGCGAGCAGAAATCGCACTCGTCTGGGGAAGCTCAGCACCCATTGGCGATACGGCACCTCTGGTAAGACCTTGTCGACGAGATGGGCGGCTGTGTTGCTCATGCGCCTGGCGGTGCTATGCCTGGGCTTCTATGACTCTCGGGGGCAGCCCGCAACAACCTGATTTGATCTACGTGCATCGTCGGGATATGGTATAATTCGGTCGCGGGTTCTTACGTTGCAGGAGAAGACAGAGATAGGAACGCCAGAGGCTTCCGAGTTGTCTCCCACTGACGAGACTGTGCTCGAGCGCCGAGAGGCTCCCGGTCTCTCTGGAGACGTTTCCTTGGCGGAGACTCTCGAGAGCACTGGCGATGGTGCACTTGTCGAGCATGGTGTACTCGGGCAGGGCTCCTTGGATAGCAGCGGCATGGAGGCTACCGAGGTCGCTCAAACGTTGGCCGCCGGCTCCGCTGCGGAGCAATTGGCGAAGGGGGAAGTCAATCACCTCGAGTCGGGCATCTCCGCAGAAGCCGCCATTCATCCGGGTGAGCGTCTCGGTCGGCTCGAAATCGGGAAGACCCTCGGTAGTGGCGCCTTCGGCGTGGTTGTGGCTGCGTACGACCCCGAGCTCAAGCGCAAGCTCGCCGTCAAGATCTTGCGGCCTGAGGTCTTTGATTCAACTGGAGGCAAGGACGCACAGCGGCGACTCTTGCGAGAAGCGCGGGCAATGGCGCGAATCTCCCATCCGAACGTAGTAACGGTGCACGACATCGGCACTGTCGATGGGCAGGTCTTCGTCGCTATGGAGTTTGTCTCCGGGACTCACCTGCGCCACTGGCTTACGTCCAAGAAGCGAACGTGGCAAGAGATTGTCGATACGTTCGCACAGGCAGGACGGGGCCTTTCTGCGGCACATAAAGAGGGGCTGGTGCATCGAGACTTCAAGCCCGACAACGTCCTGGTTAGCGATACGGGCGATGTTCGAGTTGCCGATTTCGGATTGGTCAGTATTTCATCGCAGAAGAGAGAGACAATTGCCTCGGCCGAGTTCGTTGTTCCTCGCAGCAATTCCGACGAGCTAGGCATTACTAGAGTTGGGGCAGTAATGGGAACGGCTCTATATATGGCGCCAGAGCAGCACCTGGGATTCGATGCAGGGCCCAGCGCCGACCAGTTCTCGTTCTGCGTCGCTCTCTACTGGGCTCTCTACAAGGAAGCGCCATTCGCTAGCAGTAGCTACGACGAACTCCGAGGGGATGTGCTGGGCGGCAAGCTGTTACCTCCACCCTCGGAAAGTAGTTCGCCCAAGTGGCTCTGGTCGATTCTGAAACATGGCTTGGCCACGGATCCGGCTTCTCGCTTCGAGAGTATGGAGGCTCTACTGGCCGAGCTCACAAAGGACCGGGCGGGGCGTCGCAAGTCGCGCCTCAGATACTTGGGGCTAGCTCTAGCAGGTGCCGGAGCGTTTGGAGCCTTCTACATGACTCGCTCCAACGCTGGTGCCGTGTGCCAGAACGTGAGTGAGCGCCTTGATGGGACATGGGACGCTAAGGCCGAGGAACGCATCTCGGATGCTTTCACCCAGGCTGGGCGTCCGGGTGACTATGCGCGATTGCAAGGCGCCGTCGATATGTACACAAGCAATTGGGTTTCAGTTCGCACTCGCGTCTGTGAGGCAACCCATTTTGTCGGCGATCAGAGCGACTCTCTGATGGATCTGCGAATGAGTTGTTTGGATCAACGCCTCGGCTATCTCGGCGAGCTCATGGGACAGCTTGACGCCGGTGCCAAAGGCCTCTTGTTGGACAAGGCTGTAATGGCAGCGGTTCGCCTGCCAAGTCTGGACGCTTGCACCCAGAGCGCTAGGGTTGAGAGCGGCATGGCGCTCCCCGATGACGTTGCGGTGCGAGGGGCAATTGAGGGTATGCGAGATGCAGTGGACAAGGCGCAGGCTCTTTTTGACTTGGGCAAACCCGCTGATGCTGCGGCGGTCTTGCGCCTGGCTCTCGAGCAGCCCGTGGACTTTCCACTCGTGATGGGCGATGCCACGCATCTTCTGGGGATTGCGCTCTCCGATATGGGGGAGCTCGATGAAGGTGAGGAAATGCTCCACAAGAGCATTGAATACGCGACGGTCGCCGAGGACGACAGGTCGGTGGCGTCTTCATGGCTGGCGCTCATGCACCTAATTGGAGTTGAGCGCGAGAGCTACAAAGCGGGTCATGAGATGGGGCGCTTGGCCAAGCTGGCACTGGCTCGCGGCAAGGCCGAGCCCCTGGCGCTGGCGGGAGTTGATCGTGCGACCGCCATGATCCTCATGCGGGAGGGCAAGACGGCAGAAGCGGCAGAGCTGCTGCTACCACTGCTACCGATCTACGAAGAGTCGGCCGAGAAGGCCGAGCTTGCATACCTGCTCTCGGCTCTTGGCGATGCCAAGGCGGGAGATGCCAAGTACAAAGACGCCGTATCCAACTATCGGCTCAGTCTCGCCCACCTCGAGTCGGTCTTAGGGCCCGAACACCTTGAGAACGTCTACATTCTGAACAACCTAGCTGTGGCTCTCAAGAATAGTGGGGATATTGGCGACGCGAGAGCAGTGTTGGAGCGCAGCCTCGCCATCGTCGAAAGAACCTATGGGCCGGTTCATCGCAACGCAGTGACCATACTCATCAATCTTGGCAACCTGGCGCGAAGGGAAGGTGATACTGCAGAGGCCAAGACCATATTCGCTCGTGCAATTTCTATCGGAAACGAAGTGCTCGATCCCGGGCATCCCAATATCTCCAAGGCGATTATGAACCTCGGAATTGTTCTGGCTGCGGAAGGCGACTACGAGGGGGCAACCGGGCGCTTCCTCGAAGTGCTTGAGAGAGCAAAGGAGAGCTTCGATGGCGATCATCCTGATATCGCGATGGCCCTCAACAATGTTGGGGAGTCGCTCTCGCTGGAGGGGAAGTCGGCGGATGGTCTTGTCTACGTAATTGAGGCCATGGAGATGAAGTCGCGTCTCTACGGAGCACTTCATCCCAAGAGCGCGAGTAGCATTGCCACCGTAGGCACAATCTACGCCAAGCTTGGGCGCGTATCGGAGGCGGAGACGCATCTTATGAGGGCTCTTGCCATCTTTATTGAGGCCGCTGGCGAGACTCACCCGCGGAGCATCAAGATGCTAAGTGAACTGGGCAGGCTCCACCTTGCTCACGGCTCTGCGAAGAAAGCGATACCCTTCCTGCGGCGCGCCATCAAGTCACGTGGAGAGCTGGCTACGAAAGAGCAGGGAAGCGACAGACTGCATCTCGCACAGGCGCTTTGGGCCAACTCGGAACGCAAGGCAGCCGCGACTGAAGTGGCCGCCGTTCGGGCGATTCTCGAACAAGTAGACGATGGCAAATCTCTGCGAGCGGACTTCAAACAATGGCTGGATGAACGCTAGTGCAATCTCTGCGGAAGAGCCAACAGGAAGTAATGAGCCGCGCACGAACAACAAGCAGCAGAATGAGCCTTCAATCTAGGTGGGGGCGATGACGTCCATTGTTGTCGTCGGTCGGGTAGGATTGGGCATTGTGGACTGGTTTGTCCCCAGCGCCTAGCCTCAAACCCGGCAGGCCAAGGACCTCCGATGGAGGCTAGCCCAAACGAAAGGATGACAGAAACCATGACCCACGAATCTGAACGTAACGGATTACAGGAAGTATTGGAAATTATTGGCGGCGAAGGATTTGGAGGCTAGGCGCGCGCAGCTCCTCCGTCTGAGCAAAGACGAGCACGTCCTGTTCTTGACGATACGATACGGAGGCCAGATTCAAACAGGATATGGAACGATTGGGTACCAAGGCGCAAATCAGAAACACAGGTTTATTCTACCTAGCCTCCTGTTGGAGCAAGACGACACAACGAGGCTGCGAAGAGCCTTGAAGAATCGAACTCGATACGAGCTCAAAGGTGTCTGGCAAGACGGAAAGAAGCGAC
>JAAEPE010000915.1 GCA_024222395.1 Myxococcales bacterium
AAAAAGAGGGTGAACCATGGCCTGCGGCTCACGCCGAGGCCAATTTACAGAAACAATACTGCACTACCACAGGAACAACTCTCCCCAGAAGAGCGCCATGCGTTGCGTCAGGAGCGGTCCATCCCACTGCTTTCCAGTTTTCACGAGTGGGTCGACGACATTGCACCTCGTCTCGGAAAATCCAGCTCTCCACATCCCGGCCAACGCCCACCCCATCGACACAATCGACAAGCCCGAAAGCGGATGCCACCTTCCACGTCTGAGCGAGCTCATCCCCGACCTATGGGCAAGAGCTCGAGGGCTGCTTGCCGCGGCAAGTGAGCCCAATCAGTAGTGCCATCGCGGTGGACATCGGACTCTACTCTGCTGCACTCGGGCGTCTGTCGCTGGAGGGCGGTTGGTGGGAGGGGCACGTAGGGACTGAGTTGGCCCGCGCCCAGGCCGGCATGCCGCGCAACAAACTCTTCAAAGTCGGGGCGATCGTTTCGATCAGTGTCTAGCGAATTCATGTCCGTCTCTCAAGCGCGTTCCCGCGCAAGCAACTCCTGCTACAGACACTTGATCATCTCAGAGCACCGGATGCAATGACCTAAGCCGCAGCTGCCAGTCTAAGACCTCACCCACTACATGTAGTGCATTGCCGCGTCTTGAGTTTCTCCTCGCTCGACAAGAAGCGCACGAAAGTCACCGCTCCGACATCAAACAGACCACTGAGCCTCTACTCGTCGCTTGGCAAGCTGACGATTCCTTGATTTCTTGCTTTGCCCGACATCGTCGGGCGCTAGCCTGAATCCGGTGATAGATTCAGGCTAGCGGCGGTTGGTAGGGAGGGGGCACGATCCAACGAACAACCACGCGGAGCGTGAACTACGTCTATGCCTCGTTATTCGACGCCGAAGGAGCCGGTCGTAAGGTTGTCCATGAGACGCCGGCTGGGGGATCACGGGTAGTGAAGTGATCCTTTGCATAGCATCGCCAATCGAGGATTGGCGATGCTACCAGTGCAACTTCAATCCGTAGAAGTTCCGCGAGATGACTAGGGCTGGGACCGTGTCCTCTGGATTCTTCCGGTGGAGGCTGGGCACCAAGAATCCGGCAGCCATGCCGACCAAGGCGCCGGTCGCAACGTCAGTGAAAAAGTGCTCTCCAGCCTTGAGGCGGAAGACCGGCATCATGGATGCCAGCCCCAATGAGCTCATCCACACGAGTGGGTTCCATTTCGAATCTGGGTTGCGCAAGGTTTGTATGCGAGCGAAGGCCGTCGCTCCTGCGTAGACCGAAGAGGTGTGTCCCGAGAAGAAGGAGTGCCAGTCCTCGGCATCGTTATGCCGGTAGTCTGGAACCGGGTTGAGGTACATATAGGGACGCGGTCTGGTGAACGCATGTCTTGTGATTTGGTTGATCACTCCCGATAGGACCACCGACTCCAAGATGAGAAAGGTGTCCTCGGCAATGTGCCATTGCGAACTTCGGTTTGAGACTGTACTACCAATAATTGCGCCGACTGGGACTGCGATTGCTAGTACATCACTCGCTACGTCTGTTGTCTTACTGCGCCAGCCGATCACTTTGCGATCAAGCCAGTTGACGTTGTCAGGATCGCAAGGCGCGCAGTGGTCTGCTTGGATCTCCTTCTGGAGCAACTGGGGAGTGAGGAAGAGGGCAAGTCCACCGGCGAGCAGGGGCAATTCAACGGCCAGGTCAAACTCAAAGACGTTCTTGCTGGCTTCGGGCGCTTCTTCTTGCGCAAGGGCGCTTCTCTGTGTGAGGAGCAAGAGAAGAAGGGATCCGAGTACTCGGAGAAGAGACTTAGCTAAGGTCACGCGTTACTTGTAGCGTGCTTCCTGGCTTGAATCAGGGAAGCGAATGGCAAAGAGGGGCGCTAAAGGCATAAAGTGATAGATTTAGTGGGCCAGTGCCGTAGATGTCAGCTCGCTCGTCATCTTCGACTTGCTCGAGGGCACGGCGAAGCCCGTCTGCAGGGCGTCTCGGGGAGGCATAGAACCACTAGGCATCGTCGAGGCTCCTTTGCAGTTAACCGAGGAGCTTTGTGCTGAACTGCGAGAGCGCATGGCGAAGGTGCGAGCGCCTGCTTCAGGGGGGAACCCCTTACCAACCGCCCTTCTGCGGTGTGCTCACGGGGAATGTCCCAGGCGTTGTTAGAGTTTGGTCGCGGTTCCACCCGATTCCAGAGAGAATCGGTTCGTCAAAAACAAGGGACTCCTCGGGAGAATCTGTGGGTGAAACCGACCTGTAAGGGATTTGCCGAAAACGGATCATGCAGCAGGTTGACAGTAAGACCTCGCCCTGCCCCCTCTTTCCAGAGTCGCGAAGCTATGTCTAGCGCTTCTGTCGCTTGAATTCGTGGGGGAGCAGAACTTCGCCAGGGCTCTCGATCGCGACTGTCGCGGCGGCGAGCAGATATTCGGTGGGATTGACGTCGAGCATTCGGCACGTTCCGAT
>JAAEPE010000916.1 GCA_024222395.1 Myxococcales bacterium
GCGCACTTATATAGAAAGTGACGCGCGCCCGTGGTAGCTTGTTCCTAGTGATGAAGAAGCGAGTGACGATAGACGCGACCCAGTTCGCGCCCGAGGCGCACACTGGAGATGAAGCTCCGCCGGCGGACCCCGGCGAGCACGTCGAGAAGGGCATCCGGGACGCGCGCATCCGCGATGCCATCCGCAACCCCGAGATGGATCCCTCGGTCGCCATCGACGACAGCCTCAAGCCCGTCGAGTGGGTACAGGCCAAGCGGCGCCTGGTAAAGTCCCGTAACTTCCGAGTGAGCACCAGGCCGAACCTCGGCACGCTTCTCTCGGATGCGTACGCCGTAGTCGCCGCTGAGATGCGCAACATGCGAGACCACACCGCCCAAGGCGGGGAGTTGGACCGCGAGCAGGCCAAGAAGTTCAGCCTACTCGGCGATACATGTGTGCGTCTGATGAGAGAAGAGCGGGAGCAGGCACTGCTCCACGATCCTGCTGAGATGGATGATACCCAACTACTAGAAGCGGTAGCAGAAGCGAAGAAGCTACTGGGAGGCGAGAGCGATGACACCGACGGAACCGTATAGGCTGCAGCTGCCAGCAGTCGTTAGCTTCAGTGGGGGCAGAACCAGCGGCTTCATGCTGCGTAACATACTCGATGCCCACCAAGGGCAGCCCGACGGCCTCAAGGTTTGTTTTGCGAACACCGGGTTAGAGCACCAGGCGACGCTCGATTTCGTTCGTGACGTAGGCGCGAACTGGGGCGTGGACATCACGTGGCTCGAGTACACGTGGGACGAGGGTCACTCGTACAAGCATGTGACATGGGAGACGGCCGCGCGGAATGGAGAGCCCTTCACGGAGATGCTCGCGCACAAGTCCATGCTCCCGAACCCACGCTCGCGCACATGTACGAGCAATCTCAAGATGCGGGTGACGGACCGCTACCTTCGAACCCTTGAGGGGTTCTCCGAGGGCTACGACAACGCGCTTGGCTTGCGCCATGACGAGCCTCGACGCGTATCTCGCGTAAGCGCGGACAACAGTCGAGAGAGCGTGGTCTGCCCGATGGACCGCGCCAAGCACACCGAGGAGGACGTGTTGTCTTTCTGGAAGCAGCAGCCTTTCGACCTGACGCTTCCCGGGGATGGGAACAACTACGGCAACTGCGTAGGCTGCTTTCTGAAGCAGACCGGCAAGCTCGTCCGAATCATGAAGTCCGAGCCGGAGCACTTCGACTGGTGGGTGGAGGCTGAGAGGAAGGCGGAGTCTACGGCTTCCGGGCTCGGCAAGAGGTTCCGCGTGGACCGACCCGATTACGCTACTCTTTTAGAGTACTCGCGCCGACAGCAGGCCTTCTCGTTTGATGACCCCGACCCGGGGCTTCCCTGTCACTGCACGGATTGAGCATGAGCCCAGACAACAACCCAAAGCCGCCGCCAAGCACCACGGCGCGCCACGAGATAGAGAAGCTCATCTTCGAGATACGGAGGCTCAAGGCGAAGGTGGCAGCCTGCGAGGCGTTGCTCAGAGAGTACCAGTCGCAGATGCAGAAGGTCGTGGGCGAGTACCACGCAACCCGACCGAGGAAGCCATGAACATCCTCAGCCTGTTCGCGGGCATCGGCGGACTGGAGCTTGGTCTCGAGCGCGCTGGGCTCGGAACCACCAGGTGGCAGGTGGAACTGGAGCCGTTCAACCGCAAGGTGCTCGCAGCGCACTGGCCGGACGCCGAGCGTTTCGCCGACGTGCGCGATGTGAGCGCCGAGGACTTCCCGGGATGCGACGTCATCTGCGGAGGGTTCCCATGTCAGGACATTTCACTCGCGGGCAAAGGGGAGGGTATCGATGGGCAGCGATCAGGACTCTGGCGCGAGTTCGCGCGTCTCATTGGCGAAATACGACCCCGAATCGTCGTCGTGGAAAATGTCCCAGACCTTGCTGTTCGAGGACTCGGACGCGTCCTTGGA
>JAAEPE010000917.1 GCA_024222395.1 Myxococcales bacterium
ATGAACGAGATCTTCCAGAGAAATTGGTAGTGGAATGATCTCGGTAAGGGCTTTTCTTCGTTTCTTTGATACTCTATTCATCAGCGGTTCCTTTGTTATTGCAACCCCGATCCTGAATCGGATCAGGAGGAACCACTACCTTAAGTTTAACAATGGATGGGACGTTGCCTTGTCGCACATCGGCGCAAACAGAGAGGCTGCCTCCTCCTGAACAATTGAACTTGGTTTGAGAGCCTCAAATACGATCTTGCGAAGAGCTGGATATCGCATGGCGCCTGCGAGAACAGGCCATGCTGCTGGAGAGCGCTGATTGCGAGCAAGGGGGCTTGCGAGGAGCTTGGGATTGCGAAACCCATGGAGCGCTCCGGAGAAGAGGAACTTGTGATACCGGTTTCTGGTACTTCGCATAGCGTCCTTGTAGCGGGTGGCAAGAGCCTCGTCCGCACCGAGTGCCGCTACCTGCAGCCAGCTATTGAGAAGGAGCAAATCGATCTTCACTGGATCGTCGAGCCATGCCTCAAGGTGACGGCGTACCTGCCGTTGAAGCGCCGGGTCTTCGCCCAAGTCAGCAAGCAAGAGCATGAGAGTCGGGCGCACCTCGGTCATCCATGACTCTGCTTGCGGGCGGGGGGTGACTCCGACTTGCTGCACGATAGGTCGGTACCAACGCCTGATCATGGCCGCAAATGCTGGGCGTTCCCGATCTCCGATAACCGAATTTGCCAATTCGTACAGAATTTCGTGAATGACCTCGTGCACCTTGATCGACTTCACCGCGAGCATGCGCTCAAGGAGGCCAAGTCCCTGTTCGATGTTGAGATCGCCAGCATGCATCGCTGCCGACACGCTATGGACTAGACCCAGAGATTCTTTTGGGGACAGTTGATCCAGCGGCAAGCGAGCGAACCCATCGGCCGAAAGCATGTAGTGGTAGTAGCCGGTATCGCCATCGTTGGGCAGAAGCCACGCAGGGCAGCTCTTGGTCTTCAAGGTCGTTTGCGCTGAGACTTCGCCCAAGTCGGTGCATTGTCGTACCGTCGCTGTTCCAGAGGCGTCGCTCGGATAGCGAACACATACGGGGATATGCCAGCGTCGCTTTCTATCCTCTTTGGTTTGCCTCGGACGCGTCTCTAGCGGCAAGTACCGGCTCTGTCGCAACGTGAGCTTTGGTGGGCCGGCTCCGTTGCACTGCACGCTCGCGTGAATCTGCGGGATCCCTGTCTGGGTGAGAAACGTTGTGAAGAACCGTTTGATCTCTATGTTGCCGGACGGCTCTTCCATGCTCGCGATGAGCCCTTCGGCAACGACCGTTCCACCGTCTGCGTTCCGCAAATAGCGACGAACTCCATCGCGCATGCGCTCCTCTCCAAGCCATCCCTCCAACATGGTGAGTATCGCGCCGCCCTTGCGATACGTGATGCGGTCGAATGACGCTCGAATATCATCTCGACTCATGATTGTCTCTCGCACGCGTCGTCCGTCTAGGCCGTGATCGATCTCGTACGCGGCAGTCTTGTCCGCAATATCGAGAACCTCATAAGCTTGGTCAGGTTGGGCAATTGCAACCGCTTTCACAGAGAGCCACGTTGCAAAGGCCTCGTTGAGCCAGAGGTCGTTCCAATAGTCGGGAGTAATGAAATCGCCAAACCAAAGATGAGCAAGCTCGTGAGCTGTCACGCCAAGAGCCCGGCGCTGGGCTGCAGCGTCAGCCGATTTGCCAATGAGTAGAATGGCAGAACTGAACGTGATGAGTCCAGGGTTCTCCATGGCCCCGCCAAACCTAGGTACGGCGATGAAGTCGAGCTTGCGAAATGGCATTGGCATACCTAGGTATTCTTCTAGGTAGCGCAACATCTCGTCGGTAGACTCGAGCACGAACCGGCCATCCTCCGCCTGTCCTCGGGGAGCTATGATGCGAAGAGGTACCTTCGAGGCAGTTCCTTCGATGAGATCGAAGGAGCCTGCAGCCTAGCCTCGGCCACCTGTGGCGGAGGGAGAACTGCCAGCACAGGCAGCGAGAGTGAGGAGGAGGGAAGTGGGAATGGGGAGGTGTAGTCTTGGCATGTGATTTCGGTGCATCTGACGTGTGCACCGACAAGGTATTCACGCCCCCCCCGCTTTGTTGGACTGCCCTCTCTGGGCGGCATATGTCTGTGTCTTCGAAAACGGCTCGAGTTGTGCGGGCCTTTGGTAAGACACATTGGCTTGACGTTGTCGTCGGCGAATGGCGCTGAGGAGGGCTCCACAAGAGCATCGGCCGTGGCAAGCTCTGGGCCAGGCGCTAGCACTCTAGCCAGGACGGCCAGAGAGTTCTCCGGAGCAAGCAACTCTGGGGCGCGCGAAGAAATCCTCGCTTGTTCTTGCGACAAGTGCTCTCGGCTGTCCTCTTTACAGCGAGGACTCCTTCGTAGGCAGTCATTTCCCCAAGCTTGGCTGCTGCCCCAATCTCCATCCTCCCCAACCCGCAACCCCGAAAATCCCCAATCCCATGAAGACGACAGCACTTTTTCTCTCCCTCTCTCTTTTCTCCATCCCCGCTTGCTCAAAAAAGAAGGACAAGGCGGATACATCTCAGACCGCTGCAAAAACGGTGCAAGTGCCCTCAGTGGAAGGTGCGGCCAAGGTGCCAGCTGCCAAGACGAATCCAGCTCTCGAAGCATTGGCCACCAAGTTTGACGGCCTCGAAGAGCAACTTGAGAAGCTCGACTACAAGAGCAAAGCGTTTGAAAAGGAGCTCATCGCCGCCTATGGTCCTTTGACCACTACGCTCAAAGCGGAGCAGGATACGAGATACTGGATTCAGTGTGACAGCGAGCGCTGTGTTGGTGCGAGCATGACACTGGCAGACGATCCCGCAGAAGTGGATCGTCTCGACCCGATCGACGAGCAGAGACCGGACAGCTACTACTATGGTTTTGCCTACCTGGCGTGGCGAAGCGCGAATCCTGACGCGAAGACAAGCACCACCATGACTCCCAAGCAGCTCAGCGAACTTGGCAACACGCTAGACGAGGCAGATGAGATGCTCTGGGACGCGGCTATCAAGCGACTCAAGCCTGCAGGCGCGAGCACGAAGTACCCTGAGGACGAGGAACTTCACTACTGGCATGCCATTGATTCCAAGTCCTGTGTCTCGCTCAGCTTCTTGAAGTACATGGATGGCGAAGCGGGCCCTGAGATCGATAGTGTTGAAGTACTCGAGTTCGAGGCCTTTGCAGATCCTCTCGAGAATTACGAATACGCTCGCTGTGCGATGTACGCTCTTGGTCTAGCAGGTCGCTGACCAAGAGCTCTTTGAAGTCAATCTGAGCGATGCCCTGCCGCAGTCGCTCAGAAAGGCTCTCTGCACAACCCGTCCTGGCAGCCCATAGCTGCATTATGGCTACCGATGCAAACTGATCGTCGCTCTACGCGAGGCGGAAGCGACGAAGTGCTGATGCGGGGGGTGCGAGGCTAGGGCACCAATTCGACCCCAATCGGGCTTCCGATTCCGATTTTGAGCCCGGCCAGTTAGGGCACCTGGTGGCAGGTCGTGAAGGCCGATGCCTCGATCCTCGTCGAACGCCAATCCGCGTGGTCGAAGTGCGCTCATCGACCGGCACCTTTGTCGCGCAGATATTGGATTTCGAGGACAAGGGAGCCACCTGGGAGATCACGTTTGAGAGTGTTGGCCACTATCAATTCTCTCCACTCGGAGCATCGGCATCGACCGACGACATCAAGTTGTTTGAAGAAGCGATTGAGAGATTCGATCAATCTCATTTCATCGAAGCGGAGCCAACGGCTCTAGAGCGCACCAACGTCGTAGTTGCTGAAAGCCAACGAGAGGCGACCACGTGGCTCGCAACCAACTCACAGTTCATTGCCGAGCGTCGCCAGTTGGACTTCTCTGGCCGCGTTGGTTCCAATGTCCTCGTGGCTGATTTTCGCCGCTACATGGAGCAGCAGAGCTGCTGGGACATCGAGGCTGAATTCGCGACGCAGTATGTACGGAACCCGTCTTCAGGGGAGCTAATCAAGGGCCATCGGATCGTTCTCGCAGAAATGGGCTTCGTCACCTACGACGACAAGGTGATCCGCGATCCGTCAATATTTGACGATGCCTGGAACAAGGAGCGTCGGCGCAAGCACATCATCGTGCGATTGGCCTTCATTCGTTCGCTCCTTGGGTTGCTGGGGCACGAACAGGTCGTCGTCTATCGTGGGCTCTGCTGCGATGGCACGCCAACCCCTCCGCGAAATGGCACATTTGTGTCAACGAGCTTCGATTTTGAGATCGCGAAAAGCTGTTTTGGCGAGACGGACCGAGCAAAGACTGGCGTCCTCTACCGACAGTCCGTTCCCGTCAAGAGGCTTTTCATGACCTACCTCGAAACAGCACAAATGAACCAACACTACAAAGAGGCCGAAGCGGTACTTTTCTTCGACGCTCGCAACTCGGTATTCTAAATGACGAACCCGAAGATCAACTATCTCAAATCCGCAGCCTCGGTCTCCGAGTAGGATTTGGAAGGATTCTTTGTCGGGTGGCCAAACCCGCCATCGACAGCTGTCCACTTGAAAGTCCTGTGCAACAGCCAGTACGTGGTGCTAGCCGCACTGGCTGATACAGGGAGGGTAGTGGGCTTCATGACGGCAATCAGCGATGGTGCCCTGAGCGCATATATTCCGCTTCTCGAAGTATTGCCGTCTCATCGGGGTCGCGGAATAGGCAGCGAACTCACCCACCGGATGCTGGAATCTCTGAAACACATGTATATGGTTGATCTCCTTTGCGCCCCTGATGTGCAACCGTTCTACGAGCAGTTCAAACTGCGAAAAGCGCACGGAATGATGATCCGCAACTATGACCGGCAAAGTGGCGAGTAACTCTCGCGAAGCAGCCAATGATTGCATCCGTCGCACTCCGAAGACCAAGGGCGTGAGTGCCCAAGGAAGGGCACGAGAATAAGTCGCGTCTGTCGAGAAGGTCGCCTACGCACTAGAAAGACGATCCAGACAAACCTGTAGTATTCACGGGTCACAGCCTAGGCGCGGGCATTTCTGAGTTGGCTTTTGCACGGGCACAAGCAGAAGAACTGATCAAGCCTGGACAAGGAGTGCTGCATTCGTTCGCCAAACCCAACACCGGCGAAAAGGATTTTGCAGCAAGTTTGCAAGAGGATTCCGCAGATTCTTCTCGCATACGTTTTGTATTCGAAGACGACCCCGTCACGAAAGTACCACCTGTTGAAATGGGATACGATCCCGGGTCTTCTTCGACGGTCCTTCTAGGAAAGAATCGAAGACGACAAAGCAGCA
>JAAEPE010000918.1 GCA_024222395.1 Myxococcales bacterium
CTTCGTCGACTGGTACAACAATGAGCATCGGCATAGCGCTATCGGCTACGTGACTCCCAGCCAGCGTCATGACGGCGAGGGCGACGAAATTCTAGCGAAGAGACGCTGTGTTTACGAGCAGGCCAAGCGGCAGCACCCAGAGCGATGGGCGGGCAGCACCAGGTCTTGGCAAGCCCCAGAGGTCGTCTATCTCAACCCTGACAAGCATACGTTGGAGATGTTAAGAAAATGGTGAATTGATGCGACAACTACCTTGATACCAATCGGTAGCACGAGCGATGAAGGTGATGAACCAATGGTTGCGACGAGTTCGGCATCGGCCGACCTCAGAACAACACCGGGTTCTTTGCATGAAGCTACGCGGCCACTTCAACTACTATGGGATCACCGGCAACGGGTCCGCCCTCGCGGGCTTTCTGTATAGGACGATGCATATGTGGTTCAAGTGGCTTCGGAGACGCTCGCATAAGGCTCGTAGAACCTGGGAATGGTATCGGGCGCTGCTTTTGCGCTTTCCACTCCCAAAGCCCACTCCGGTCCACTCCGTCCTCATCATGTAGCGAA
>JAAEPE010000919.1 GCA_024222395.1 Myxococcales bacterium
CGATAACGATTTCCGCGACACGACGCTGGATTTTGCCAGCAGCGGGGATGTGTCCTTCATCGTGCCACGCAACCTGTCGATCACCGAAATTGGCGGACAGGAAGATTACTGGATCAGGGCGCGGCTGGTCGGCGGGGATTACGGCCGCCCACGCTATATCGTGGAAAGCACTGCAACGACGCAGGAAGTTACCGTCAGAACCGATCATATGCGCCCGCCAGAAGTATCGCGAGTCAACGCGCGTTTCTTTTTACAACCCGAACATTTGCCGCAACAGGTCATTGCGCGTAACAACATGCGGGATCTTGACCAGACTTCGGCCAACCGCCTTGCGGGCGCGGCCTATCCGATGTTTGAAGGCGCTTATGAGGTACCAATGGGCGATGGCGGGCAGCGCGCGCTGCTGCTGGGGTTCACCAAACCGCTTGAGCCGGGTTCAGCCAGCCTCTTCGTCACCGCCATTGACCAGATAGGCGCGGTCAAGCTGAGGGTCGACACCCTCGGGGCCGACAATGCTTGGTCGCCCGCGACCCTCACCAAGGCTGATTCGACCAACGGCCTGCTGCGCACCGGTCTTGTCAGTCTATCGGTCGCGGAACGGCCTGCACAGGTGCTGATGTTTGGCAAAACCCTCTACTGGATGCGCCTGCAACCCGTCGACAATGTGGCCGACTGGGAGCCGCAGATCACCGGCATCTGGCTCAACGGTGTGCGTGTGGTACAGGCCGAAACCGTGCGGCAGGAACTGCTGGGCGGGGCGCAAGGTGAACCCAATCTGGAACTTGCCTTGCTCAAGCCGCCCGTGCTGGCCGGATCGCTGGAATTGCGCGTGCGCGAAAGCATCAGCGACGAAGAAATCACTGCATTGCGCGCCCTGCGTGCGCGCGACGCGCCCGAACCCGTAGAGCAGGCCCCGAACCTGGCGGGCACTTGGGTGCTCTGGCATCAGGTCGCCAGCCTGATCGACCAGCTACCCGATGCAAGGGTCTATGTGTTGGATTCCAGGGGCAAGGTCCGGTTCGGCGACGGCCAGAACGGACGCTTTGTCTTGGCTGGACGCGACAATATCCGCGCGTTTACCTACCTTAGCGGAGGCCAGCGGGTCGAAACCTCCGCCTTTGCCGACGCCAAACCACGCGGATCTATCGAAGGTCTGGAAAAGGTGCTTGCCCCTGCGCCGATTGCTGGCGGCTCCGCGTCACCCGACGACGCCGAACTCATCGCGCGAATGCCGCAAGTGCTGCGCCACGGTGGCATGGGTCTGAGCCTGTCCGATATCGAAGCCCTCGCGCGCGACGCCGACAGCCAGATCGTGCAGGTCAAGGCCTTTGCGCCCACTCCGTCGCACGATGCCGTACTGCTGGCCGTGCTGGCGCGCGGCAAAAACCGCATGCCCACATACTCATTGGCACAGCGCGATTGGCTGCGCGGTGTCCTGTCTGCCCGCATGACCGACGCGTTCCGGCCCGGCTGCCTCAATGTGGTCTCGGTCAGGTTTGTCTTCGTTGCCGTGGCAGTCAAATTGATCGCCCGCCCAGGATTGCTGGCCGCCCTAGAAAGTGACGCCAACACCGTGCTGAACCGTTTTCTGAACGCCGCCGAAGGCGGGCCCGAGGCGCGCGGTTGGCCCCCGGGACGCGCGCTGTGGCCCAACGACATCCGACGCGCGCTGTCAGATATCCCTGCCCTCGACCGGATTTTGAACGTCGATGTAAACTGGCCTACGGGGCGCAGTCCGGACACGTTAGCAGCGGACGAGGTTATCACCACAAAAGCCACCCGCGTCATCGACGTGAAAGTGATCGGGGAGGCAGCGATATGACCTCCATTGTGCCAATCCTCGACGACACCGAATTCGCCGCACTGGTCGAAGATGGCCGCGGACTGATCCCACGATATGCGCCGGATTGGACCGATCACAACCTGCACGACCCCGGCATTACTCTGATCGATCTCATCGCTTTTCTCGTGGATCAGCAGATCTACCGCACCGGTTTCGTCGGCGACAGTCTGCGCGGGGCATTCACCCGCCTGATGGGCATCACGCCGCGCGGCCCGAAAGCCGCCGAAGTACTGGTCTGGCCGGGCCCTGCCACATTGCCGATCCTCGATCTCGAGGCAGGCACAAAGGTCACAACGCCGGATATCGTCGAGGCTAAATTCACGCTGACGCAGCATATTCGAACCGTTCAGTCCAAGATCGACAAGATCGCCCTCGTGACCGGAGATGAGGTTAAACACTTGGGCAACGGTCTGAGGGAGGGTCGCGACCCGGTCACCCTGCTGCCCCACACGGGCGGCGGGCCACGCGCATTGGTCTTTTCCCTGTCGGCCCCGATCGCGCAATTGGCGAACGCGGGTGCTATATCGCTGGGCATTTCGCTCGTCACGCAGTCCGACGGCGCGTCGGGGGCTTGGGACGCAATCACCCTCGAACAGCAGGACCCCGCCGGCCACTGGCATCCGTTGGAAGTCAAAGACGCAACAGGCGGCCTTGCCCGCAGCGGTGTCATTCTTTTCAAACCCTCGCCGCTGTCCACGGCTCAGGTCTTCCGCCTGCGGCTTGATCGCGGTTTCAGGCCCGCGCCTGTCAAGCTAACGCGGCTCGGTCTGAACGTGTTGCCACTGCGCGAAGGCGTTGATGTCACCGAACAAAAGATCGGTGATAGCACAGGATTGCCGGATCAGCAGATAGAATTTTTCAGCGACGACATCGTCAACCGCAAAAGCGCGCTTACGGTCCTGACCGGTGCAGATGCGTGGGCGCTTGTGGCTGATCTGGAAACCTCCGGCCCGCTAGACCGGCACGTTCGGTTGTCACCCGAGGGGCTGGTCTTTGGCAATGGTCTGAACGGTCAGGTGCCGCCGCCGGGGGCGCAAGTCCGCTTAGCCTCCCTGCGTCGCACCAAAGGCCATGCGGGGGCTGTGGCCAAAGGGCTGAACTGGGTGGTCGCCGGCCTGCCCTACGGCAGCAATATCGCGCCCTCCACCCCGGGGCGTGACCGCGAAACACTCAGCGATCTGGCACGGCGCGCACGGCAGGTGGCCAAACGCCGCGAGGCCGTTCTGAGCGCGCAGGCGCTTGAGGCCAGATTGCTCGTCTCACCACTAGGGCTTGCGCGGGTGCAGGTCATGCCGCGCCACCGCCCCGGCCTTGACGGGGCCGAAGCGCCGGGCAGCCGGACCGTGCTGATCGTGCCTGCGCGCGACCCGAACCTGCCACCCCACCCCGCCACGCAGACCCTGCGAGAAAAAGTCGAGGGGTTTCTGGCCCCGATGCGCCTGCTGGGTGAACGGTTCTATGTCTCGCCGCCGCTTTACGTCGGGGTCGATGTGACCGTCGAACTGGTGGTTGAGGCGGACGCAGATCTGCAAGCCGTCCGCTCCGTGGCCGAAGGCGCCATTCGTGCGCGCCTGTGGGACCTCAGACGCACACAAGACCAGATCATCGTGCCATGGCAGGCCGGACGCGACGTCTCGGCAGGCGAAATCGAAGGCATGATGAGCGGCATTTCGCAGGTCTTGCAAGTCCCCGACTGCCAGATCGCCCCAGCCCGGCTGACGCCATGCGATCCCATACCGCTGAGCGACCGAGAGATCGCGCTGGCTCAATCGGTCACCGTAACCGTTCGCCGCGCCCGCGAAGGAGGCCAGAGATGACCCATCCCGCCGACCGCGTCTACCGCTTCAACAGCCTGTCCCAATGGGCGCAAGGGTCCAGCACGGGCCTTGTATTCGGTGCCGCGGGCGAGGGCGTTTTCCAGACCCGCGCACGGATCAACGCGCAGCCGGTCGCGCGGATCAGCCGCGACGAGACGATCACCGCACTGGCGACCGACCCGGCGGGACGCCCCCTCTGGCTGACCGACACGGGCATACTGCGGGTGATGGCCGAACCCGGCCCCGTTCAGATCGCCGATCTGCCGGATGCGCTGGCGCGCAAGGCGCGACGTCTGCTCTGGGGGCAAAACATCGGCTGGATTGTGGCTGGCGGCGATATCATCCGGCTGGATGTGCGCACCGGCAATCGGCTGGGCAGCTTCGCCCAAAGCGGCTGGCGGGTTGTCGATGCCGTCCTTGACCGGTGCGATGGTGCGATCGTCGTTGAGGTTCGCACGCACGATGGTGGCACGCAGACGCGCCTGCGTGAGATTCGCCCCGAAGGCCATGCGCGTGTCCTGCTGGACCTTGGTGACGTGGGCGAAGTCGTGGCCGCAGCGCGCTTTGACGGGCAAAGCCCGATCCATGTCTTTGCGCAAAGCACAGGCTGGCAAACCTTTGAAATAACTGGCCACGAAATCACGACCACCCACAGCTATCCCGATGATCCCATGCGCCGACCCGCGCGACAGGTCGCGCTTACAGCGCAGAGGCAGGTAGTGATGGTCGCCCCGCACGCCAAAATCTTCCGTGCGGCGTTCGGTCTCCTGGAGCCTGTGCAGGTGATCGACGACCTGCCAGAAAACAGCAGCCTGATTGATCTACTCTGGGCGAACGGCACGCTATACGCGGCGACCGCAGGCAGGGTCTATGCCTTGTTGTCCAGCGAAACGGACGTCCCCGCGCGTGCGGCGACGTATCTGGGTCCAGTCCTTCATTCACCCATTGGCGACAAGTCCGGTTGGCTGCGCGCCGACGTGACCGCTGATGTGCCTGCAGGCGCGCAGGTCATCCTGCGTCACCGCGCTTTTGACACCGCGTTTCAGGCAGATACCTACCACGATGCTCTGCGCGACGAACCGGACGGCCCGCTGGTCCGCGACGGCTGGGCGGATAGCGAGGCCAGCACCCATTTCGGAACCGGCGAAAACGAACTCCTACGGCATTATTTAGGTCAGGTTACGCAAGAATACCTCGCCCTGCGCATCGACATGTCGCTACCCGCCTGCGCAGTCCCGCTGCGCGTGCACCGGATGTCTGTCTACTACCCCAACCGGTCGCTGATCGAAGAGCTGCCCGCGATCTACCGCGGCGGCGGCCCTTCCGAGCGTCAGATGCGGCGGATGCTGGCCCCGTTTCAGGCCTTGGCTGACGAGATCGACGACCTGATCGGCGACAGCGTGCGTCGAGTCGATCCTGCGACGGCGGATGATTTGTGGACCGGCTTTTTGCTGCATTGGCTGGGTCACGAAGGGTTTGTCCGCCTTGATCCGGCGAGGCGGAGGGGCCTTTTGCAGGCCCTCCCCGAGGTGTTGGGTCTGCGAGGCACACTGGCGGGTCTGGCGCGGGTACTCGATGAACTGGCGCCGCAAGGTTACAGCATCGAAGACGACGGGCTGACACCGGATGTCTGGGTGCTGCCCGATGCCCGTGATCCCGCTGGCGCGCGTCTGGGCCGCGAAACCCGCGCGGCCCGCCACGCACCCCAACCCCTGACGCTTGGCGGGTGCCTGCCCCTCGGCGAGGCGGTGTTGAAACATGCCTGTTTCGACCCCGCCTCCATTGCGCGGCGCTGCCATGGCCGTGTGACCGTGCATATCTATGGGGGCGACGCTGCCGAAACGGCGCTGGCCCCCTTCACCGACCGTGTCCTGCGCGCTTTCGTGCCCGCTCACACCCACATTAGCTTTCAATTCGGCGCAACGCGACCCGACCACGCGTTGGAGCGCGGGCGCAGCCTTGGGCCGGACAACGACCCGTCCTCTCTGATGACACTGAACACCGGCACGAGCCGCACCCTGAATGAATGGCGCCTGCCCGACGCCGGCAAAATCGTCCGCGATGACCCTGCAACCCTAAATTCCGCCGTGCTGGATGGCGCTTTGATCCTGCAATAGTGGCCCCCGAAGGAGACAGAAAATGACACATGACGACACCCATTCAAAGGACTGCTGGTCCCGGACTCCGCATTACCGACCCGGCGGCAAGCTTTCGGCGGAACAACTGAACGCCGCCCAATCCGATGCAGTGATGCGCGACCGGCTGGTCAATGTTGCGATGCACGGTGTCGGTATCGCCTATGGCTATCAGATCAAAACCGACGCGCACGGGCATATCGTACTGGACGACAATTGCATAGAAATAAGCTGTGGTCTGGCGTTCGATGAATACGGGCGGATGCTGTTCTGGCGCGGTGGCCGCGTGTCGATGCACGATATCATCGGTCACAAGCCCGATTGCACGGACGTCTATACCCTGCACGTCCATTATGCCGAAAAATCCGAACAGGGTGGCCCGTTCGATCCGTGCCACGAAGGCACCGATTGGGTCGATCGCTGCGTAGTCTTCACCCTGAAGCGCGGCTGCGATCCCTTTGATTGCTGCACCCCGGACGTGCCGACAGACGCCTGTATGACCCGCAAGGAATGGGCCTGCCTGCGCAACGGGTTCCACGATGGCGTCGTGCCGATGGATGATGGCCTCGCCAAAGCTTGCGCAGATATCCCGCCCCTCAGCGCGTCGCACTGCGGGCGGGTATCGTTCGATCCCAACGCAGGCTTGCCGCTGTCGTGCGTGAATATTTGCGATCTCGACGAGATGAAGGATGATTGCGACCCGCGCTTTGATTTTTGCCCCTGCACCGAGGTCGAAAGCTGCGCGGTGCGCCCCGTGGCCTATCGCAACCCGCTGCTGCGCGAAATGATCAACCAAGACGATGTGCCTTTGGCCAAGATCAAGGGCTACAGTTGGTCCAACTGGCACATGAAGAAATGGGGCGATCAGTTCCGCATGCCCTTTGCCGCTTTCAAGAACCGCTCGAAAAGCTGCAAGGAAGGGGGCGTGATCGACGCCTGCGACGGGTTCTCGGTCATGTTCACCCGACCGGTGCAGCGCGACACCCTGCATCCGCTCAGCGTGATCATGGAAATCCACATCCGCGAGAACCGCCCCTATTACTGGAAGCCGATGCGCGTTCCCATCGACGTCATCCCGCTTGATCACAATGAACACGTGGTGGACGACACTGACGACACTGATTGCGTCTGGGGGCTGATGATCTGCCCGCTGGAGGACTGGATCAAATACGAACTCGACGACAAGAACTCGACGATCCTCGATTGTGCCAACCGCGGCCAGCTGGCCCGCATCGAAATCACCCTGCGCGGCCAGATTATCCGCGACTGTTGCGGGCTGATGATCGACGCTCGCCCGCCCGATATCGACAAGGGCGATCCTTGCAAGGATCGCGCCGGACAAGGCCGACCGGGCGGCGACTGGATCAGCGTCTTCCGCGTCGGCCACGGCTGCGACGAGGACGAGGATAGGAAGGACAGTGATGAGAATGATCGTGACGCCAAAAAGAAAGAGCTTGAGGCCAAGGAGAAAGAAGACCGTCTGAACGACCTCAAGAACGACACCCCGAAGAACCAGCGCGCTGATAGCCGCGCCGAAAGCTAAAGGAGCGAGAGATGAACAAGCCATTTTCCGATCCGGGCACGGTCTATCCGATGTCCGCTGAATCCGTGAATTTCAAAAACGGAATGATTGTCACTGCCGATGATCTGGGCACCGCGATGATGTATCCGGTGTCCCTGATGCAAACGGTCAACCGCGCGGTTTTCGGCTGCGGGGTGGTCTGCGGCTTTGAACTTAAACCCGACCCGGAGCTGTGCGGAAAGACAGCCCCCTGTGACCCTTGCGCCAAGGAAGGAAGCGATGGCAGCACGCTCGCCTATCCGAATTTTATTGTTCAGATCGGTAAGGGAACGGCGCTGGATTGCGCAGGTTTGCCGATCGAGATTTGCAAACCCCAGCGGTTTGATCTCGCGCCTGAGACCTGTGGTTGTGACACCGAAGGCGGTACGGTTTGCATTCTGGTGCGCCGTGTCAGCGCGCCCGAGGCGCCGCGCGGGGATTGTTGCGATCCTGCCGGGGCCGTCCCCGCGTGTTCGCGCCAGCGCGACCACGTGGAAATCCGTGCCTTCACGGGCGATAAACTGCCCGATCACGTCTGTATGCGTGAGCCCGACCAGCCGTCGGATGACGATTGCAGCGACCAGCGGGCCAGCCTGTGCGACTGCCTCAAGTCGTGCGGCGATTGCGACTGCTGCGGCGAAGGCTGGGTGCTTTTGGGCTGTGTCGAGCTGTGCGCCGGTGGCATCAAAGTCGAAAGCCTTGCCGACAATCGCCCCTACCAGTTGCGCCAG
>JAAEPE010000920.1 GCA_024222395.1 Myxococcales bacterium
AATGCCCCACAGAGGGACAAACTCGAATCGACGCTCGCCGAGTTTGTCGTACCCCGGGCGCTTTTCGTCGCAACCTGAGCACACTGCGCGGCCGTTGGCTCGCGGCACCACCGTGATGAGTAGCGCCGGCTCGTCCTCCTCGGAGAATCGTACATCCTTGTACACAAAGGACTCCAATTTCTGCACTCGATTGAGCAATGTCTTGAGCTGCATCCTGCCTCATCTGCCTTGTTGGGCACTAACGTTCTTTGTTGACTGCATGCGTAACAAAGAGGTGGGCAGGGTGCTTTGGTGCCGCTCGCCAATATGAACAACTCGGGCACACCTCTTACGATTGGCGCGATCGTCTGCGCCTGTTCCGCCCCCCAAACGCGAACTTCACCATGTGCGCCAAACGCCAATGCTCGGGCCGGCAACGCCTGGCTCGTCAGGTCGCGATGAGGCGGGACGAGCCAGGCCATCAAGTAATCACTGACCCTGAGCTGCGATCTAGCAGTGTAGCTCTCTCAACGAGGACGTTACAGGTCGGTTTCACCCACAGGTTCTTCACCCACAGATTCTCCCGAGGAGCCGATCCTTCATGTTTCGGATGATCCGCCTGGACGTTGGTCTTGGCAACATCTTCACCAATACGCAAGTCCGAAAACAAAAAGGGGCCCGCACCGGAGCGCAAGCCGAAAAAAGGCCCGGCGGCCCTAGTGGGCCGCCTAACGAATCGGGGCTTCCTCTTCAAAGGTTTGAGACCTAGTACGAAGGAACAGTCTTACTGTCACCAGTAATCCAGCAGCCTCTTATGAGATTCGCTGCACTTCAGAGTCTTATGAACAGAGAGCTAGCAACCTATTCGGTTAGCTGCTCCCGCCTCGACTTCCTTGTTTCCAAGAAGCCCTCGCGGTTTTTGCGTCCCTGTCGTCCCCTACTTCATTTGCAATCAATAGGTTCATCCTCTCCTGCGCTTTTCGTTCTCTTTAGAGTTCGTTTCCATTCCAAGTCCGTTGCGCATGCGGACATGCTCAACGCCTTTCTTGAGGTTTCGTTCTCTATCGCGACATCCGCCTGAAGAATCTACTTGTGGGAAGCATCCGACGCTTCACCTAGTTCCGTTCTCAGTGTTTCGCACACTCTCAACGGTTTGCTCCTCTTCCGACTTCCTGGACTTATTTCATTCCGGAGCCACGTTTGAGATTCGCTTTCCAAGGGTTTTCCCCGCTATCAATCCTCCACAGCTCATCACTGCTTCGTACCCTCCTAGTATTAGCGAAGTTCGTCTACTGCGTAGTTACCCACACAGCACCAACTTTCCCCGCCGCACTTTCAAGGCTTTGCTCTTGATAGCGATCCGTAACAACTATCGATGGGGTTAGCACCAATACCGTCCGATCCCCTCCTAAGCTTCCAACTTCTCCAGGACTCACACCGTCTGCCTTGCTTTCGTTTACACGCTAGCTCCACTCATGCCCTTAGCGTCGAGGTCCTCACAGTGATCCTCGTCTCCGAACTTCAGCGTTTCATCAGCATCCGGCCCCTTGCTCTGTCCCCAGAACAAGCACCTGCTCAAGTCTTTTCTAACTGCCCTGCATTCGCCGAAGCTCCTGCAGAACGAGATACCCGATTCAATTGTCAAGCAACCCAAGAGAGCCGCCGAGCGTGGTGGGGACTAGTGCAGTCTGTGTGCCAAGCTTCTCTTGTACACAAGTAGGTGATTTCCTAAGATCCGGATTATGGAGGGATTGTAGCGAATCCTGACACTGCTGTGGGCAAGCTGTGGACAGTGTGTGTGTGCGGAGATCGAACTCCCTAATTCCCTGATGGTTGGCTCGCGAGTGTTCAGAGTTTGGACACTAATCGGGAGTGTCTCGTGAGTGATCACGCAGCCTGCCTGCAATCGGCTGAAGAGATCCCACCAATTCTGGTGCACATACCAAGCGCACCGTGGAGACCGGACGGCCCAGAGGCAGGTCCTCCAATAGCCGACCGAGGGTCACGGTTCCGTAGCGCGGATGTCCTACGACATAGAGTTCCTCGCCCGAGTGAGCGTCGTAGCCAATCTGCTGTGCATTATCGAGGTAGTAGTAGCTTGAGGCGGACTCACCAAACGTCGCTTCGGCAATGGCGTGCACTTCTGCCTTCACTTCGTCGATAACGGAGGGGTCATCACCAAGGTCGATGGTCTTGAAGAGTCGCCTCCGCACGAGCCGGGCGGCTAGATCGCGCACAACAGGATCGCTGGCAGCATCTGCCGCACCGCCAGCCCCAAGACCGGCCCAGCTGTCGACGGCCGTGAAGAGGGAGTAGTCATCCAGGAAGAGAAATTCGCCGACATCCAGACGCTCTCCCCTGGCAAGCTTTGCGGCTACAGCAAGGCCTCCTGGCTCGTCTCCGGTTTGGGCAAGCCAAGAGAATCGACTCAGAAGTTTTATGAACATGCGCTCCGCCGCCCGCACCGCCTTGTGATGGTAGACCTGCGCGTACATATAGGTTCTTGCGAAGAGGTACTGCTCGACCGCGTACATGCCGCGGCGATAGTCGATTACCAAGTCCTCCGGGTCGTCTCCTCTGTGAACATCTTCGATACGCAGAGCGTGGAGAATCCACTCAAGATCATAGGTCGCGTACCCAGCCCCCGAGTAGTGTCCGTCTCGCAGGAGATAGTCGAGGCGGTCGACGTCGAGCTGTGAGCTCACGAGCTTGCGAGCGAAGGTAGGACGGTAGGTCTTATCGGTAAAGCTGCCGAGTGCTTCGGGCAGCTGTGGGTCGAGGCTGCGCAGCACACTCGCCATTTCTTCGTCTTCGGTGACAATGCGTGCGCCCCACTCTTCGTGGTCGAAGGTTGGAAAGACCTGCTCCCAGGTGTGCGAGAACGGGCCGTGTCCGACATCGTGAAGTAGCGCTGCTGCCTTGACGTGCAAACGTACCGGCTCGTCTAGCCTCAGCCGGTCGACGACCAGAGAAGCGACGTGGAACGCCCCGAGAGCGTGTCCAAAGCGTGAGTGCTCGGCGCCTGAATAGACCTGCCAGGCGAAGCCCATCTGCTTGACTCTGCGCAGTCTCTGGAACGCCCTAGTGTCGAGAATCGCAGCAAGAGGCCTGTTTTCGCCAACAAACTCGATGAGTCCGTGTACGGGATCGCGGAAGACTCTATCGGCGTAAGGCAGGTCGGGCACACCGCGAGTCTACCTCAAGGGGCCAGTCGCAAACGAGTTTGGGACTGGCCCCTTGAGGCTTGCTTGGCAAGCGTTGGTGTTTCGCGCCTTCGGCACTGTGGCCCGGTGTTTCACACCTGGGTTTGGAGGCCCGTCGCAAACGAGTCTGGGACAGGCTCCTGATTAGCTCCGGCGGCTTGGCTAGCCTTCTGCAATGAACTAGCCTGCGGCGATGCCCATCTCGAAGCGGACAATTCACAGCTTTCGCGATGGGCTACTGGTGTTTAGAGACGACGAGTTGGCGGTCGAGGAACCTCTGGAAATCCGCGCGTATGGCAAGAGCCTCGCAGTCCTGATGCGCACCCCGGGCGACGACCGCGAGCTAGTTCGCGGGCTCATGCATGCCGAGGGGGTGATTCGGAGCGAGCCTTTTGCGCTATCTGTCAAAGGCGAAAACGAAGTTCAACTGGACATGGGGGCTGCTCTCTTGCGAGAGCGCTGGTCGAGCCGCGACGTGATTACTTCTTCTGCCTGTGGTGTCTGCGGAGCCGCGGCCATTGCGGTTCTAGAAGAGCTTGCAAGCCCCATTCGTTCAGATTTCAATTGGGCACCCGAGATGATTTCTGCCGCTCCACGCAAGCTCCGTGCGGCACAGGCAGTCTTTTCGAGGACAGGTGGATTGCACGCTGCCGGGCTCTTTGATGCTGAGGGTAACTTGCTCGTCTGTCGCGAGGATGTGGGGCGACACAATGCGGTCGACAAGGTCGTGGGCTGGGGGCTGCTCTCCGAGAAAGAGAGATTTTCCGAACAAGTCTTAGTTGTATCTGGTCGTATGAGCTACGAAATTGTGCACAAGGCGGTAGCCGCCGGCATTCCCCTAATCGTCGCTGTCTCGGCTCCGAGCAGCCTGGCGGTCGATCTCGCGGAGCGCTGGCGGGTTACCCTGGTAGGCTTTGTCAGAGAACGAACGTTCAATGTCTATAGTCACCCCGGGCGCATTCGCTAGCGCCCTAGGCTTGCCAGGCGCGCCTTGCGTAAGGTACCCGTTGTTCCTGTGAGTGCTTCACTACATCCAACTGAAGGAATCCGGATTCTGCTCGATAGAGAGTCGGTGTCCGAGGACAAGGAAAGTGCGGTCTACTCGGCTGCCATCTACACGTCCAGTGAGAGATTTGCCTACCGTGTGTCAATGGGGCTCGATGGAAGCGCCACAATTACCGCGAACGGAGACGAAGCCGCTGAAGCTGATCGAAAGCAGCTTGGCAGCATTGCAACGTCGACAGCCCGCTCAGCGAAGCGCAAGCTCAGCGAAAGCTTGCCACCATGGCCTCCCCGAGTTCTTCGGTGGCGCGCACCACGCTAGCAACCGGTGTAGCCGCCGCTCTAGCAACTTGACAACAAACGAGTTGGCGGTGATTGCTATTGTTTTGGAAGTGAGAGATCTGGTTGCGATCTGGCGACATCTGGATCGCACTGCGGATCCCATGGAAACCGTCCCTCGCTGTCTGCCCAGAATACCTGCAGAATCTCGAAGTCATCGCTGCCGTGGTACCAAAGCCCATAGCCGAGGTATTCGCGAAACCAGGTTGGATGCACCGGTTTGCACTCACAGCGTAGCCCCGCGAGTAGACCGTTGAGATTCGTGCCTGGCTCCATCGTCAGCCCTTCGGAAATGCGCTTCCCCAGGGTGTTGATTACCTGCGGCATTACTTCTCCTGTTTGACCCAACATGATGAGCTCGGGATGTGCTTGAGTGGTAGGTAGACCGATTGTGTAGGCAAAATACCTAGGAACGGTGTTGGGTTCGTTGCCCACAAGCGCAACGAACCAACCGTGCTCTTCAATGCAAGTAGGGATTTCCAATGCAAGCTGGTCACCCTGGACCCATGGCTCGTCAGCATCTTGACGCTCCGCGAAGTCGTGCGGTGCCAGTGCTGCAACGGCGTTCAAAGTCGGATCCCTGCTGATCAGCTCCTTGAGGGGGATAGGAGTTCCTTCGTGGTGATCTCGCAGATGGTCACGCCCGCAGAGAAAGACCCAACTGCCGTCGGCGCCGCGAATGACATGGAGGACAGGACTGCTGTCTTTGGCTACGTGGCTGCAGACGCGGACGGTCGTGTCGCGGATTTCGTGCAAGTGGAACAGAGCGGATTGCGCAAACATCGGATGAGAACTCCCAGTGATAGCAGTGACTTGGGATCCAACCGAGGACTCCCACATGTTTCTATCGCCCGGGGCTCTCGCGATCCTGCGCAGAATCTTCTGTCAGTCGCAGGATCGTTGTCTACGCTCGGCGGTCTAGAGCGGCGAGTGGATGGCCGCCGGGACCTCCCTCGAAGCGGGCGCCCAGCCCGTTCCCCCCCCCCGATCGTCGCTACGCATCTGGTGAAGCTGGCCTGCGAGCTACCGGATGACGTCGGTCGGTCGTTGCCACTGTGCTCGTGCGCGGAACTGGCTCGCACCCTCATGGGCGATGGAATCGTCGAGAGCATTTCGCCTCAG
>JAAEPE010000921.1 GCA_024222395.1 Myxococcales bacterium
CACGAAAATCGGTTGGGTTGCCAGTGGCTGCCACGTAGCCGGCGAGTGCGTGCTGCTCGAGGGAGATGAGCTACATCGCACCGGGGCCATCGGTCTCGCGCTTGGCGGTAACATCGCTAGCCTCGAAGGCTTGGGTACCAAGGCGCAAATCAGAAACACAGGTTTATTCTACCTAGCCTCGGAGCCCGTTCATGGAGCTTGAGCGAGAGAGTAGGCGCTGTGCTAGCGTCCGGCATGGCTATGATTCACTCAGCAATCGCCTGCCTCTTGGCGGGCTTTCTAGCGTTCTCGGGGTGCACTACCGGCTCCTCAAACTCTTCGACCCCTGTGGCCGGAACGACCGTGCCCTCCGAAAACGTAGAGAACGCGATGCAGGCGATTCCGGGCAGCGCGATTGCCGTCGTTACCGTTTCCTCGCCTGTCGCATTTTGGAGTTTCCTTGCCGAGAATGGCTTCTTGCTCATGAAACCCGAGCTCGCCAGTGAGTTCCAGGCCAAGCTTCAAGGCCATCTCGATCGTCATATTGGTGTCGATCTAAGCCAGCTCAGTGGTGTCGCACTGGCAATGCTGAAGGCCGGCCCCGAGCCAGAGGGCATTGCTATCGCGTATCCAGTGAACGGAAAGCTCAAGGGCGGGCAGGTTCGTGATGGTGTTGATGTACTGCACTTTGATGATGGAAAGTTCGCCGTTGCTCACAAGGGGCAGCACCTAATTGCGGGCGACGCTGAGTCGGTTGATGCGGCCCTCCGGACGCTCTCGGGCCAGCAGAAGAGCATTGTCGACAGCGGTGCTTTCGGCAGCTTTGTGAGCAATCAATCCAAGGGAGCCTATCTGAGCGCTTCTGCCGACATCGCCAAGCTGCCAATCCCACCAAACCCGGTGACCGAGGAACTTGGCTACGCCGGAATTCGCATGACCCCCAAAATGGTGCGTGCCGAACTCTCGGGAAGCAACGATTCGCTCACGAGCCTGCGCACGCAGATGATGGGACTCATCGAACTGGGATTGACCGCCGCAAAAATCGAGATGCATGAGAACTCAGAGAATTTCGCAGAGGGGGTTGGAGCGATACTGGCGTACTACAACCTCAAGAACCTAGGCATCTTGCTGGACCCCGCGATCGACGGCGAGACGATGACCATTGAACTTCCGTTGGAGCTGAGCGACCAGAGTACGATGCTGGTTGTCGCCGTGGGGGGCATGCTCGCCGCGGTAGCCGTCCCAGCTTTCATGAAGTACATGGAAAAGTCGAAGACCGTCGAGGCTACTCAGTTCTTAAAGAAAATGTCTGATGCGGCTCGTGCGCGGTACGCGATCGACGGAAAGTTCCCTGCGTCGGTCGGCCCAACCCCGGCGAAGAGCAGTTGCTGCACCGATCCCACAGTCGAAGGCGGCGACAAATGCGCGGCGGATGCAAAAAACTGGCAGAACGAGAGCTGGCTGGCTCTGGACTTCGCCATGATGGATCCACACTACTACCGCTATGAGTTCGTAAGCAGCAACGAGGGCGGCAGGGAGAGCTACACGGCCCTCGCCTACGGAGATCTGGACTGTGATGGAATGTTCTCTACCTACAGCCTCTATGGAGAGGTTGTGGACGGAGAGGTGATGTCGGCCGCGGACATCATCAAGATCGACGCTTTGGAGTAGGCACGACGGGGCCCCGTGCTCACTTGGCCCTAAAGCCTGGCGCTGAGCATCCGATTCAGGGGCTATGAGTGAAGCTCGAGCGCGCCTAGCCTCCGCTAGAGCCTACAGTCGAGGCGTGCTCGACGTAGTGCAAGCGCTGCTGGCTGGTGATGATGCGAAGTGGCCTGAGATCGTGGCCGAGGTACACGCACTGGCCATCTCTGTTTGTGAGAGGCG
>JAAEPE010000922.1 GCA_024222395.1 Myxococcales bacterium
AAAACTCAGACGCAACATCTGGCCCTACTCGGTGTCAGTCGGACATGAAGACCTCCATGTGTGCGTTGTTGTTCGCGCTAGCCCTGTGCTCACTGCCGACCCTCGTGGCCGCAGAAGACCCACTCACCGCAACCGAGGCCGCCGCTTTGGTCGAGTCTGCCTCACTAGACTGGCTTGGTAGCTGCCCGGTCAGTCACACCACTGCTGAATGCGTGCGGTGGGGGCGCGCGACGAACCGAAATGCATGTCAGGTTCGCGTCAGCCGACCGACCGTACTAAGGCGAACTCCACGTGCAGCTCGCGCCCAGCTGGTTCTGGCAAAGTTGATCGACCGATTCGAGGCAGAGCCGCGCTCCGAGAAATCACAAGCGCTGTCGTCAATCATGGCGCGTGCCTATTTCCTCCACGCAGAGGCTTCGTTCGAAGATCTTCTGAAAATGCGTGCGCCCGCCGACCTTCAATTCAGCGACCGTCGTCCACGCCTCAAGAAGCGCTCGACGGAACGGTTTCTGAAATTCTTGACTACGACGCAACAACGGCTAAAAGAAGTGAAGTCGGCCTATGGGCGGCTGCGTAAGCGACCAAATCTCACAGTCACGCAATGGGACGCAGCGGCGCTGGCGCGAATCGCTTCGGGCCTTCGCCACTTCGCGCAAGAGCTTCATGCTATGGAGATCCCCGTCGATGTAAGGTCTGGACCGTTTGCGGGCGATGGAAGCGATGCTTTTTGTGACGCACTGAGTGCACAGGCGCAGCCCATGGAAGAGCAAATTCAAGAGACGGACCGCGCCTGCCTAGACCTGGCACGAAGTAGCAAACACGATTTGCGCCCGTGGATTGCAGTTTGTAAGGCGGCCGCCAAGCCGATAGGTACGTTGGAAGAAAAGCGTGTCGTGCGCCGTATCATTCGCACTAAGCTCTCTTTGATTCGAGGTTGCTACGAGTCCGCGCTACAGGATAACCCGAAGTTGCTTGGTACCCTCAATACGACGCTCGTGGTGGGCGCCGATGGGCTCGTACGCGATGTTACCACCACGAGCTTTCCCGCGTCGCCCGTGCAACAATGCGTGTCCAAGAACTTGCGGACACTAAGATTTCCCGCACCCGTGAGCGGCAAAGACACTATCTTGACTCACCCTTTTCACTTTCGACCTCCGGCAGGATGGGTAGCTGCCAGCGCGCCCTGAGATGCGGTCCGGAAGCCCCCTGAAACAACTCGCGAATCACTGCCAACGGTTCAC
>JAAEPE010000923.1 GCA_024222395.1 Myxococcales bacterium
AGCAACGCGCGTCCACTTCGCCGGCATGACCCACTTCAACACTGCGCGGGCTGGACTGGCTAACCTGTCGAGAAGGCTCGAGGACATGTACGCTCTCAATCGCAAGAGAGACGAGCTGGAACACCGCCAAGCCAGACTGCAAGTTGATCGAGTGGCGGAGAGCCTGAGCAATGCAGAACGAGAGACCACCGCTTCACGCGCCGGACAACCCGCAAGCAAGCCATCTCGCCCAGCGCCTTCTGCACCGAAGCCATGCTACAAGAAGCCTAGCAACTACAAGAGGCCGCAGAACAGCCGCTGGAAGAACAGAAAGCGAAAGCATCGAGACCGTCGACACGGGCACCAACGCAGCCAGCCCAGGATTGCCGCGGGAGCCTCCCGTGCATTCACCGACCCTCTGAGCTCACCACCGCCTATGCTGCGCCTCACTACCGAGCACAACAGCAGCACTAGAGCTCACAGCGCAGACGACGAGCACAAGCACGGAGACTGCGAAGATCTGCCTTCAGAGGCACCGCCACACCCCAGCATATGCAATGACTGCAGAAGACTGGGAGGCGCTGCACACCATCTGCTAGTTGAGCGAAACCATCGCCCTAGTAAGTGGACCACCATGCTAGAGGCTCGTTTGTCAAGGGCCGCGAAGAGAGAAGTGAGAGTCAGAGTATCAAGAACGCAAGGCTGCGATCTTATCTCGAACAAATCTCCTTACGCGAGCCGCAGGCGTATGCAACCAAGTACTTCTGGGAGCACAA
>JAAEPE010000924.1 GCA_024222395.1 Myxococcales bacterium
ACGAACTCGTCGGTATCATTTGAAATATCGACTGCCTCGGCTAAAAAGTTTCTGGCCACAGGAAGTCTTCCAGCGAGCGGTTTGACAAGGATTCGACGTGTCCAGGTGTTTCCAACCAGAGAGCAGGAGACGATGCTCAACGAGTGGTTCGGCGCATGTCGTTCCACATATAACGATTGTGTTGCTCTCCTGAATCGAGTCGGATGCATTCCGACAAAACAAGGATGGTTTCAATGGCTTCGAAATAGGTTCGTCACCAACAAGAACATCCAAGGGAGGAAGGTATGGCTTCGGAACACGCCAAAGCACACGAGAGAAGGCGCCATCAAGGATTTCGTCACAGCGTTGAAGGCTGCACATACCAACAAAAAGAACAAGAACATCAAGAAGTTCCGAATGGGTTTCAGGAAGAAATCCGACTCCGAGCAGTCCATTCTCATACAGAAGGGGGTTTCAGTTTCGGGATTGCGGGTCGATGCTCAAGGAGTTCATGCGTACACGACGTACCTACATGGTCCGCTCGAGACGCGGCAATCTCTTGATGACGTGTCTGTCAATCACGATTGTCGCTTGCTCAAGAGCAATGGAAAGTTCTACTTGGCTATTCCGATTGACGTCGCACCAGAGGAGCAGGTCACGACCCTCGAGAACTATTGCAGCATTGACCCGGGCGTCAGGACGTTTGCATCTGTATGGTCCCCGGACGGTGTTTCCGAAGTTGGTGATGGATTGGCCACGGAGTTGTACCCAAGGCTCCTCGCACTGGACGAACTGCGTTCGGATATAGACACGGAGAAGCGCCGCAGGAATCGCAAGCGAAAGCAGGCAGCCTTCGAACGTCTCTCCGCAAGGTTCCAGTCCATCCTCAAGGATTTCCATTACAAAGCAGCCCACTACCTCTGCTCGACGTACGACAACATTGTCATTCCAAAGTTCGGGTCGAAGGGTATGTCAAAGCGAGGTGGCAGACGGTTGAGAACCAAGACCGTACGCCACATGTTGTGCCTCGGGCATGCCAAGTTTAGGACGATCCTGATCCAGACGGCAGAGAGGATGGGGAAGAACGTCTTCGTCGTGAGCGAAGAGTACACGAGCAAGACCTGTTGCAACTGTGGTGCTTTGCACCAGAAATTGGGAGGCAGTAAGAGGTTTCGATGTGCGGAATGGGGGTTCCAGGCAGATCGAGACATCCACGGTGCCTTCAACATCTTCCTCAAGTTTTTGAAGGAGACATCCGCCAGCATTTGCTGGTAAGGCGCACCAACGCTAGTTGCGTAGAGGGAAGAAGTAGTCAGGACACGAGTTACATGGTGGGAGATTGACCATTCGTCACTACGAGGATGGATGTGAGGGAATGGGAGTCGTCGACTGCACGACGAAACGTATCGACCAGGTCTCGTGGAGGACGGCTATTTCGTACCTAAGAGTGATACTGACATTTGTGCCCGCGTGCACAAACCATATCAAAGTATATGGAGGTAGGTATTATCTCATAGCGGATAACGCGAAGCCCACTATTGGCCAATCCCGGATTTCGCCAAAGGGCCGACGAAGGCAAATCTTCGATTCCGGCCATTCTAGAAAGTATCTCACCCTACCGCGGCATATGCAGCCTCTATGGATCTTAAGAAATGTATCTGTGCATGCAAATCCGCGAACTAAGAGACTGGGAGCGGCGGCCGACGGGCTCGGGCCTGCTCCCCAGTCAATTCGGCGTGCGGGCCTCAATCGTTCGTTTCGCTTTGTTTTGATCTAGGGTCTTGCGTATACAATACATATATCATTCGAATTGTGCTCAGCGGCCGAGAGCTACGTTTCGTGCACGTATGGCTTCTCGGGAGGCCATCGTCCCGATCCCAAGGCAAGACAAGCAGCTGCTCGTCTGGCGGTATCTGGCCACCTCTGCCATGTTGGACTGTTTACTGATGGTACGAGGCATCTAGGGATGGGCCTCGTTGACCGCATGGGTGCCGTTTGCGAGCTGGGGGCGTGCCCGGGCCGGGCGTGCCCAGCTCACCGCTCCCGGCGTCCAGCTTCTTGTTTTGGCAGTTCCTCGCACTTTCGACCAGTGACCATGCTTACAAATGATAGAAGAAGTGTGTTTCCGGCCTCCAATTGCCATTTGGGGGCTTTTGGTTGCCCGTGTGGGTTTTCGGCACCGGGCGCCCGGCCGCCGCTGGGCGCGGGGGGCGCGGGGGGGCGCCCAGGCACTGCTCGCTGGCTCTGTAGGCCGCAAATGATCGTGCCAATGCAGCGCCACGCCGGAATGCCCGTAGAATGCCCTCAGCTGCGCTGGCAGGGGTGCGGCCCCGGGCCGCGCAGCTTACGGCTGCCCGGCGGTGCGCCGCTCCCCCGGGCCGTCCACGGCAATGCTCATTGGTGGGGAAGGGCACCAATACCGGTATAAAAGCAGCGCCGTGACCCAATGCCTGTCAACGTCTCCCCTACCCCAAAGCCGAGAGTCTCGCACTCTGTCGGTGTGGCCGAGGCAGGGCGACACCGACCGATCGACAGGCCTGCGCACGTCGACGCGATACTCTCGACCAGTGGGGTAGCACGGAGGTCATGCAGCGGATCTCAAAACAAAGCCGTCTCGCTCCACCACTGGTCGAGACAGCTGGGGTGGGTTGCGCCAGTCGGCCGAGGCGCGGGGGCTTCGCCATTTCGCGGCTGGCCCCCAGGGGTGACCCGGCTTTTAGGGCCCCCCTGTCGTTACAAACATGAAATAATAAGTGGACATCAGTCAGTGTAAACGAGTTCGCCCCCCCTGTCACTTCTTCCCAACCCAATCGCCCGACGAGATCGTGCCTGCCAGAAGGGTACCGTACCTCTTGATTCGCGGCGCTTTCGCTTGCTAATCAAGAGTTCAATGAGTGAGATATATATTCAACGCACCCGCGGGTCGAAGACACGTACGAACGAGGGGAAATGGCTCGCTCCTCGGGATGAGAGTTCGTTGGGGCCGGGTGCGGACCTCCCTCACGAGCATGTATGGCGTCCCGTCCTCGCCTAATACTGATATAAATAATATTTTATTCAATGTTGCGCGGCCGTCAGGTGCGGGGCCGAGTATTGGAGGAGCAATCCAGACCCCGTACAGACCCGGACCCAACGTCAGGCAGCTTGGGAAAAATTCGACAAGTCCCGGAGGATTTGGGGCCAAGGGGCGATTTTTTGCCCCCATATCGAGACCTATACCATTCGAATCGTCTCACCGAGACGAGTCCAACGGGCTGGGTCCCTCGGTGGGGTCAAATTTCGAGCACCGGAGGTTGGTCGGTGGGCGTCGCCAGTGGGTGACCTCGACCAGGCTATCTATCGCTCGCTCACATCGCTGAGAATCACAGGGAACACACACGCATCTGTACATCGATGCTATCCAAAACATCATCGTGCGCGATGAGCAAGGGGATCGCCCGATGGAAGAGGAGGAGGAGGCACTCACCGAACAGGCAGCAGCCGATGGACCAAACATCACCCCCCTTGCTGTGTACAGGGGCAAACCCGTCACCACCAACTCCCAAAACTGG
>JAAEPE010000925.1 GCA_024222395.1 Myxococcales bacterium
CCCTACGAGGACAACGAAGAAGTCGGCATCACACCGGCATCCCAGGGTGGCTTCGGCGTCCCGGTTCTCGTACGCACAGCCGGGCTTATCGCTGGAGAATCGCGAGTGGCCGACGTCCAACTCAATGTCGAGGACGGTGACGACATCGTCGGCGAGTTCTTGCAAGAAAACACCGGGATCTCCTGCAGAGGCGATGAGGTAGGCGGCGAAATTCGCGGTGTCGTAGTCGGCTTCGACCCGAGCGAGTATTCCTCAAACGACGATCTACTAATCCTCGACGGAACAACCGTTGAACTCGTGGTGACGGTCACCGACGAGCAGGGCAACTCAGCTACGGTTCGCAAACCTGTCGTCATCCGAGTCGGCGGCTAGCGCATCCACCTACTAGCCTCACTAACAAGACAAGACTGCTAATAGTCGCTCCAAGACCAAACCCTACGTATGAACCGCCGCCTCTCTCTGCTCCTTGTCCTATCCGCTTCGCTGGCACTGGCGTGCAACCCTCTTGAAGGCAAAGATGTCAGCGACATCAACGCTTGCACCGACTGCCACCAGGGCATCGAACCCGCACACCCTTTCCTGCCGGAACAGCCCTGCACCTCCTGTCATGGTGGCAAGGAGAATGGCACTAGCAAGAAAGAGGCGCACATTGCAATTCCTGGGAACTGGGCTGAGATTCGGGGAGAAGCCTTGCCTCCGGCGCCAGAGGGCTTCATCAAGGACTTTTCACCAAACCAATTGGCTGCCCTCGACCCGGCCTACTTGCAATTCATAAATCCCTCTGACATTCGAGTCGTCGAGAGAACCTGCGGCCAATGTCATCCGGATAACGTCGCGACCATGCCCAATTCGGTAATGGTGACCAACGCCGGCCACTATTTCCCTACCCTCTACCTAGCTGGCCTGCAAAACGACACACTGGCTCAATACGGCTCATATCCCGCGACTGCAGAATCGTGTGATGAAGCTGAGGGAAGCGTCTGCGATCTCGTCACGCTCACGCCATCAACAGACGAAGAGATTCAGGCTGCCGTTGACTCCGAAGTTCCCAAGCAACTTGAGAAGGTTGCCTACGAACACTACCTAGCGAAGAACTGCAATACCTGCCACATGGCAGGCTACCCTCGCAACAACTCTCCCGCTCTCTATCGATCAACCGGCTGCGCCTCGTGCCACATGCTCTACGGCAAGGACGGCACCTACAAAGGTAACGATCCGATGATCCCAAAGGGAACCCCGGTCTATCCCAAGACGCACCAGCTCACCACCGCCATTCCCACGGAGCAGTGCGCGACCTGCCACTTCCAGGGGGGGCGCATTGGGCTCACATTCCGAGGCATTCGCGAAAACGGCTTTGGAGATAGCAAGACCCCGCCCAATGCGGCACCCATTAACGAGACTCTCTATGGGCACGCACCGGGCTACTACCTGAGCGATGAAGACACCACCAACGCCTACGACGAGACACCACCGGACTTGCACTTCGCAGCCGGCATGCACTGCGTCGATTGCCACGTGGGCACCGACGTTCACGGCACCGAGAGGGTCTTCTCCTCCTCCAAGCAGCAGGTCGACATTCGCTGCGAAGACTGCCACGGCACGGTTCGAGACCGCATTGTTCCCAACACCGATGGCGCATACGAGACGTCTAGCGGCCGAGTTCTACCTCAGCTCTCAACTCGCGAGGACGGTGCCATCATCCTCAAGGGACGAGTCGATGGCGAGATGCATATGGTTCCTCAGCCGGCAGACATACTCGCAGAAGGCGGCGGTGCCACCGAGTCGATGCACGTGGCCATGGGCGAAGACAGGCTAGGGTTCTCCCACGCAGACAAACTCACCTGCGATACCTGCCACACCAGCTGGACGCTCAAGTGCATCGGCTGCCACGTGAGCTACGACTTGCGGCTCAGCCAAATCGACTACCAAACCGGCCAATCGAGTTCCGGCCTCACCCGTGGCAGACGTTCGAGCTACAGCCTCGACACCGTGTTGCTCGCCAAGTCCATTGGCGGTCGGGTGCAGTCAGCCGCGCCTTCCCAACAGGTTCAGATGGCGATAATTGGCTCGGAGAGATTCGGTACCGAGGACGGTGAACTCCTCCTCGGTGAGCGAGTCGACGATGGCAACGGTGGTACCAAGGTCGTTGGACAATTTCGAACTGGCGACGGCAGCCGCACCGCGAACCTCGGTTTCTTGCCATTCTTCCAGCACACGACTTCCCGCGCACCGCGCAAGTGCTCGACCTGCCACCGAACCGAAGACACCCCCGCGGAGACCACTCGCGTACGCGGCGTCTACGGCTATGGGACAGGAGAGTTCATGTTGCAGGGCGCCAACGGTGTGAATGTAGATGGTCTGCAGTTTCTCGACGCCGATGGCAACCAGATTACCGACTGGGCCTATGAGGGCGCAGGGCCGGTTCCTGCAGAAGCGCGCCAACGCGCAATCGACGTAGTAATAGAGGTAGACCGACCATGATGGCATTAAACATACGAGTAGCCCTAACCACCGTCTTGGCGTGTGGTGTTCTTCTTAGCTGTGACCCCGAGGAGGACAAGGAGGCCTACACGGTCCTCGCGGATCGAATCCCTGGGGGGACTTTGCTCTCCATGGCCAGCATGGGCGATGAGGCTGTCTTTGTCGGCGGCCAGCTAGATGGTGGCAAGGGCGTCATCGTGCGCTACGACGGCGAGACGATTTGCTACGAAGAAGATGTTACCGACCGTGCCCTCTGGTGGATTCACTCCGCACGAGAAGGCGAGTTCTACGCCGTTGGCGAAGCCGGAACCATTATTCACTCGGTCGACGGCCAGCGAACCGACGAGAGCGTCGCGACAAGCTCGACCCTCTTTGGAGTATTCGACGCAGGCGATAGAGTCATCGCCGTTGGCGGAGACGTCTTTGGCACCAAGGAAGGTGAGGTCTGGATTCGCGAGAACGGCACCTGGATCCTCTTGCAAGGTGGGTTGCCAGGCGTTGCCTTCAAGGCCTGGAACAACTGGGTCGTCGGAGATGGAATCGCCTATCACATTGAAGGTGGTGCCACGCCTACTCTCGTCGAGCGCCATCCGCCCAATGACACAAAACTCACAACAGTCGTTGGGCGTAGCGATGATGAGATCTACGCCGTCGGCGGAGTGGCGACCCCTACCCTGCTCAAGTGGGAAGGAGGAGCCTGGCAAGACGTGCCAGTCAATCTAGCTTGCGCGAACATGGGGCTCAATGGCGTCTGGACGGAGCCCGGCGAGAACGTCTGGATCGCGGGGTTCTTTGGCAGCATGGGCCAGCTGAAGGAGGACGGCTCTTGGGACTGCGCTACGTCGCCTCCAACATTCGAGACCTTCCACGTGGTGGCAAAACACGGCGACGAGATTCTCTTCGCCGGTGGCAACTTCCTCGACCAGGGCGGCAACTACGGGACGATTGGCCGATTCGGCACCAGCGATACGATCCTCACTGCCACGGCCTGTGAGTAGCCCAACTGGCCCCTACAAGCCCGCGTCGGGCACTGGGGGCTCAATCGAGCCCTCCAGTCCCAGCCACATCAGCACAGAGGATTCGACGCGATCCTCTTCCGGCCCCACACCAATAGTAACTCGCGCTAAGTTGCCTTCGTCTAGCGGATTCGGCAACTGAACAAAGTACACCTTAGTCATGCGGCCAACGCCCTCCTCATAGGTACGCAGCGCGATGGTGCTCGGATATCCGGTATCGGGGTCAACCGCCGCGCTCTCATCATCTAGACCGTCGAGCGAAAAGAATGACAGAGGGTGGTGAGTTCTGATTCTTCGAGTGCAAGGCGCGAATGAGGATTTTGCCGGGGCAAATGACGAAATGAGCAACGCTGCAATCGGGAAAGCAGGACCATCAGACCGATCATTGTTTGCGCTCGGCAGTCTAGGCATTTCTCGTATTTGAGCGTGACGCCCATGCAGGCGGGTGCATCCGTGCCAGTCACTCCAAATCGCAAGCGCACCATCGTGCCTCCCTGAGAACCATAGATGAGATCGTGCACCTCGTAGTCCTGCATCTCCTCGTCGGCATCCGGCTGCACAAGAGTCACGACTTCCACCGTGGCATTGAGCGCCTGATCACAATCGTCCACCTCAGGGACCGAATCTGGATTCAAGGTCGAGGCGGCTGATGCCGCAATCGCAGTGCCGAGTAGTGCCGATCGAAACCGTGTCATGAGAGTGCCTCCTGTACCAATCCATTCAGATGCTCAGTGAATGTCAATTGGAGGGCCGTCGCCCTCGCCCTCTCAGATATCTTCTTCCATGTCTTCTGTACGATGCGGATGAGCTTCGGGCGCTCGTGCTTGGCCGCAAAGGCCTCGAACTCAAACTCGAGAAAGACCATGCACGCCACGTCTTCGAGCGTCTGCGATTCGTCGTCGATAGTGCGCTCTTGCTTGCCAATGCGAGAGGCGACCCTCTCGCACACAGCTTCGCTGAAACCGACCTCCGCCATGATCTCTATGACGCCTTCTGCGTGGTGTGAATAGAGCTCGCGTCGCCATGCTTTGTATCAGGCTCGGCCCTCGGGAAACTCAGCGCGGGGCCAGCGCCAGCGCGCCAGGTGCTGGCCCCTGCAGGCGATTTACGGCGCTTCGGAGGGTTCCGGATCGAGTTTGGCTAGCCGCCACGAGCTCATGCGTTGCCCGTAGAGCAACTCCTTGGCAACGGGGCCGTCTGGGGTGCTCTCATCCATCCTCTGGATCCGTGGCGTTGACAGCGTCGATGCACCTGAGAACTTCGCCTAGATCCTCCATGCCGCTGTTGGTAGCACAACGAGTCCCGGACTCGCTGTGCTACGAGTCGCTCTTCGATGGATGGAGCCCGCACTCTTTTGCCCGCTCGTCTTCCCACCACCAACGCCCTTCGCGCTCGTGCTGGCCGGGAAGAACGGCTCGTGTGCATGGCTGGCAACCGATGGACGCATAGCCCTTGTGATGAAGAGCATTGTGCGGCAGCTCGTAGTCGCGGATGTACTGCCACACGAGGTCCCGACTCCAGTTCGCGATGGGGTTGAATTTCGCCAGCGCGCCGTCTTTGCCCTCGAAGGCGGTATCCTCTTCGACAAGCTCTAGATCGCTGCGGGTGATGAAGGTCTGGTCCCTGCGCTGCCCGGTCATCCAAGCGCGATAGCCTCCCAGCGCTCGGCGCAGTGGCCGAACTTTGCGAACACGGCAACACTCCTCGTGCCCATCTTCGAGGAAGGAGAAGAGCCCCTTCTCCCTGACAAAGGGCTCGAGCTCGGCGGGTTCGGGAGCCGTGATGTGAATCTCAATCCCGTAGTGGCTGCGAACCTCTTCGATGAAGCGATAGGTCTCGGCATGCAAACGCCCCGTATCGACGACCACAACGGAGAATGGCAGACCGGTTTGTGAAGCCAAGTCGATGAGCACCACATCGTCCGAACCACTGAAGGCGATCGCGCACTCGGCCCCGAAGCGGGTCAGAGCATGGCTCACGACCTCTTGGGGCGTTGCCCGAGCTAGGTCCTCACGAGCGGAAGCGACGTCATATGGCTGAGCGGGCGATGCCTTTGGAGTCGCCAGATGAGCCTTGATTAGCTTGAGCGCGCTCACAAAGACCTCCACAGGCCCATCCGAGTGTTTCACGAGGTAGAACGGTGCTGCCTCAACGCCATGCTGGGCAGCTAGCACCATGCCTGGTGACGCCGGGTCGTCTTCCTCTGCCCACACAACCTCGTCAACCCGGTTCCAAAGGTCTCGTTTGCGCAACAGCTCCTCCGCCTGTGCGCACTTGCGGCAAGGCTCCCCGGAGGCCAAGCGCTTCTTCACCATGGTGATGTGCATGTGCGGCTCATTGTGACAGAGAAATCCCTCGGCTCGCCGGCTTTTTGGCGCCCGTCAAGCCGTGTCCCGGCAGTTTTGGGCTGCTAGAGTCTCGCGCCTATGGCTAGCTTTCTCAACGCCCATCCCAAGACTCACAACTGCGGCGCGCTACGCAAATCAGACGAGGGCAAGACGGTCTCCCTTACTGGTTGGGTCAACAATCGCCGCGACCACGGCGGATGTGTATTTGTCGACCTTCGCGATCGGGACGGGCTCACTCAGGTGGTCTTCGATCCCACGATGAACAAAGAG
>JAAEPE010000926.1 GCA_024222395.1 Myxococcales bacterium
AAAGCGACCATGCCTTGCACGATCACAAACTCTCGAAGCTCCTCATGAACGAGATCTTCCAGAGAAATTGGTAGTGGAATGATCTCGGTAAGGGCCTTTCTTCGTTTCTTTGATACTCTATTCATCAGCGGTTCCTTTGTTATTGCAACCCCGATCCTGAATCGGATCAGGAGGAACCGCTACCTAAAGTTCAACAATGGATGGGACGTTGCCCGAAGGCGTGCTCGCCGACCTACCTGACCCTCGCCGACCGCAGGGTGTGCGCTATCCGCTTCGGTCAGTTGTTGTAATCGCGTTGATGTCGATGCTCTGCGGCTAGCCTCATCCATGGGGCAGACGATCGTAGCGGTGTCTACCTGAGATAGCGGCAGCTCGTGCGATTGTCACGAGCTGTCATCTCCTTCGCGTTGATGTTCGCGGCGACTTGCTGCTTACTAGAGAGAACAACAGGAGGATCTATGCAGGTTGCGAGTTACACCGTGATTGGCCTTTGTCTATTTGCGTCCATTCTTGCCTCGCCAAGCAATGAGGCCGAGGCGTGTGGGGGATGCGTTGCGCCCCCCGGAACATTTAGCTCCGTTCAGAGCCATCGAATGGTGGTCAAACTGGGACTCGAGGAGAGCATTCTCTGGGACCAGTTCATTTACACGGGCGCTCCAGAGGAATTTGCTTGGATTCTCCCTGTTCCTTCGGCCGATACGGTTGTTGAACTGGCTGATTCTGAGTTCATCGATGTAATCGATCAGGAAAGCAGTCCGATTATCTTGGCGTCACAGTGCGCCGCCGAAGAGGGTGCAGGGTGCAGTGGCCCGTTCGGCAATGGCGGCCCGTTCATATCTCCGGCAGATTCAGTCGAGGTGCACAGACGTGAAGTGGTTGGCCCATACGAAACTGCCGTGATTGGCGCAGATGATCCTTTCGCCATCTATGCATGGTTAGGAGAGGAGGGCTATGCCTTTCCTGAGTCGGGGCGGCCAACCCTTGACCACTACATTGCTCGAGGGAGCAGTTTCGTAGTCTTGCGCTTGCGCCCAGGCCAAGAAGTTTCGGCTATGCAGCCCGTGCGTGTGCGCTTTCGTGGCTACATGGGACAGTTCCCTCTCAAGATGATTGCGCTCGGGGTTACGGATTCCGTCGAGCTTTCACTCTGGGTCATTGCGGAAGAGCGGTACGAGCCGAAGAACTTCGGCAGCAGCAGGATGAATCCCAATGACATCGCGTGGGACTGGGATCGTGGTGCTTCGAACTACCAGGACGCCTTTGAGCAAGCGATCGAGAAGGCCGGGGGCAATGTCTGGATGACGGAGTATTCTCAGCCGCTCGATGACAGTGCCCTCGGTGATGCGCTGTTCCAAGAGGCTCCAGCTGACCTCGCGATGGCAACGGCGGGTATGCACTATCCCGTGCTTACACGATTACGTACCAAGCTCTCAGCCGACGCTCTTTCCGAGGACCTGGTGCTTGGACCCGCCGACGACCAGAGTTCGGTGCCGAGGGAAATCGCCGCAGCGCTAAACTCGGAGGATTGTGCTGGGCCAATAGCGGCGGGTCTACTTCCAACCCCTAGGGATGGACGCGCACAGGCTCTCTTTTGGGTGATACTCGCTGGGCTAGGCCTTTGGGTGAGAAGGCGCAGCACGCCGCGGCGCCTAATACTTGGCTAGTTATTCGAGCGGAATGCGAGTATGTCACCCATCGAGGGAGCACCTCGAAGAACTAGCCTTGGGGAGGCTAGGTCACCGTCCTCGACATTGAGTTGGACGTCGGCCACTCGCGATTCTCCAGCGATAAGCCCGGCTGTGCGTACGAGAACCGGGACGCCGAAGCCACCCTGGGATGCCGGTGTGATGCCGACTTCTTCGTTGTCCTCGTAGGG
>JAAEPE010000927.1 GCA_024222395.1 Myxococcales bacterium
CTCGCTGTCGAGACGAAAGCTCTATCACAAGCGCATCTCGGGCCATTCTCAATCCTTTTCGTTGACCAGGAACCACCCTTATGATCTCATCTTACAGAGTTGGCAACTCTTCCTATCAGCACTTCCGCCAGGGACATCTAGGTGCCTCCTCAAAGCACTCCCAGGCAATCTCGCGAAGAAACGCTAGGATCTAGCGAGCGTGAGCACTCTTGCCAATTCGTCGGCACCAAAGGGCTTTGCAAGCACATCGACATTATTGCTCTGGACGAGAGCTTCGATTCGCGGGTCTTCCACGTTGCCGGAGACCATGATGATGGGAAGCTCGGCGTCGATGCTCTTCATCATTAGGCACGCCTCATCGCCGCTGCGTCGCGGCATCTGCAAGTCGAGTAACGCCATGCAGATTGGGACAGTCGAGTTCTCCAACAGCTCCACAGCTTCGACCCCATCGTGAGCTTCGATAACCTCGAAGCCAAGGCGCCGCAACAGACGACAGGTGTGGCGCCGAACTAGGGGTTGATCTTCGGCGAGCAAGATGTAGCGGCCCTGCCCTCGCGGCGCGATAGCCCCGGTCTTGGAATCTTCCGCCGCCGAGCCGCTCGCAACCTCGTGTACTGGTGAAGCGTGCTGACAGGGAAGATAGACGGAGACGCAAGTCCCCTCGCCTACCTTGCTCTGAATATCGATTTTGCCGCCATAGTTTTTCACGATGCCGTAGGTCGTGGCCATACCTAGCCCCGTGCCGTGTCCTTCGCCCCTTGTCGAAAAGAAGGGCTCGAAGACTCGCTCTCTAACCTCGTGACTCATCCCCATGCCAGTGTCTCTCACTCGCATACAAACGTAGGATCCGGTGGCGTCGCTGTCTTTCGGCGATTCGTCCGACACCTCGATGGTCAAGTTGCCTCCGTGGGGCATCGCGTCTCGGGCATTGATGCAAAGATTCATGAGCACCTGTACGAGTTGCCCGCGTTCTGCGACGACAAGTGCCCGACTCGCAGTATCGGAGTGAACGCGAATGCGCTGATCGAAGGTCCGCTGAATCAAGCGCGTGACCTCCAGCGCCACATCGGCGGCCCCCACCAAATCGTTCGCTTGCTTGCCCTGCTGAGCGAAGCTCAGAAGCTGCCGAGCCAGGTCCGCGCCCCGCTCCGATGCTGTCATGATGTCGCGGGTGGTCTCCTCGATGCTCACTACGTCACCCTGCTCGAAGTCCTCCGCCAGACAGCTTGTGGCCCCGACAATCGCCATGAGTACGTTGTTGAAATCGTGTGCGATGCCCGAGGCCAGCCGTCCCAACGATTCAAGTTTCTGCGCCTCGAGCACCCGCTGGTAATCTGAGTCATAGGGGCGAAAGAGAATCACCTCGCCGCGACCGAGGTCGAGGCGGTCACCGAACTGGAGTTTCGCAGCTTCTTGCTTCACCCCATTGACTAGAATGCCGTTCGCACTCTTGTTGTCAGTAATGATCCATCCGCCGTCGGCCCAAATAATCTTGGCGTGCACACGAGAAATGTGGCTGCAGGAAATCTGGACCGAGCAAATACTGCCCCGGCCGATCGTGAGTTCCTCCCGATCCAGAATACGAGTATAGGTCTTCGATCCCCTCTCCGAGACGTGAACGATGCAGGCGCGAGGCTCCTGATGCTCGCCAGCATGCTCGCACACCATGACCGATGTCATCATGTCAGCCTCATTCCAGCTCTGACCCATCTCACAATTCTAAGCGGTATGCATCCTCGCCACAAGACAGAGGATTTGCCGAAGCCCGATTCAGAGGCCGGATCTAGGCCCGAAACGAAGAAAGTCACTCCAGCTATAGCCAGAGTGACCGATTTATAGGGCTTGGGACGGCCGCGCGCTAGCCGCGTCGTCGTCGTCGGAAGGCTCCGAAGACAAAGAGGAGACCAAGCCCAGCTAGCAATGAGTTGCGCGCGCCATTGCGGAGGCGAGGCGAGGCCCCCGCGTGGCAGAAACCACCGCCGCCGTCGCGAAGCTTCGTTCGGCACACGGTAGTCGAACTATCATCAAGCGATTCGAGGCAGAAGAAGCCGTTGTCTGAGTCGCAGGCGTTGGAGTCGCTGGCATCACACTCGTTAGCACAGAAGGTATTCTCGCAGAAGCCGGAGCGGCACGTGGCAGGACTGGTACAGGTTGCGCCCTGCGAGCCCGGCGAGGGGTCCGTGTGGATGCATCTGCTGTCTTCACTGCAAATCATGTCGGCTGGGCAGCTACTACTTACCTCTTGGTCACACGGCTTATCGCAGTAGGTGAAGCTCGCGTCATCCGATGCGGGAACACACGCGCCCTGCTCTTCACAATCACCATTTTGGACGCATGCCGTCCCTGCCCATGAGCCGATAGGGCAATCCCAATCACGAGTATCGCAATCTTCTTCGCAGACCCCGTTGTACTCGCAGTCGTCGCAAGCACCGCCATCACAACCGCCGCCCTTGTAGTTAAGAAATGGCAGCAAGAACTCGTTTGCGTAGATGTCGACTCGCTGGCGAGTTGCACCAGCATCACACTCTCCGTGTCGCTCATTAATGCTGACGACTTCCGGGCCATCGCCAAAATCAACAAAGCCGGGGCCACCGCTATCAGCGAAGCAGGTAGTCAACTCCTCAGTGCCTGCAGTGATTCGGGTGTCGCTGACATTTACGATATCAGGTGCAATGACGTTTCGAGCAGTTAGCGCTGTCTCATCACCACCGGCGCCGTCTTCCTTGCCATAGCCAACAAGCTCCAGAGGCTGACCGACTAGGTCTGCGCCGATAGAAGTGGCGCGAATCGGCACAGGAGTAATGCCCGAAGGCGTCTCGCTCAGGCTAAGGAGCGCCACGTCGTATCGTGGCTGGGTGTCGTAATAGCGATGCATCGTCAGACCTTTGACGGTCATCGGTGCTTCGTCGTCAAAGGTCGCGTCTAATGCGTACTCCGTTGTGCGGTCTTCGCTCTCGAATCGCACGACGATAGACTCAGCATCCAAGAAAGGGCCGGTGAGTTTGTCGTCGAGTTCGGCTTCAAGATTGCTCTTGAGGCACGCAGCCGCCGTCATCACCGTTCGTTCTGCAATCAGAACGCCAGTGCAGTACCGATAGTTTGTACGTGCCGTGTCGTTGTCATTGCTCGGGAGCAAGATCGTAATCGCGGCGACCGCATCGTAGTGGCCCTGACCTTGGGCGGGAAGCCCGCCAGTGCTGGCTTGCTCCGCGCTGCCGAGGTCGTCTTCGTGAAACCCGCCAGAGTCAATCTGACAAGCAGCCACGGTCGCAGCCAGGCCCAGGAACATCGGTGCCGATAATAGCTTTATTCGTCGCATCGCAGGCATTCTCCACATAGTCGCAGTCGGGGTCAACATGCCCAAGGTATAGGAATTGCCTGGCTCCAGTTCAAACCCCGGCCGCTAACAGCGGCTAATAGCGCCCAGCGCCCTAGCCACCCGCGGCAATCAGTCCGTGATCGCACAGCTGCTCGGCCATGAGAACACAGCCCTTGGCTGCTCCCATCTTCGTGTTGTGAGAGACAAGCATGAATTTCCAGCCATTTTCCACATTCGGATCGGGACGCAGCCGCCCCACCACGGTTGTCATACCGTCGCCTGCGTCACGGTCCAGACGCACCTGAGGCCGAAAGGGATCGGTGCTGAGCTGAATTAGGGCCTCTGGAGCACTCGGATAACCGGCACCTAGCACCGCCGCCCCAGCTTCCGCCCAGGCCTGTGCGATTTCCTCGGCGGTGACGGCGCGAGATAACTTGAGATGCACCGCCTCGGTATGCCCTTCGAGGACCGCCACCCGAGTGCATGTCGCCGAGATGCCAAACGCCGCCGGTACGATTGCCTCGCCTTCGAGAGAGCCAAGTACCTTGAGCGTCTCAGCCGCGACCTTCTCCTCTTCCTTGGGAATGTGGGGAATGATGTTGTCGACAACATCCAGGGCAACCACCCCTGGCGAGCGCCCTGCGCCGCTCACAGCCTGCATCGAGACCATGTGAACCGACTCGATTCCGAATGCCTCATGCAGAGGCGCCAACGTGATAGCCAAGCCCACCGTCGTGCAATTTGGGTTGGGGGCGACAAAGCCCTTCCAACCGCGGGTCTGTGACTGCTTTTCGAGCAGCGCGATATGCTCAGGATTGATGCCCGGCAAGAGCAACGGGACATCATCTTCATAGCGGAAAGCCGATGCAGTGGAAATGACTGGCGTCGTCTTGGCGTATTGGGCTTCCAGAACTCTTGCAGGGCCCGCGTCCACTGCGGTGAAGACGAGATCGACGAGGGTGGCATCGAGTGCCTCGGCGTCCTGCACCGCCATGGATGCGAAAACTGCCGGCAACTCGCCGCCTCCGTACCAAGAGACTTGTCCCGATTCTGAGCGGATGGAATCCATGTACGTCTTGCCCGCGGAGCGTGACGAAGCAGCCAGCACCACCACCTCGAACCAGGGATGGCCAAGAAGGGCTGCCAAGAACTCCTGGCCTGCGACTCCGGTAGCACCTACGACAGCGACACGTACGTTTCTTCCTTGCGGCAATGACATCGTATTTGAGACTGAAACACGATTGCGCACGGGGGTCAAGCCACGGCAGCCACCCCTAAGACTTTCTCTTACGCCCTATCGAAGCGATGCGTAGACCAACAAGATGGCACTGCCGACGAGAGTGGCAACCATGAGCCCATCCAAGACCACTCCATACGCTTGCATCCGAGCCCTCAAAGGCGGATTCCCTTCGATCCGAGCAAGTTGCAACCCCGCGTCTTCGCACACCTTCGGCACCTCCTCGAATCGGTCCCAGTCGTGCTTCGATAAATACCATGGCGAGCCACCTTTGCGAATAACCGTCAGACCTCGCTCGTAGTAGTGAAGTGCCTCAATCTTGGAGGGACCAAGGCGGAAGCCAAGTTGCCCCCACCCCCACTGGATACCACCCGCGTCAATTCTCACCACGGCACTTCGAACGCCTAGGCCGACCCCGGCGACGCTTATGCAAACCAGAGCCAAGACGAGGAGACCAACGGACCCCGTGGCATAGCTTTCTCGAGCCGCGAGGACAAACGTGGCCACCGAATCGATGAGGCACATTATGAAGACAGATCGAGCTAGGCGCCGCGGACCAGGTCTCGAACGAAACTCTCCAATTGCTGGTCCGGCAAAATCACGTCCAGGCGGCGCATCCACAACACTCATTCGAGGGCGTCCAACGCTGCTAGCAAATCTGTGCGAAGAGCAGTCCCCTCTACGCGGCTCAGCTTGTCACCGCCGACCTGCACGTAGAAGACATCGGCCACTCGGTCTCCTTCTGTGCTGACCATGGATCTGTGAATGTCCAAGCCGTGCCGACTCAGTACGCCGGTGATGCAGTGCAGAAGTGCGATTGCGTCGCTCGTGTGCACCTCGATTACCGAATAGTCACTTGACTCCGCGTCGAAAATCTTGATTTGCGAATCGTCTCGCACCGAAATTTTGGGTTTGACGCTATAGTTCTCGTTTCGGCTTCCAAGAAGCTCCTCCACCATTTCTGCGCGATTGGTGCTCGCCATCACCAGACGCAAGTCACGTTCAATTCGGCTCCAACGCTTCGCATCTGCTGGGATGGGTTGCTGGAACTCGTCGCGAACCATGAAGGCCTGCAAGGCAATCGGCCCATGGGAACTCTTGAGCGAGGCAATCGAGGCACCGTCGATGACTACGCGGTGCGCCGCGAGCACCCCTGTGATGTGGGAGAGCACCGCCGGCGCATCCTCGCAGACGCAGACAAATTCGGTTTGCCCTCGCCCGGCCAGCATGCGCACGCCAACAGCAACTTGCGTCTCTTCATCGACCCGGGCCAACGCGCATTCGATTAATCGTGATAGTTGCCGAGCTGTCAGTGCGTTGACGAACCCTGGTTCCAACTTGTCGACAATGGCATCAGCTCGAGCTGCTCGAACAGGCTCCCGCCCCTGCTCGGAGACGATTTCCACAGCACGTCGCCTGGCCTGGCGTCTATGCAGAGCCTGCTCACTCTCCATGCTATTGCCACCCTCCAGCTCATCCAGAGTCCTATTGTAGAGTTCCGACAAGAGTTGGTCCTTCCACGAACTCAAATTGCCCGGCGCAGTCATGGCCGTATCGCACCGGGTCAGCAAATAGAGGCAGGTGAGCGCGGGGGTGCTCCCCACTAGTGAGGCGAACTTGCTGATTACATCTGGATCACTGAGGTCTCGTCGTTGCGAGATGTGCGACATCGTGAGGTGCTGCCGAACTAGGAAGTCCACCATGGCTACGTCCGGCTCCGCCATCTCCAGACTCACAGCGATCATCGAGGCCATTCTTGCGCCATTTGCAGCGTGCCCGGCCCCCATGGGCTTGCCAATGTCGTGCAACAAGGTGGCGAGAAAGAGGGCCTCCACAGACTCCAAACGCTGGTAGGCATCCATGGCCCCCCGCCCATCCATGCCCAATTGCCCTGCCCCTGTCTTTTTGAGTAGCCCGACCGCTGCGAGCTGATGCTGATCGACCGTATAAACATGATAAAGGTCGTGCTGGACACGGCCGGTGCAAGGACCAAACTCTGGCATGAGCGCTGCTAAGAGCCCCAGTGCGTGCATTTGCCTAAGAAGACTCTTGGCATGCTGCCTATCACTGCTCAGGTCGCGAAGGTCGACTAGTGCATCCAAGAAATAGCCCCCGGCGAGCGGGTCGCCGCTCAGAACGTGACCGCTGCTGGCAATCTGCGCTTCGATAAGCTCTTGAGTGTGCCCGTAGAGGGGAAGTCCGTGCTCGAGGGCTACGCGAAAATAGCGGAACATCTCAGCGGGCTGCTCAGCAAAGATGGAAGGGTCCCGCACGGCGAGTTTGCCGTTCCAGCTCAAGAAGCTGTGATCGATCTTGTGAATATGTGGCTTCCGGCGCGCCGGCACAATCGCACTCTCAATCAGTCGATTGGTCACCCGCTCGATGCCGCGCCCGGCCAGATAGTACTTGCGCATCAACGTCTCGACCGCCGGCGCAACCGCCGGAACAACGCGCCCCTTAGGCGCCACTACGTAGGGGAAGAGACGGGGACCTATCGACTCCTGGATTTCGAAGCTCAGCTGATCCGTCGACCTTCCGGCCTCCAACTGCACCAAGCTCCGCAGCCGGAGAAGGAAGTCCAGCCCCCTCTCCATGACCTCCAATTGCCTCCGCGTGAGTTCCCCTATCGCCACGAGGTCTGCTAGGGACTTCACAGACCAACGGGCGCGGGCAGCCCAATGCGCTGTCTGATGGTCGCGAAGGCCACCAATCCCCTGCTTGATATTCGGCTCGAGTAGGTAGAGGGAATCGCCAAAGCGCTCGTAGCGGCGCTCGCGCTCGTCACTCAGCATTCGCAGGAAGGCATTCGCATTGCCTCCGGGGGCAACCGATTGACGTGTTCCAGTCACCAGGGGGAGAAACGTCGCGGAGTCGCCAACAACAAGCCGCGCATCGAGCAACGCTGTGGCAGTCGGCAGGTCATCGCGGGCAAGGGCGGCGGCAGCTGCTGAGTTGCGCACTGCGTGGCCAACCTTCACCTTGGCATCCCATAGTGGGTAGAGAATCTTGTCGGCGAGTTCCTTCGCGAGGTCCTCCTGGCCTGCTTCAGCGAGCAGGACGAAGTCAATGTCCGAGAATGGGCAGATTTCCTCCCGCCCCCAACCGCCCAGTGCGACCAAGGAAAAGCCCGCGTCGCGAGCGGCGGGAAGATCCGCCATCGCATGGTCCCACAGCTCGTTGACTAGAGCGTCGTAGCTCTCCGACAAGCGGCGGCAAGCGCAGGCTCCGCTCATGCCCTCGGCCAGGTCTACAGCCATCTGAGCCCGAGCGCGGTCGATTCGCTCCGCCCCATTGGCGAGCTGGGCAGGCGTGGATGGGGCCGACATTGGCACAAGGGTAACAAAGAAGCGTCCCGTGCAGACCACGGCTTTGACGACTCCATGCAGCTGATCTAGGGTATCGGGGCAACCATGGCTACCATAGAACTCGCTCACCTCTCCGACCACCTTGAGGAGCACGACCTCGAGGGCATCATCGACGCAGTGCAAACCGCCTCCGGCGAGGCCTTCGCGAGCGCTGACGAAGAAGACAGCGAAATCCTCGAATCCAGCATCGACGATGACGTCTTTACCGATTTTCGAGATCGCCTCGAAGCCAATGATCTAGATGCCGACGTCTACGTCCCCTTCGAGTTCGACGACCTGGTGCAGGTGGGCGACCTTCGAATCGGTTCCACTCAGACACTTCGCCTCGTGCTCGATAGCCTTCGAGAAGACTTCTTTGTCGAAGACGCGCAGGAGGGCGACACCGAAGAGGACGACGCGGAAGACGACTTCGAGCGAGACGACATCGAAGACAATGACGAAGCCTCGAGCTACTACGCCGACGAAGATGCCGGAATCGAAATGAAGGACGAGCAGCTGCGCCATGTCTGGCGAGCAGTCTTTCGCGCAAGCCGCCAGTCCCTCGATCGCAACATGCCACTCTTCTTCCACCACTAGCCTTCTACGACCAGCAACGGTCATTCGTCTCATCCCCCTCGCATCATGAAAGCCTCATATACCGGCGTCGCCCTTCTCTCGCTCGTGACAGGCGCATGTGGTTCGTCATCCCAAGGAGACGCGGATGGCGGTACTTCGACGTTCTCTACCACATCCCCCTTCCCGCCTAGCCCACAGACCTAATCGCGCGGGTCACAAGCCGGGTCGCCCCGGGTCGTTACCTTCCCGGGGCTCCCACAGATTCCGTACGTGCGGAACTACCGCATACGGCTCCTCGGATCAGGAGTTCGCTACATGATGAGGACGGAGTGGACCGGAGTGGGCTTTCGATACCATTCCCAGGTTCTACGAGCCTTATGCGAGCGTCTCCGAAGCCACTTGAACCACATATGCATCGTCCGATACAGAAAGCCCGCGAGGGCGGATCCGTTGCCGGTGATCCCATAGTAGTTGACGTGGCCGCGTAGCTTCATGCAAAGAACC
>JAAEPE010000928.1 GCA_024222395.1 Myxococcales bacterium
ATATGCGCCACAAGCGCATGATCGATGTTCGACCGGATCCGACCCGACACCAGATCTGGTACAGGAGCCGAGGCGATGAACGAGCCTTCGCGTCTGATGTCCCAGCTCATGTCTTCGAGATACCGCTAGTCTCGGTTGACGGGTACGAAGTAGGCGATTGGGTCGTGCTCCGAGCCGATGCCACCGATGAGTTTAAGGATGAATTCGGCATGGTAGAGGTCTGGGACAACCCGAACATGGGGTTGGCTTTCTATCGGCAGATCGTGGCGATAGATGCCGACACGCTAACCATGACCATCGATGTTCCGACCCGCTACCCCATGAAGGTGCGGGATAATGCGCGGATCCACCGCACCGTTGAACATCTCGAGGAGATCGGCATCGAGGAGCTGTCCATCGGCAACGTGCAGAACACAACACCGGGGATGGACACGGACGACTACACCATTCCCGGCAGGGGCGGCTACGAGGTGCATGCCTCGTTTGCCATCTATCTCACTGCTGTAGTCAACAGTTGGGTTCGCAACGTTTCCACGTTCAAGCCGGAGGGGAATAACAGGGCACACCTGCTGTCCAATGGCATCCGACTCGAGAGGCTAGCCTCCCTGTGGGGGCCGTTGGCGTTGCCAACCCACGCATGCGCTCCGTCACCCCCGCTCGGAAAATTCCACTGTGTTGAATTTGTCCAGCGGTGGTCGAGCCCAGGTGCGTCGAGGCGAGAGGCGGCCGGTATGTTCGATTGAGTGGTTGCCTCCAGCTCTAATTTCGATCCGTGGCGGGGCGTGGAGTGGCGTCGCAGTCCCAGCCGGAATTCCAAGTACACCGGTTGCGCAGATACGCTGGGAAGTCACGGTGACATTGCACGAAGGTATTGCAGTGAATTGGTGATGTCGGCTTTGGAAGCCGGATCGTCTTCAAACCATCAGCCCGACGAAGGGTTGCGCTTTGTTGCGAGGATTGGCCGCCATCCATCAGCCATGCATATTGAGCAAGTGCGCGCAACTCGAGCCATTCCGAGAATCGGTATCCGTTGGCTGCCGAGAACTCGAATCGGTGCGTGGGGGAGACGTCAAAGTGCACGACCTCGTCGCCGGGCAAAAAGATGCTCTGCCAAAGTGGCGAGCTCACATCCTGAACAGTTCATAACGTTTGATCGATGTCCGCTGTTGTGGCTCGCGGCTCAGCCCCACGCATCGTGAGACCAAACGCTGTGGCTCCGCCGAGAAGAACGTCAGATCGAGAAACCACGAGGCTGCCGGACTGGATTTGAAACGGATCTGACGGCCGAGCGAAGAGCTGAACCCAAGGTGACCCAGCGTCCCAGTGCACGGTAACGGTTCTCTCGAGTGTGAGCTTTGCGATGACGGGGCCGGCAGCATTCTCTCGGAGCGGCGCACCGAACCGAATCGCGGCCGGGCCGACCCAGGTTGTATCTAACGGCACCTTTGCAGGCGTTGATCCCGAGAGGCTAGGCCCAGAGCGAGTCTTCCAGGTTTGAAGAGTGGTTGCAGGCACGATCAAGGAGGAGTGAGTTCCAAGCACGTGCATTGACTTCATTCACCAAGCTATGTGAGCTGCTTTGTGCCAACTTCGATGAGGGGTCGGATCTGGCCAAGGCCCAAATAGGGAAGACCCGCGATCAAGCTAGCTCGAAGGCTCTGATCTTGGCGGCAGCTCGGGCGGCCGTCGTCGCCGACGAACGAATCGAAGATCGTGAAGAAGCAATGCTCTGTGAGATCTGCGAGCTTCTCGGTCTGGATCCGAACGAGGGATGAGGTTGCATTGGCGTCGGCCAAGCAAGCCGTACGCCGCCTAGGTCAGTGCGAGATAGGCGACGATGACGACGCCGACACCGACGGCCAACGGCCAGTAGCGAGTCAAGCTCGGACTGAGGTCATCCACCGGGGCGTCGGCTTCGCGTTGGATCGCCATCCAATCGACATCGGGTAGTCTCTGTTTGAATTGCTGCAAGAAGTCGGCTGCATGACCGGCGCCGACTGTGTTGGGCAGAGCATCTACCGTTGTTCGAGTTGCCAATCCGCCAATCGCCAGTGACCCTGCGACGGAAACCTGCGATTTTGATTCTGAATCGAGTATGCCAAGGTGCCCATGTGTGGCACGCAGTTGCAGGTACTCTGGAACCTCGTGCCCTGCAGCCTTGAAGTTGGCCGCGGCGCTATCAAGGTGCTCCCAGACTCCGACGTATACGCGGTTCGCCTCACCAATCAGTGTCGAGAATGCGTCTTCTGCGGTTGGCCCTGATACCTTGAAATTCTCAATTCGACGGATCACGTCGTGGTAGTTTTTGAGGAGAGATCCGGAAATTGAAATCGCTTGGGTGAGGGCAGGAGTGTTCATGCCGCGACTCTACGGCAACGAGAAGCATCTACAACACCCTTTTC
>JAAEPE010000929.1 GCA_024222395.1 Myxococcales bacterium
CCCAAGCTTGTGTCGATAAGCCTTGCCAAGCCGAACCGTTCCATCCTTGCGACGACGTCGAGACTTCATGTCCCTTGTAGATCACAGCGGGATCTACGAAGCAAGCACTGGATCAAATCCTATCTGCCGAGGAACTAGTCGTCATTCTTTGTCGGCCGATATGGTTGCATGAAAGCAGCCAGGCTCGATGGATTGCGTGTCTGCAGAATCACTTTCCCTGTTCCTTGAAATCGGGTGACGAGCCCCTCGCCGCTAAAGAACAAGCCCTTGTACCCAGCGAACTTCTCGACCTTGTACTGCAAGTGCTCGGTGAAGCCAACAACGTGCTCGTTGTCCACCACGTACTCTTCGCCGTTCAATTCGATTTCGCGCAGCGCACCGTATCCGCAGTAGAAGAGAGTTCCCGGACCGGAGAGCTTGAGCAAGAACAGCCCGGCCCCTCCGAAGAACCCCTTGAAGCCGGCCCACTTTGTATCAATGACTACGCCACCTGTGTGCGCGACATAGGAGCCTCTTTGGAGAAACCATGTTTCGCCTTCAGAGAGGTGAACCTCGCGCATGTCGCCCTCCACTGCTGGAGCCAACACCACGTGCTGCCCAGCGGCTGTCGAGGTGAAGGTATTCTGAAACATGCTCTCGCCACCCAGCACCTTCCGCTTAAGAGCACCACCAACGCTACCGCGCATGTTGGTCTTCATTTCAACGGCAGTATCGCGGCTAACCATGGCACCGGATTCGCTCACAACGGATTCGCCTGCTTCGTCAAATGTTAGCCGCAAGAATGAAAAATCGGGAGAGTCGATGATTTCGGTTCGCATAATAGACTCCTAACGAGGTGGCAGTTGAGCGCCAATGAATGTCCCGTAGTCACCCGGGTTCCTTGACTGCATGTAGACGCGGCCGGTGCCTCTAATCTCAAGTACGAGGCCTTCGCCTGATAAGAACGAGCTTATCCACCCCTTGGATGCCTTGCGAACTTTGTAGTCGAGCCCACTTGTAAAGGCCACTAGGTGCCCCGTGTCCAAGATTAGCGACTCGTTGTTCAAGTCCTTATGAGCGATGGCACCAAAGGCATTGATTACGACAGGCCCCTGCCCGAAGGCGCGAAGAAACCAAAGGCTCTCCCCTGAGAAGAGTTTGCGAAAGCCCTGCCACTTCGTATCCAGTGAAACCGGATCCGGAGCGGCAACGTAACTTGAGCCTTGAATCATCAGCTCATGGTCACCCGTCAGGTCGTGCACGACCATGTCACCACATAATTTTGGAGCCAAGGTCACCTGAGCTGCACCGGACTGGCATTGGAAGGTGTTGGTGAAAAACGTTTCGCCGCTGAGCACCGTGCGTTTTAGGCGCCTAAAGATGCCCTTCTTCTCACCGGGCTGTCCTCCGGTTTGCACGGCCATATCGCCCTTCATGGACACCATGGCACCGGATTCAGCTCGAATGAGCTCTCCGGGATCAAGGTCTACAACGGCCAGTGTGTGCGCGGGTTTGTAGTCGAGTTGGATGTTCATGTGTTTGTCCTTAGACGAGGGGAGAGAGCCAACCAACAAGCGCAGAAACATTGCGCGATTGAATCCAAATTGTGCCCTTGCCCTTGAACTCGAAAACGAGCCCTTCGCCAGAGAACATCAACCCTTTGAGACCGCTTCCAGCCCCGCGAATCTTGAAATCGAGTGAGTGTTCGAATGCCACCAGGTGCCCTGTATCGACGATGTAACTGCCGTCAACCTCCACAGGTTCGATGCCTCCATAGGCATTGATGAACAGGTCACCCGTGCCATAGCACTGAAAGAGCACGACGCCTTCTCTGCCTAGGAAGGTGCGAAGACCTCCCCAGCGCATCCTAGTCTGCACGGTGGGCTCACTTGCCAAGTAGCTACCGGCCTGCACGTAGTACGCCTTGCCTGGCGCAAGCGAGAGCTTGTGGATGTGTCCTACCATCTTCGGTGCGAAGACAACTTCACCTCCGGCCTCGCTAGAGAACTCATTTAGAAACATGGTCTCGCCGCCCAAGAACTTGCGAAGAATGGCCGAGAAGAAGGCGAGTATCTTGGCGAAGAAGCCACCCTTGCGCGGTGCGTTCAGACGCGTAGTCATCTCGACGCCAGGCGTGTGATAGATCATCGCCCCGGCTTCCGCATCGACCTTCTGGCGAGGCTTGAGAAGTACTCGTACCCACGCGAACGAAGGTCCGTGCTCTATGTACTCCTCAAGTGCTCCGGGTGGATTGGGCTGGCCTCCATCCTGTGGGAGTTGCTGCTGCGCTTGCATGGCTACCCGGCCTCGTTTGAGATGATCATAAGGGACGCTAACACAGGAGGCAAGGCTTGGCGACGGGTGGTGATAGTATGAGTGGGATGAGCGAGCGACGCGAGAATCCAGAGCCGCCACCGCCGCCACCAGGCGGCTTTCGCATGGGGAGGCGCCACATTGTCGTCGAACTCCTAGTCGCCGGAGTCGCGCTCGTTGCCCTGGTAATGTTCTTTGTGAGTTCATCCGCGTGGATGGCTGGCATGGCCCTCAAGGGGCTTCCGGTCTCAATGGACAAATCCCTAGGAAGGGCAGCCGCTGCCCAAATCGAGCTAGCACAACCTAGGTGTACGAACCCCTCAGCACAGCACTATGTAGAAGAGATCGTGGCGCGATTAGCCGAAGAGATGCATGACTCGAGATTCGAATACTACCTCGTACTGCTCGATGCTCCAAGTGTCAACGCATTTGCACTTCCTGGAGGATTCGTCTTTGTTCATTCCGGACTTCTGGAGGCTGCGCAGTCGGGTGCCGAGGTCGCGGGGGTTTTGGCGCATGAGCTTAGTCACGTAGCTCTCCGGCACGGGGTGCAAGCGGTACTGAGAAGCGTAGGCAGGTTGACGCTAATTGGAATTGTCTTTGGAGTTAGCGACGCAGGCGTGCTGCTCGGGCACGGCGCTTCTCTGCACGATCTGTCCTATGGTCGCGACCACGAGGCGGAAGCAGACTCGATGGGGCATGCTCTTCTTAAGCGCGCGGGCATATCGCCTCTCGGATTGGCGACCTTTTTTGACAGGCTGCGCCGCGACGAAATAGAGGCTCCTGAGTTCTTCTCATCGCACCCAGATAGCGCGAAACGCGCGCGTGCGGCTCAGGACGCTGCGATGGGGTTTGTGGAGACGACCATCGTTCCGGCGCCAGTTCCATGCCATCGCCTAGAAGAGACGACTCCGGCGCCCTAGAGCGGTCACGGGGCCCAAAAGACCAAGAGCGAAGCTCAAAGGCCGCTAGCCAAGTCTAGAACTACTTCGTGCTCCCCCCACATGCTGCCCTCGTCGCTATAGCAGGTCACGGTCTTCTGGCGTGTGAAGACACAGAGTCTTCCGTTCCAGCGAGCCAGTCGCTCCGCCCCTTCGACCGTGTGCGAATGAAGAGTCTCTTCGCTTTGTGAATCGGCGCATGAAACGTTGTCGCCAGCCAACGAGCATTGCCCACCGTTCCACGGCACCTGGCTCTTCGTCATAGCCTCCGACCGCTGAGGAGCACTGTGGTACTGCCAGCACCAAATTGCACCATCGCGCTTCGCAACGCAGGTGGGGTTAACAGACAAGATCTGCTCCACACCAGCAATGTCAACACGCAGAGGGCGCTCCACTGGAATTCGTTTGACTAGCGAGTTGGGCCACGACGCCTCGAGTTCATCGAATCCGTCGCCCGCGTGTGCTAACGCGTGTGCTAACGCTAGCGAGGCACATGCCTCCTTGCCAACGCATTCGAGACCACCGTCAGCGCGCAGGCTCAGTAGGTCGCCTCCATTGCCTCGTATGGCACTTGAAGAAGTGAAAAGAGTCCACGTGCGGGCCTTCGCCTCGCGTCCACCAAGCTCCTTACACACCACCTCCCCTTCGGCGGACAGCGCGCATAGCCGTCTGGGGCCCAAGCGTGTGTATCCAGGCTTGCCCGGGATGGGAATGAGGAGTCTTGGAAGAAATGCCAATTGGATTGGCGACGATGGAAACATGTACGTTTCGGCGCGCGCTCTGCCGCTGTTGAGCGGCTTGTCAAAAGCCCGACAGGTCACGTCGGCACCATCGGCGATACAGTCATCAACGACCGGACCTGAGCCGCGTACGTAGAGTGGCCGCGACTCGATGTCGAAGCCCTTGTCGGCATACTGCAGCCGTGCGCACTTGAGTTGGTCGTCAATGTAGCGCACGCATGCGGTATCGCCGTTGACGAAGAGTTCTCGAATGAACGGAGGCCTAGGGGCCACGCTCTCCTCTGCAGGATCCTCTGCGTTGGAATCTTCCGTCTTCATCGTCGCTATTTGAGTCCTCTGAGTCCTCTGAGGACACCGCCTTGGGGCTTGTATCGGCGGGCTTGCTGTCTTTCGCACAGCTTGCGGCGGGGAGGGTGAAGAATGCGCCGGCGGCAGCTAGCAACACAGTGTTTCGAAGTCCTTTCATTTTGATATTCCTCTTCTTGAGGGCGACTCGGCTATCAATCGACAGCAGCCCTAGTTCACGGTGTAGCCCGCATCTAAGCTCACTTACGCATCGTGATTCTCGTCGATTCAACGAGACGGTATCAGGGAATGCGCCCTTGATACTCGAAGGGGCAGTGAAAGTCTCTCGATTTGCGGCTAGCGGTGCATGGGTTGGCCTACGAACTCTACACGCCACCTCGCCAGCGCCCCTGCCTCCCCGCGAGAGGGC
>JAAEPE010000930.1 GCA_024222395.1 Myxococcales bacterium
CAAGTGACGGCCGCAGCGTGCCAGTGTTCGAACGATTGCAGTTCGAAGGGCACAGTGACGTCCGAGGTTTGAGTCTCGGAAGCCTTGGCCCCCCATTCGGCAGCAACCTCAAGGCAACCGGTGGCGCCGAGCTCACGTTTCTAGCCTCGTGGGGGCGTTCTAGAATCTGAGTTGAGACTTCAATACTCGCCATGATGCTCGTCGGAAGTTGTTCGCTCGGCGGATCTCGCTCAGCCTGATGCGAGCTGCCAGCCAAGCCTTTGCCGGCGACGGTGCTCTCTTCTTCCGCGTCAGCAGCACGGTGCAAATTGGTGGCATCGTTATCGAGAGAGAGGGGCGCCTTCTTGCCACTAGCCACCGCCTCCGGTTGCCTGTTGGTGGTAGCCGAAGCCGAGTCTTGTGCTCTTGGGCCCTCGAATGAAAAGACCGAATTGCCGATCTGGAAAGTATCGCCAGAGGCTAGGACTGTCTGGCCATCGATCCTCTCGAAGAGGAGGCCAAAGAGGCAGTGCTGCGCCTCAAGCAGTTCGCTCGCTAGTATGCTGGCAGAGTTCTCATCAGCATCGAGAATTGAGAAAGTGCACCATCTAGCAAACATACGCTTGCGAAAATCTCCCCGGGGTGCACCGTCCCGGGGAGAGCAGCGGCAATTCTCTACACGAATCGGCGCAAGCAGTTCAAATTCGCTTGGGTTGACGGCCAGGGAAAACCAATTCGCAGCACCATCCGCCGAGGTATTCAGGGGATTTCAGTTCGCACGCAGAACTGAGAGTCAACGACAGCCCGCACCTTGAGAAACGACGCTTCGGAGGCTCGGGTGGCCAGTCGACTAGGGACTCTAGGCCCCAGCACACAGATATCGCCTTGCGTTCGGCGCAAACAGCCCTCATTGGGGGTGGCATGCCAAATGCAGCTCTGCGACGTCATGTCAAAGTCGCACGCATTGCTCGCCCTGCTCCTGGCTGGATTTCTAACGACACCAGGCTTCTCAGTTGAGGAGGCCAATGCAGCGCCGGCGAAGGCAAAGGCAAAGGCCGGCAAAACATCGAAGGCGAGCCGAGCCCGATCGCTCAAAGCCAATCGTCCCAGAAGAAGCACGAGAAAGACAAAGGTTGTTCAGAAGCTAAAGGCGAGCACACCCAAAACGGCCAAAGCTCACCGAAGGACCATTGGCTTTGGTAAAGCTCTACAAAATAGGAAAGTCACGCTGCGCGCCGGTGAAGGTAGCATCAACATACGTTCCAATTACCTGAACACTGTGGAGATAAAGGGCAGCAACGGAAAATGGAAGGTTGCTCCTCTGCACTACAGCAACGCCAAGCGGATGGGCCTACAGGTACTCTACAGGGTACCTGCGAACGCAAAGTCTGTGCGACTACAAGTTCACAAGAAGTTTGAGGTCTCGAGTTGGAGGCTGCACGAGGTCGTAGAGCTTCCAGTCGTCGTTGAGTAGTTTCTCTGCCCTAGAGCGCCTAGATTCTAGCCTCGATGTTCTCAGTCTTGTGTACGAAGACCAAGTACTCGGCCATGGCCTCTTTCCACACGAAGTCGTGGGTTTCGAGAAGGGTTGTTTGCTCGCCCGCCCAGTGG
>JAAEPE010000931.1 GCA_024222395.1 Myxococcales bacterium
CGTCGAGAGTGGCCACCGCCACGTCCTCCAAAAGCGGATGAAGCGCGCTGGACAGCACTGGAGCCAGCCTCGCGCAAATGGCGCACCTCCGGGCCGCATACAGGACGGCGGGTCCTCGAAAGTTCTACGACGCGATCCGCCGCGCCGCCTAGATCTCAGATCGATCTCACACCCCTTGGCCACTCCTTGCCGCATCTTGCCGGCGAGTCGCCGCATCGCCCCCGCGCATCCCCGACCCAAACGTATGCCCGCCCGCCAACGCCCGAGTCTGATCGATAGAATCTATCTTCGATTGGTCCGAGATTCCGACATAAGCCCCGTGTGCCGAGAGTAAGAGAGAGGTGGCGCCTAGACCGTCGAGCGAAAAGAATGACCGAGGATGGTGAGTTCTGAGTTTTCGAGTGCAAGGCGTGAATGAGGATTTTGCCTGAGCAAATGACGAAATGAGCAACGCTGCAATCGGGAAAGCAGGACCATCAGACCGATCATTGTTTACGCTCGGCGGTCTAGCCTGTGGGAGCCAAGCTGTCAACATCGCAGAATTGCCCGGCGAGAGGGGGGCGCGGGTTCAAGAGTTGTCCTCTCGTCACGAATCTCGCGACAGCCGAGTCGGTTTCAAGATAGCTTCCCGGCATGAAGTTGCTTCTAGCCGTGCCACTCGCTCTGCTCGCATGTTGTCGTGGAGAACCGAGTGACCTCGATAGCCTCTCTGTGCGCGGACGGGTCTTTGATGACCTCAACCGCGACGGGCATTTCGACCTGGATGAGACGGGAATCGCGGGCATCACCGTCTACCTGGACTTGGATGAAGACGGCTCCCTAGATGAGGGCGAGCCTGCAGCGCGTACCGACCAGAGCGGCAACTATGGGCTTACTGACCTCGCCAAGGGCTCGTACCAAGTAAGACAAGTTCTGCCATTCGGATTTCGCAACGAAGTAGATGCGAATGCGCGAATTGTGAGGCCAGATGATCTCGACGCCGCAAGTCCCACAGGGAGCAAGCGAGCTGCCATCATTGGAGGAGCCGACGTCGACGCCGCTCGCTTCCCCTTCATGGTAAGTGTTGGAACTGGAATCTCCGGAGACTTCTCTCAGTTCTGCGGCGGCGCCCTGGTGAGCGACCAATTCATCGTAACCGCTGCCCACTGCAGCGAAGGCAGCGCCCCCGACGAGGTGGCTATCATGCTCGGCTCGCAAGAGGCCGACGAAGGCGGCTATGTCTTTGGCGTCTCGGCCATCACAATTCATCCTGATTGGAGCGGCGACATCAGCGAGGGCTACGACATGGCTCTTTGGCGCCTCGATCAGCGCGTCGACTTGAACGCCCTGGGTTTGAGCACCGTAGATCTAATGCGTCCCGAAGAGGCATTCCTCTCCACCGCCGGCACGCTCTCGACCACTATAGGTTGGGGGGTCACCGACAATCCCAGCGATGCGCTTCAAGAAGTTCACGTGCCCATCACCAGCCAAGATCGCTGTGCTGAGGCCTATCCGCAAGTACGTACGTTCGAAACACAGATCTGCGCAGGTGCGATAGCTGGCGGACTCGATTCATGCCAGGGTGATAGTGGCGGCCCCCTCTTGGTTCGCGACCCGGCTGGCGAGAGGTGGCTACACGTGGGAGTCACAAGTTGGGGGAGCGGGTGCGGTCTAGCTGGCAAACCGGGCATCTACGGTCGCAGCTCGGGCATGTCCGAGTGGGCGCACGCCCTGATGCTCGAGTACTCTTTGAGCTATACGGTGAACCTTTCGAAGCGCAATGCTCAGGTTAACTTCTCGAACCAGAGAACGACTAGAACGTCGCTCGGAAAAGTGGACGATCGATGGGCGCTCTCGAATATCGAGATGATTGGCAGTGAGGACGATGCGATTGATGCCAATCGAAGTGTTTCCTTCCGCTTCTTCCTCTTTGGTGACGCCGCGGAAGCCGACTTCGTCGGAGCTCCAACTGAGTACACCTGCACCTTTGACCCGGATGGGGATGGCCCAGCAGCCCCTGGAGAGTTTCTCTGTGAAACGGGCATCAATCGCGTCGACTTTGGCGGCTACGAGGATGGCGCATACCTCGCTCGCATCGACGTTTCGAGTGCCACTCGCGAGGGCAGCCGGTCTCGCTTCGTTCGCGCAGGTGAGCCGCCATTCACGGAGACGACTGGAACACTTCAGTTCAGCGATGGAAACGATCCGGATTTCGGAGGTGACTTCTACATCGACTACTTCGAGATCGATGGTCTCCTTCCAGGGGTCGTGAGCATCATCGAAGTCGACGCCTCCTTCAGCGTCCAACTAGGTCTCTACGACGCAGGTCTACGAGGCTCGGGCGGAGGAGGCACTCTCGACATCGCGAACGGTCGCTCTCCCGATCCCAGCATGGCAGCCGTGCAATTCGTCCCCGAGGCGGGACGAAGCTACCTCATTGGGGTAAGCAGCCAAGGGGAGCGAGCGAGCGGAGATTACGGTCTCCGGGTCGTCAACTCAGGAACGGCTGTCGCCACCGAGCTTTGAGCTGAGAGCCCACGCCAGTGAAGTCGTGGCGGCGCCAGCGGGAAGCAGGAGCCACCAGCGGAGCTGATTCTCGTGAGCCTGGCGCAAAAGCTCGCCCCATGAAGGCGTAGCTCCCGGCAGC
>JAAEPE010000932.1 GCA_024222395.1 Myxococcales bacterium
ACTCTCCAAGCCAAAGAAGCAGCACGTATCATTCGAAGACACTGGGGCATTGAAAACGAGTTGCACTGGGTGCTCGACATGGCATTTCGAGAAGACGAAGCTCGTTACCGGGCAAAGATCACAGCCTAAAACCTAACCACCCTCCGCCACTTCGCTTTGAACATGGTGAAGCAATATAGGACGCGAAAGCTCGGAGTTGCGATCTGCAGACAACGCGCTGGATGGGACAAAACCTAACCAATTCAGCCGCTTACAGGGGCTACAGGATAGAACTCGATTGCCCTGTCAATATTTGGTGCCCGGTCTAAGCCACAGCGCCACACTCACTACAAGTGCCATCCAATCCGACGACACCAATGCAAGCGCCATCGGGGCAGAGGCGTCGGTTCTCAAAGTCGCCCGGCTGCTCATCGAGCGCGGCTGATTCGTCATCATCAACGACGGCGACGTCTGCAAGCGCGGGGGGCGAATTTGAATGCGGAGTAGCATCCTCTTCCCTTTTCAGGCCACTCAGTCGGGGGTCGGTGGTGGCCTCGCTGTCAACCATGCCGCATTCCTTACAGCGATCGTCACTATCTAGAATGCCGACGCATGTACCATCGGGACACAAGCGACGATGGAGAAACTCATCTCCCTCCGATGTGAGGGTATCAAACGGCGACATGGCTTGCACCTTAACTATGCTGAGAATGCCTGCCTAGCACTGAGGGCAAGATGATTCGACTACACGAGATCTTCGGACTCGTGGTGCGTCGCAGGTCGACTTGCTAGTACATCGTAGAGCGAGTCGGCCGTGTGAAAGTGAAAGTCTACAGAGCCAAAACGAAGCTCCATGTGGCTCAGGATCTCTTTCTCGGTCCGAGCCTTGAGAGGGCGGCCATCCACGCGAGTGCCGTTGCTCGAGCCGGCATCGCACACATACCAGTTTCCATGCTGACGTCGGAAGAAGGCTTGAAATCTCGAGATGCTCGTGTCTGCGAGTTGTATATCGTTGCCGTCGGTGCGCCCGAGGGTAATGAGATCGACGAACGGCGTGCCGAGCTTCTTGACCAGGGGGATGAGCTCTTGCACACCCGAATCCGTACGGCCCTGCCTTGCGAACATTGCCGCGGATGCATCATCCAGCTCCCTGGGAACTGTGGATATACCGCTCCCTATGCCCACGGCTAAGGGGGGGGCTTCTGGCCCGCTCGCCATCACTCGCACTAGGGTCGCCTGAGCCACGGAGGCGCAGAACGTGTCCCGGCCAAGGCGGCTGAGCTGGTAGTAGCGTTCCCCGAGAGTCACTACTCGCTGTGTACCACCACATACGTGAAATTGTCGATGCATTACTGGATTCCGAGGGGGAGGGTGATCATTCGCTAGTCCTAGGTAGGGGATCTGAGCCGGCGTCAAGCGCGGGCCCGCGTTGACAGTGGGCCCTTACCTTGATTAGGTCGAGCGGTAATGTACGAGACGTCCGATATTCGCAAAGGCCTCAAGGTACTCATGGACGGCAATCCGTTCACCATTATTGAGTTCCAGTTCGTTAAGCCGGGCAAGGGCACCGCCTTCACTCGCACGAAGTTCAAGAATCTCCTTACCGGCGGAATCGTCGAGAAGAATATTCGCTCCGGCGAGAAGCTTGAGCCAGCAAATGTAGAAGAGCGCACCATGCAGTTCCTCTACAAGGAGGGCGAGGACTTCGTCTTCATGGATGGCACCAGCTACGAGCAGGTTAGCATTGCCACCGATACCGTAGGCAAGCAGCACGATTTGCTCAGTGACAATCTGGATTGCACGGTGCTCTTTTTCAACGAGCGTCCGGTTGATGTCTCATTGCCAAACTTCATCTACTCTCACGTAGTCTCCACCGAGCCTGGCGCTCGCGGAGACAGCACGGGCAACGTGCTCAAGCCCGCGATCATCGAGAGTGGCGCTGAGATAGGAGTACCTCTCTTTATCTGCGAGGGTGACTACCTGAAGATCGATACTCGAACGCGTTCGTACGTCGAGCGCCAGAAGAAATAGATGCGTGCTGGTCGCGTGCTGGCGCGTGATGCGGACCAACTGCGAATTCGCTGCGAGGGACGCTCAGAGCTCGTAGCCGCGATAGGCGGGGAGGGCCCGGGGGATTGGGTGCAGCTTGAAGACGAGACGGCGCCGCGCATCGTCGCCCCATTTCGCGGCGTTGACTTCCCATCACCGTCTTCCGAGACGGCTCGCCTAGACCCAGGGCGGATTACGGGTCTCCGGGCGCGGGCGACAGTACTTGCGGAGATTCGCCGGTATTTCTCTGAACAGCAATTTCTCGAGATCGAGGCGCCTACAATGGTTCGAGCGCCGGGCCTGGAAGTCAATATTAGGGCGGTCGAGGCCGAGGGTGGCTATCTCATCACATCACCCGAATACGCGATGAAGCGGCTCTTGGCCGGAGGTCTTCAGAAGATATTCGCGATGCCAAGGTGTTTTCGTTCGGAGGAGGAGGGAGGTCATCATGGCGTCGAGTTCACGATGCTTGAGTGGTATCGGTCGTTCGATACCCTAGAGAGCATAATGGCAGACACCGAGGCTCTTGTCCGTCGAACGGTGCGCGCGGTTCGTGGAAAGGAATCGGTCATGGTCGGCGGCCGTGAGGTGAGTGTTGCCAGCCCCTGGAAGAGAATGCGCGTCCAAGATGCATTTGCAGAGTGGGCGGGGATTGAGCTCCTCGGAGACGAGAGTGCCTCGACTCTTGCCGACAAGGCCGTGGCTGCCGGCGTTGAAATTGGCAGTGCGCACGAGTGGGACGACATCTTCTACTCAATCTTCCTTCAGTGCGTGCAACCTAGGCTCGATGGGCTGAGCGAGGCAGTGCTGCTCATCGATTGGCCAAATCCACTCGCTGCCCTCGCTCGCACAAAGCCTGGCAAGCCAGAATGGGCTCTGCGCTTCGAGGCCTACGTTGGCGGGGTAGAGCTGGCTAATGCGTTTGATGAACTCACCGATCCAGTGGAGCAGCGTCGGCGATTTGAAGCTGAGCAAGACGAACGGCGCAGGCGCGGTCTCGACGTATACCCCATCGACGAGAAATTCATGGCGGCGCTCGAAGAGGGGCTTCCTCCCTGCGCTGGAATTGCCCTGGGCGTGGACAGGCTCGCCATGCTCGCCGCCGGAGCGACCAGCCTCAGGGGCGTGAGCGCATTCGTGGCGGACGAACTCTAAGCTCGGGCCTGGCTCGTTCGTTTGTTCTTGGTTGCGGCCTTCTTACCAGCGCCATCCCTCTTGGCCGGCTTGCGGGTCTTGCTGCCTGCTCTGCCGGCAAGGAGTTCGCCGAGGAACCGGCCTGTGTAGCTCTTTTTGCACTCAGCGACCTCTTCCGGTGTTCCGGTGGCGATAATTTCGCCTCCGCGAGCACCGCCCTCGGGACCAAGATCGATCACGTAGTCCGAAGCCTTCACGACGTCGAGGTTGTGCTCAATCACGGCAACCGTATTGCCCGAGTCGACAAGCTGCTGAAGCACCTCAAGCAAGCGGCGAACATCTTCGAAGTGCAAGCCCGTCGTAGGCTCGTCGAGCAGGTAGAGCGTTCGACCGGTGTGACGCTTCGCGAGTTCGCGCGCCAGCTTGACGCGCTGAGCCTCGCCACCACTCAGAGTGGTGGCACTCTGGCCGAGGCAAATGTATCCCAGCCCCACGTCGACGAGAGTGCTCAGGATCTTGCCGAGCTTCTTATGCTGGGCAAAGACCTCCGCGGCTTCCTCGATAGGGGTAGCGAGCATATCCGAGATGGTCTTGCCCTTGTACGTGACGCGCAGGGTGGCATCGTTGTAGCGCTGTCCACGGCAAATCTCACAAGTAACAAAGACGTTGGGCAAGAAGTGCATTTCGACCTCCTTGACGCCAGCTCCCTCACAGGATTCGCAGCGGCCGCCTCCTTGTTTTGCGCTCACGTTGAAGGAGAATCGTCCGGGCGCATACCCAAATGCCTTGGCCTCTGCAGTCTGGGCAAAGAGTTGGCGAATGAGGTCGAAGCACTTGGTGTAGGTCGCGGGATTCGACCTGGGTGTGCGGCCGATGGGCTTCTGATCGATGACGATGACTTTGTCGATTTCCTCGAGGCCCTTTAGCGTCTTGTACGAGCCGACGCGGCCCGCATCCTCATGCAGGAGCCTGCGCAGGGCAGGGTGCAACGTGCCGTTGACGAGCGAGCTCTTTCCTGCGCCCGATACGCCAGTAAACGCGACGAGCACGCCCAGCGGCACGTTGACATCGACGGATTTTAGATTGTTCTCACTGGCACCGGTCATCTCAATCCACGCTCGCGGTTCGCGCCGCTCAGCTGGAACCTCGATGCTCCGCTTTCCACTTAGGTACTGACCTGTGAGCGACTTTGTCGTCCTCGCAACTTGGGCCGGCGTTCCCTGGGCGACTACTTCGCCGCCATGCACACCAGCGCCCGGACCGAAATCCACAACGTGGTCGGCAGCATCGATGGTGGCCTCGTCGTGCTCCACAACCAGGACGCTATTGCCCAGATCGCGGAGCCTCCGGAGAGTTTGAATGAGCCTCTCATTGTCTCGTTGGTGCAAACCGATGCTCGGCTCGTCGAGTACGTAGAGGACTCCACTAAGCTCGGAGCCGAGTTGCGAGGCGAGGCGAATCCGCTGCGCCTCGCCGCCGCTCAAAGTGGCGGCACTTCGATTGAGCGTTAGGTAATCCAGCCCGACGTCGAGCAAGAAATCCAGCCGATTGCGAATCTCTTTGAGTACCTCGGTCGCGATCTTTGCCTTCGCCCCCTTGAGGTTGAGGCCTAGGAAGAACTCGGAGGCCCCGCCAACTGTCATATTTGTTACCTCGTCGAGGCCGGTCTTGTTGACGAAGACGGAGCGACTCTCGGCGCGCATGCGAGTTCCATCACAGTCGGCGCAGGCAATGGCGCGGAAGAAACGCTCGTAGTTCTTGCGCGCTCGCTCGCTATGAGTCTCTTTGTAGCGGCGCTCGAGCTGAGCCAAGAGCCCCTCGTAGCGCATGGCCCAAGACCCCTTTGAGTTTTTGCCTGCCCACTTGACCGCAACCCGTTTGTCGCCGGTGCCGTAGAGCAGGATCTTCTGCTGGCGCTTTGTGAGCTTGTTCCACGGCTTGTCGAGGTCGATTTTGTACTCACCACTGAGGGCTTTGACGATATTCGCTGTCCAACCGCTGTCTTTGGCGACTGAACCTCCCCAGCTCTGCACAGCACCATCGCGAATGCTCAGGCTGCCGTCGGGAATGATGAGCTCGGGGTCGACCTGCATGCGCTCGCCAAGGCCGTTGCATTTGACGCACATGCCAAGGGGAGAGTTGAAAGAGAACGACTGAGGGGAGAGTTCGGGAAAGCCAATGCCGCACTCTGGGCAAGCGTTATCCTGTGAGTAGGAGCGCAGGGTGCGCTCGCCTTCGACCATTGCCTGGAGCTTGCCTTGGCCCTCCTTGAGAGCTGTCTCCACTGAGTCGGCGATGCGCGATTTGTCCCTTGCCTTGACGACGAGGCGATCGACCACGAGCTCGATGGTGTGCTTCTTCTTTTTTTCTAGCCCCTCGACATCTTCGAGGCGAACTACCATGCCATCGACGCGCACTCTCACAAAACCCGCTTTGCGGGCTTCGCTGAAGAGGTCTCGAAACTCCCCCTTGCGATTCTCGGCTTTGGGAGCGAGCAGGGTGACTTTGGTGCCGGTCTTCAGAGTTAGCAACTCGTTCACGATCTCATCAGCGGAGCGGGCACTCACCTCGCCGCCGCATTGGTGACAGCGCTGCTCACCTATGCGCGCATAGAGAACGCGGAGGTAGTCGTAGATTTCCGTGACGGTGCCGACTGTTGAACGAGGATTCGACGAGGCCGACTTCTGCTGGATAGCGATCGTGGGGCTCAGCCCGGCGATGTGCTCGTACTTTGGCTTTTCCATCTGCCCCAAGAACTGTCGCGCATAAGCTGAGAGCGATTCGACATAGCGCCTCTGGCCCTCTGCGTAGAGAGTGTCGAAGGCCAGCGACGACTTGCCCGACCCGCTAACCCCTGTGACGACAACAAGTTGGCGCTTAGGCAACTCCAAGTGGTCGACCTTGAGGTTGTGTTCTCGGGCCCCTCGGACCACAATTTGATCCGGCTCAGTGGCGATTCGTTTCTTGGCCATGGCGGGGGAGGGTACGGAACGAGTGTTCAGTCGTCAAGTGCGAAAGCCTTGCCGCGCTACTGCCATCGGCAGGCGGCATAAGCACCGCGGGCGTTTTTCAGGACACCACGGGATTGGTGTCCGAAGTCCGGGGGATGGATCTCACTTCAATTTCCTATGACCTCAGCATTGACGCTACCTAGTCTCACAACTCAATCAATTGTGCGATGGGCAGGGCCGGCTGCTTGACGCCTTCTTCCATCACGCGCAGATAGAACTCAAGCCCTTTCGTTGCTTGTTCCTTTGTGAAAACTCTAGAGTCAAACATGAATACTAGTTTTTGGGAATGTACGAACAGCTGAAGGCCATATCCAATGTGACGATTCGAGCCGTCCTCCCATGGCACCAAGACCTTCTTCATACGTACCCGCCCGACACCACCCATCTGGCGTCGCCTGCGCTTGGCGTGGTTAAAGATCATGGATGATTCAGAAGAAATCGAAGCCGAGCTGGTTTCCCGCTGCTGATTGTCGATTGACCGAAGATCTCGCTCGAGAGATGCTGCTTTC
>JAAEPE010000933.1 GCA_024222395.1 Myxococcales bacterium
CAATGGGCTTTGCCAGGGGAGTCACGCCGACAACCTTGCCATCGAGTTGCACCTCCGCACCTTCGCGGTCGGCCAAAATGCTAATCGAGCCCACCAATTCTGCGGGTAAGAGCAGCCGGTATGCAGCAACTCGAATGCTCTCGATGAGCTCGTCCTGGGCGCCACGTAGAGGGGCGCTCTCGATGCGTCGGAGTTCCTCTCCTCGCCCCGACGCAATGGCTTTGATGTTGAGCACATAGGCGCCGCCCAGGGCGGCGACATTGCCTGATACTACGTAGTCTACCTTCAGAGTTTTTCCGATTGCGCCAAGGCACTTGTTGCCACCGTCGCACTTTTGTAACCGCCGGCTTAGCCGCGCGATGCTTGCTCGACTTGGCACCGACCTCTCGGTGAGCCTTTGCACCCGCTCTTCGTCCATCCCCGGAGCGTCCAGGCCGATGAGAGCAACCGCTGGCTTCCTGGAAGCTACTTCTGCCGGCTGAGCGGCAGCGAGTCTTGCAGATAGGACGAGAACAATAGGCCCGTGACGACGGCCTTCACAGTCACAATCCTATTAGCCTGAAAACCCCCGTGCTGTGCACTAGACCGCCGAGCGTAAACAGTGATCGGACTGATGGTCCTGCTTTCCCGATTGCAGCGTTGCTCATTTCGTCATTTGCCCCGGCAAAATCCTCATTCGCGCCTTGCACTCGAAAAATCAGAACTCACCATCCTCGGTTATTCTTTTCGCTCGACGGTCTAGGTCGCCATCGAAGCCCACTGCTCTAGGGGGGGCGCCTGGAGCGGGCGAAGCGAGTGTTGTAGGCGTTGTACTCACAGGGACCGCTGCGGGTTCCGGCCCCTGCGCGGCTTGGGGATCTGGAGCGCTGCCGGTTACCTGGACCGCGATGCCTGAGGCTTGTGCAGAGCGGTAGAAAGCGAGCTTGCGCAACGCCCAGATGCCGCCGTCGGGATCGATGTCGAATCGTAGATTGGCAATCTTGTCGGCGCCAATGGTCTTGGCAGTGACGATCAGCATTCGGTTGACGATTTTGTCTAGGTCCACCCCGGGAATCGGGATGAAGAGGGCGTAGAAGCTTATCGCATTCGCTTGAATGCCTGCAATTGGTCGCAACCCGGGCCCCACTGCCACTGCATCCGGTTGCAGACGTACCGTTGAAACGTGGCTACAACCAGCCGCAGCCAAAGACACAAGGAGCCCCACAAATACGATCGTCTTCCACACGGCCCGAGGGTAGCAACCAAGGGCTTGCCGGCGCGAGTTCTGAGCAAGAGCCTTGCTTTGGGCCTTTACACGGCCAGCTCTGCCGGTTGCTCAAGTCGGAGAAAGCGGTGCCAAGTTGTGTGGCACCGGGGTTCTAGGGCAATTCGGCGGCGAGCGATTCGGAGAAGGCGTCGATCTCGGCCTTCGTGATCCGTGATACAAAGAGTCTGGGCAAATGCAGTTGAGCAGTGCCCAGTGCCTTCTTTAGACGGCCTAGGTAGTGCTCACCGAGTTTGCGTCGCGACTGATGTTGTAGGCCATGCTCTGTGATGGCGGCCAAGTCGCCAGGCGGGGCCTCAGCTTCCAAGCACCCCAGGATTGCTTCTTGCGGCGAGCGCTCGGGAAAGCGCTTATCGTAGAGCTGGTTGACTACCAAAGTGCTGGGGCCAATGCCGAGGTGCGTCTTCAGTTGGCCGGTAAGCTCAATAGCTTCGCTCGTCGGCATGTCCTCGGCCATCGTAACCATGACGATCGCTGTGCGCTCTTCGTCGGCGAGCAGGCTCTGGATCTCTCTCGCGTCGCGGGTTAGCGGCCCTTCGGGAACCGTATTCGTGATTGTCGACGGGATGCGCAGCATTGCGAGGCTGTGTCCGCTTGCGGCCATGTCAAAGACCACAGTGTCCCAGACCGGCTGCCCGCCCTTGCGCTCCTTGGTGTGAAACCATGCTTTGCCGAGAACGGCGTAGTCTTCGACTCCTGGAATGGCCTTAATGAAGGCTTCGGTGATGCGATTCTCGAAGACCATCTTGTAGACTCGGCGAAAGCGCAGAATCATCAATCCATATTCTTCGAGGGCGGCCGCCGGCGTCGTATTGACTGCGAAGAGGTTTTTGCCGAGCTTTGAGACTTTTGGACCGACTTCAGGGCACGCAAAGAACTCCCCGAATCGGTCTTTTGCATTGGCTTCAAAAAGCAGCGTCCGCCGTCCTGCCTTTGCCGTTGCTGATGCGATAGATGCCGCAACGGTGCTCCGGCCTACGCCACCTTTGCCGAGCACCAAGATGAGGCGCCTTTGAAGAATTGGGGTCAATACGAGGGGGACTCTAGATGTCCCCGGCCCAATTATCAATTCGCCTACTTATTTCTGTACTGCTTGATCTTGCGGACGAGTGTGTTGCGGCCGATTCCCAGTGAACTGGCTGTTCGAGTGCGATTCTGGCTGTTCTCTGTGAGGGTACGCAGAATGTAGCGCTCTTCTGCATCGGCCAGCAGGAGCCCTGAGGGAATCGAATCAGAGGCCGTGGCGCCCGCCTGCTCGCCGGGCAGACAGAGATGATGGGCCTCTATGGTGTCCTCGGAACTCGCCAGAACTGCACTCTGGATACACCTCTCAAGTTCTCGCACATTGCCCCGCCATTCCTGGGCGCGCAAGCGGGTGAGGGCGCCTGCGTCGATGCCGAGATTCGGTCGTCGCAACCTTGATGACCACTCGCGAACGAAGTGGTGCGTCAGCATGCCGACATCGTCTGGCCCGCGTTGGGCGAGGGTTGGCACTGTGAGCCTTCTAACAAACAATGCGGGTGCGAGTCGTCGCTCTAGCGGTTCACCCTGGCCCTCCAAGGAATCCGAATGCAGGAGTGTTGCAATGATTCGGACGTCAAGTTGCCGAACTCTGTCGACCAGCCGTTCTTGCGTGTCCAGCGACAGCAAGTCTACGTGCTCGATAATCAGCGTTCCTCCCGCTGCACGTTCAAGGGCTCCGGGCATCGGCACTTCTTGGCCTGCCGGCGAGCGATGAACTCCGAATAGTTCTGCCTCGAGACAGGCGTGCTCTGCATGGCAGAGCAAGGTGACCAAGGCGGCATGAGCCCCCGAACCTAGATGGTGAATCGCCGTAGCAATGCGAGTCTTGCCGACGCCATGTGCCCCGAGCAGTGTCAGAGGAGTGCAGGACGCAGCAACACTCTCCATTCCTGCGTAAAGGTCGAGCATCGCGGCGGAGTTGCCGACAATGCCGGTGATTCGCTGAGGCGCGTGGCGACTATCGTCGAGACGGGCGTGGGCAAGCACGCGGGCAACTTCCTCGGCAACTTCGATTAGACGTTGCTCGTCCTCTGGAACGAACAGGTGACCCACGCCTCGATTTGCCACCTCGAGAAGTGCAATGACTTCTGGCTTCTGTGAACTGGCAGGACCCCTCGTTGGCGAGAAGACTGGAACCACCAAGAGAGACTCGCCAGCGTCTGCGGACCGTCCGATACGTCCGCCTTGCTGGGATACGACTTGGCCGTGCAACCCTCGACTGATGGGAAGTCGCAGCTCGTAGGTCCCCGGTGAGTCGTTCACTCGGCAGTGCAGCTCCTGACGATGCCGATCAATTAGATAGAGGCGAGCGTGTTGGCAATTGGTGACGCTGATCACCCACTGGGAGACTCGTTTGAGTAGATCCTCGACGAGCGAAGGGCCAACCAGGATTGGAGCGAGGCTGTTTAGGACGGAATTCATCGACGTCTCCTTTCCAGCAGAGATGGGCGGGCGTCTCGGCTGAGCAAAGCCGCATGGGAAAGCTGGCCTTCGCCTGCAGTGTTTCGATATGGAGCATTGGTCATTACTCGCAAGGCATAAACAGTGTAGTAGATTACGGAAATAGCGTACATAGAAAAACGTAGAAATGAGCATAGGGGTTCCTCACACGCCGCCAATCGGTGTGTAGGGAACCCCCTGCTTTCTTCTTATTTCAATAGCTTAGAGCTAGGAGATCGTCAGCGGTCGCATCCACTTTAGTGGTGGGCTATCCGATTTGAGGGCAGAAATCGCGACTGACATCAGGTCTCCGCTGGCCTTCTCGCCCTGGCCAAAAACGTGCAGTTCAAGATGAGTCTCCTCAAGGAGCATTGCCGCCGCATGCTTTTGGGCGTCATTCTTGGGCTTGGGATTGAACGGGTAGGAGATGCCTTGCACGAGCTGAATTGACGGAAACTCGGCCGTGAGATTTCCCTTCCCATCCGCGGTGAGTGGCTGACGAACTCCATCGACTGCAACGGCTTCAAAGCTGCAATGCTTGGCCGCATCGCCGCCAATCACGACGCAGATCCCCTGGCCAGGGCTACCAGTACTGCGGGCGTGCATTACGAGTTCGAAGGGCTTGCCGGCCTCTGCCGTCCAGGGAGAGGGGCTCATGCCTGCTGCGAAGCCCACCGCACTCCTGCCTTGTGCCCGCTCCGGATCCCATTTTGCCTCGATTGCCGCGAGTTCTCCTGGCCGCTTGGCACCAGCCTGTTTCACTTCTTTGTACTGGTCGACGATTACCAGTTTACCTTTTGCGTTCACGTGCCCGCGAAGAATGTGCGCGGCGTCTGCAAGAGCAAAGCTATCGCCATCCGGAGCAATTGCCGCATCCAGCGGAGTCCATGAGACTGAGAACGTCGTCTTCTCAGAAAAACTCTCGTCGCAGAGCATGAGCGATTTCTTGGTCCCATCGTAGATAAGAAAGCCCGAGTCGAGGTTTAGGGCGGGGATTGCTTCGTTGGCTTCGCGATGACCCACGAGCGAGCCGTCTTCTGCGATGTGTGCATAGGCCGAGTCTTGGCCATCAACGACGAGAGTGACCAATACACCACGCTCGGTAGGACATGCGAAGATCGCGGCTTCGTCCTGGCTAGGAAGTTGGAAGCTGGCCGCGATTTTGTCTTTGCCTGGACGCACGAGAACCACGGCACCACTGCCACTGCAAGCCACGGCGATGCCGTGGGAGTTGCACTCGATAGTCGGTACAAAGGTATCGAGGATGCCCTTTCCGTGGCTTTCTGCCATGTCGTATAGGCTTGTATCGCCCTTCTGCCAAACTACGCCGACCGGCCAGGTGATGCGCTTTGGCTCGATGCTTCCGACGTCGATAACATTTGGCCACTCTCCCTCTGTATTGAGGGGGCCCTGAACCAGATAGATCGAGTCTTCACCAAGCATGACGGCGGCGACGGTTTCTTCGTCGATAGCGTCGGCTGCGAGTGCGCCCGCTGCAGCGAGTCTCGCGCTGAAGTCGCGCTCGCCCTTGGGAGTCATGCACAGTAGGCCACTGCGGTCAAAGTCGGTGACCGAGGGGTTCTCCGGTACCGGCTCGCTGGTGTTGCGCCCCGACTCTCTCCAAGTAATTCGAGACTTCGGGGTAAGTAGGACGACCGTACTGCCATTGGTATGCAAGCGCATGTGCGGACTATAGGTCCCGGGCGCCCAAAAATCACACTCGTGGCAAGCATGCTTTGATGCGTGCCCACGCGTCCTGAGAATTTGGGCTCCCGACTTGTGCTCCGCTATGGTGCCGTAGCCAGGGTGGCGCCCACAGTGTGCCGCAGCCAGGGTGGCCCGAGCTGCGTGGCCACCACTGCTGTGGCCCGAGCTATCGTGACCTAGCCCGATGCGGCTTCGTCGACGAGCGGTCTGGTCATCGGGAAGATGGGCTCCCCGTGGATCTCAATCCGGTAGACGCTGTTCTCCGTTTCCACGTAGAGCATCTGTCCTTCCGGTTCTCCGAGCACCCGCTTGACAGGGGTTGTAATCACCCTATGACCATGTGGGTCGCGAAAAATCACCATGCCGCGCCCGACAACGGGGTAGCTTATGAGGTATCCAGTATATCGACGACCGACGTCTATAGATGAACGCTCAGCTGTCTGACCCCGGACTTTTCGGGCGGTTACACTTAGCATGGTTTCAAGATCGACTTCCTTAGATCTTAGAGGGAGACCAAGCTCGCGTCACGTACTTTTGTCCGCCTTTCTGCCTTCACTGAGATCTAAGTCATGCAATCAACCGAAGATGTATACAAGAAACTACAGGAGCAGGAGCCGGTATCTCAGCCCGTTGCGGGGACATCTCCAGCATCAGTCACCCTCCTGTGGCGTCGGTGTTCGGCGGGGGAACTCGAGCTCTTCTTGGTGCGCCGGGCCACGACCATGCGATTTCTTCCGGGATTCTGGGCCTTTCCAGGTGGCAAGCAAGACGCGGGGGATGCCAGCGCACGCCACGCAGGCGTGAGGGAGCTAGCCGAGGAGACCGGGGTCGTTGTCTCGCCAAATGCCCTCGAGCCCGTTGGGCGCTGGATTACTCCCATCGAGTCGCCGCTGCGGTATGACACCCAGTATTTCCTGGTCGAGCTGCCCGAAGAGCAGAATCCCGACGTGAGTTGCTCGGACGGGGAGCTTATCGACAGCCTATGGTGCCGCCCCGCCGATGCTCTTGATCGCTTCGACCATGGCACCTTGCTGATGTCCTCACCGGTCGTGCGAATGCTCAGTGCCCTCTTGCCGGGACTCGACGACGCTCTCGCGAGGGCAGAGCAGGCTGCCCGGGATGAGGACGCATCTCCGAGATTGTGGGGCCTAGTCGGGGGCATCGCAGTAAGCCCTCTTCGCACTCCGACCTTGCCACCCGCGACGCGCACCAACTGCTATTTCGTTGGTACCGATGAACTGATCATTGTTGATCCGGCCTCGCCCCATGAAGACGAGAGAGGGGCACTCTGCGAAGCGATTGACAGCCGGATCGCACAGGGGGCGACGCTTCGTGAAATCTGGCTCACCCACCATCACTTTGACCACGTCGGCGCCGCCCAATTTGTATCAGAACGCTACGGCGTGCCGATCGCTGCTCATGCCATTACGGCCGACCTCCTCAGGGGGCAATGTGAGGTCGAGAAGCACTTGGCGGACGGGGAGCAACGTGCCCTGAGCGGACGATTGCCAAGGTTGCTTGAGTGCATCTTCACGCCTGGCCATGCTCCGGGTCATCTGTGTTTCTACGAGCGCAGTACCGAGACCCTTTTCGCCGGCGATATGGTGGCCTCGCATGGCACAATTCTGATCGATCCAAGTGAGGGCGATATGTCGGCCTATCTCGACTCTCTCGAACGCCTGAGAGCCCTGAAATCGCGGCTCCTGCTGCCGGCTCACGGATTTGCGGTAAGCGACCCTGATTCCATTCTTCGCCGCTACATCAGTCACAGGTTGAGCAGAGAGGCCAAGGTGCTAGCTGTTCTCTCGAATGAGCCGCAGACGGTGTTCTCTCTTGTAGAGGAGGTCTACGCCGACACCCCTCTCACCTTGCATTCCCTTGCAGAGCGCTCGCTCATTTCGCACCTTGTCAAGCTCACGAGCGATGGCAAGGCTCGCAAAGATGAGTCTGAATCCACTCATCGTTGGCGCCGGGCGTAATTCGGCTTGCTAGTGCAATGCTGATGGCTATAGTCGGGGGCTCACAGCGCAGCAGATTTATCCGTGGTTGATTTACGACAGTTTGATGAGCTCCACTCGGTGCACGCAATTTGCATACTCGTTCGCGAGTGGTGGCAACTAGAGGTCGCGTACGCCGATGCGAGCGGCTACGTGCTCGACCACGCCGACGGCAACATCTTTCCCTCCGGAAACGAGTTTTGTCGAAAGGCGCTTGGCTCCCAAGAGGGCTTCCGTCGATGTAACGAGAGTCTCAAGGCTGTGAGTGAGCGGCTCAAGAGTGGTCGCCAGCGTTCTGTCATCGTGCGCCAGTGCCATCTAGGATTCGATGTAGTCGCAGCGCCTATTCGCTTTGGCGGTGAGCTGGTTGGATTTATCTTTGCTGGGGGGGCGTTGCACGAAGAACCGCGCTCGGGCCAGCGCTCCGAACTCTTCTCTAGTGTACGAGAGTTCTCCGACGGGGCTCAGAGCCTACTTGAACATGCGCTCAGCAAGGTGCCACGCACGGGGCAAGCTGAGCGTGGGCACCTGGCCTCCATGATCGAGTATGCGGCGGCCGAAATCATGAAGGTGCAGGGGGGACGCGAGAGCCACTCGTCAACGATTGCCCCCTCTTCGCAGGGCGATAGCGTTTCCGCTCTGGTGCAAACCAAATTCGGAAATATCGTGGGCGCCTCGAAGTCGATGTGCGACATGTTCGGGCTGCTCGAGAAAGTGGTAAAGAGTGAGGCTACGGTCCTGGTGCACGGCGAGAGTGGCACTGGCAAGGAGCTAATTGCCCGAGCCATTCACTTTCACGGTCCTCGCGCCAAGAAGCCCTTCGTCGTTCAGAACTGTTCTGCATTCAACGACAACCTACTCGAGAGCGCACTCTTCGGACATATTCGCGGCGCGTTCTCCGGGGCGGTCAAAGATCAAAAAGGTCTCTTTGAAATGGCGGACGGTGGCACTTTCTTTCTCGATGAGATTGGGGATATGTCGACCGCACTGCAAGTTAAGCTACTGCGTGTCTTGCAAGAAGGAACCCTCACACCAGTAGGGGCGACGAAGCCAGTCAAGGTCAACGTGCGGATCGTGGCGGCCAGCCACAAAGACTTGGGAGAGCTCGTGAAGACCGGGCAGTTCCGCGAGGATCTCTACTACCGAGTCAACGTGCTCCGCATCTCTGTCCCCCCTTTGCGTGAGCGCATCGAAGACCTGCCGATGCTCGTCTCGCACTTCCTCTCCAAGCACTACCATGGTGAGGGCAGTCCGCCGGTGCTCGCGGCAGATACGATGGCCGCCTTGGCTGGCTATCCGTGGCGAGGAAATATCCGTGAACTCGAAAACGAGATGGAGCGGCTGAACGTTCTCTCGACAGGCGACGAAGCCATCGCTCCAAGTATGCTCTCCCAGCGCATTCTCAACGCGATGCCAAGGGACGAAATTGTAGCCAAGCCAAGTCGCCCCGTGTGCACCACAGACATCGCCCAAGGTGCGACCCTTCGCGAGCTCGTCGAGGGGATTGAGTCCGAGGTGATTCACCAGGGGCTCATCCGCACCCATTGGAACAAGAGCCAGCTCGCCAAGGAACTCGGCATCAGTCGATCCAACCTCATTCAGAAGTGCAGCTACTACGGCCTCGAGCGTAAGAACTAGCGGCCGTAAGAACCAACAGAGACAAACAACGATGACGTCGAACGAAAAGATCGCGGAGTGCCCTATATGCGAAAAGGACGTCCCTCCACGAACCGAGGGAAGCGCCTATCCGTTCTGCTCAGCCCGTTGCCAGCTCATCGACTTGGGCCAGTGGCTCGACGGCAAGTACACAGTACCTGGGTCGCCCAACTTTGACGACTAGCACCTCTCAGACCGCGCGGGAACTACGATAGCTCGCCAAACGTGTATACGACCGCCCCCGTCGTCGGATCGTTGTCGATGCCGACATAGCCGCTCTTCGCCATCTGATCGAGCAGCTTCTCGACCTCTTTGAACGTCTTGCCCGTCGCCATGACACCTTGGGTGACGGAGAGTGCATTGCCGTGTTTGGCGGCGGCGGCCAGGAGTTTGAGACGAGCAAGCTCTTCTGGGTCACCAGTAGGACCTTGCGGCAATAGACCTATCGAATTTTGCTTCGCCAAGAGCCCATGCGGGCCACGGCCAGCACGTAACTCCTTGGCGTTCGCCCGCTCGACCATTCCGCCAAGGCGAACGAGGTCGAGAACCTGGCCAACTCCGAATAGGCCCCAGGTGAGCAAGTAGAGAACGCCTGTCACCGGCTTGCCGAGGTAGATGCGGTGGACTCCGCCGAAGCCGAAGATCCAAGCGAACCACAAGAGTACCGCGGAGTTCTTAGAATACGGCCCGCTGCTCTTATCATTCATCATGGCAAAGGTAGCTCGAAGCCAGACTTCTTGCTACCGCAGTCTCGCGGCGTTCGCGCTCTGAGAAAAGAAGAGTTTGGTCACACGCTAGTTGGTGCGTTCGTCGTTCCGCGGCTGATCGCTTGGGTCTTCTTCCTTTGGGTCTTCAAGGAAGGCGAAGGTCTTTATGTACTCAACCAGACGATGACGGCTATCACGATCAAGATCTACGAAGTTGACGCCCATTCCCGGATTGAGATTGTCAGGGTTCTCTGGGCGCAGCCCGTTCACCCAAATCACCTCGCCTTCGAGCTGTAGTATTTGTCGATTTCCATCGTTGGGCATGAAGCGCAGGTTTAGGCGAGTTCCTGGCTTCTCAGGAGTATTCGTACGAATGAAGATGCCGGTTTCACTGATGTCGCTGATGTACGAGAAGAGGAAATTGTCTGCGTTGCCGTAGTCCACCTCGAGATCGACCAGCACACGACGCCAGTCTCGCCTATCCCTGCCTTGCTTCTCTTTGTCGTCCTGGTCTGCCATCCGTTCCTCCCCTTTGCCCCTCCGATCTACTACTTCAACCGGAGCGTGCCAATCTTCACGCGATTGTTATCGTCCGGATTACCCGTGACTACCTTCATGTTCTCCCAGTTGCCCGCGGATCCAACGAATAGCCCCGTCCAGACCTGATAGTTGTGGCTCTTTGTGCCTGCCTCGACCGTGAACTCATCGATTACGAAAGCCCCAGGTTGCCAGTAGTTGGTGCCGCAGCGCTTCTTGACGGGCCAATGGTCGCCTTGAAACCGCACTCCGGATCCATCAAAGTGTACGAAGACCTGAAATCCCCGCCGGATGGGCTTTAGGACTTTGTAGTAGAGGCGCATCTTGAATTTGCTGCCTCGCTCTGCGGCCTCCGGCATGTCGACACCAATGAGCTGCAGCTTCTCGTCGAAATTGATATCGAGTGGAGTTTGGATTTCCTCGGGCTTCTCTCGCAAGATGTAGCGCGAAATAGGATTTTCATCGAGCAAATCGCGCATGGCGGAGTGCAGTGCGCGGGGAGGGGGCACGTCCTTGTTCCACATGCGATTCGAGAGCATGATCTTGTCGGCATTCGTGTCGTCCACGACGTAATACTGGAAGCCTTGGTTCGTGGACTCTTTGTGTATAGGGCAAAGCTCGCTGGATTTGACAAGCGCGAAGACTCGTTCTGGTCGCTTGAGGAATGTGATGACTCCAGTGCGACCCTTCAGGATTTCGAAGGGGGCTTTCGCGTAGAAGTTGGCGCCCTCGGTTGCCTTGCTCATAATCCCGAGTGTGTTGCCGTCTTCTTGAAGGGCACGGAATGCGCTAAAGGTCGCCCTAGACGAGAGCTTGGTGGAGAGGCCTGGAGTCCAGACTTGGCTAAGGAAAATGCTCACGATGAGGGATGCGCCCAGCGTGGGCCAAAGAGCGAGCGAGCCAACTTTGCGAAGCGAGCGAGCAACACGGCTCTCATCCTTGGTCTCGCCTGGCGTGGGTTTCCAAAAGAACAGCCAGGCTGCCAGGCAAATCCCAAAGCACGTACCGAGGACCATGAGCACCTTGTGCAACTTGACGCCCTCTGGGAACTTCAAATTCGCGCCATCCAAGTGCATCTGCAGGAAGTTTGCAGGAAAGGACTTGATGTCCTTGGCGAGGATGAGCACGGCAAAGAGAGCGAACAGTGCAACTAGTGGCGGAGCCAGCTTCGTGAGTTCGTCGCCGCGCTCAGTCCCGCTGCGCTTCGATGTATTCGCCGCTTTGCGGGCATCGAGCAGCTGATCCATCCAGACGGCGATAGCCACGGCGATGGCAGGCACAGCAGGATACTGGACGGGCCCAACTTTGCGCAGAGATATGGTGCAGATGAGCCAGCCGATGGCAGCCCAAGCAAAGAGTGCGCGAGCCCCGAGTGGATTGCTCTTGCCGTCGCCGCCGGTTGCCATTTGGCCCACTGCGATAGGAGCCAGGGCAATCCACGGGAACATGCCAAACGCGATTTGCTCGAAGAGAGAGTTGAAGTTGACCTTGAGGCTACCTTCCTGCTTCCACGCGCCTGCGATGAGCGGGTTGTATTCTCCATCAGAGTGAAACGTTTTGCCGAAGAGGGAGAACTCGGAGTCGCCGGCCTTCGTCCAGTCGAAAACGTCCAGCGTGAAGTAGAGGAGCAAGACCTCAAGAGCCATTAGACTGAGACAGCCAGCAAGCTGTAGATGCAGGCGTGCGCTTGCATTGCTAGGTGCATCGGGCTTATCGACATCGACAAAGGCGCTTACTAGGGTGGCCACCGCGATCGCCGATACAGGAGCCAAGACTCCAACGAAGAATCCCGAGCTGTAGTGGCCAAGGCCCGCACCAACGAGAAGGCAGACTGCGTCGACAATGTAGAGAAGGGGCGAGCGCCCAGGCGCTTTGGGGCTACATGCGCCCACCGCTCCCAAGAGCATCAGAGCCCCTCCGGCCATTGCTCCGAGTTCGCTGGTGATCTGCCTGGATTGGAAAATGAAGAGCGGGCAGGCGAGCAATATAAGCGCCGCGAAGAGGCCTGCTCTGGCCCCGCGCACACGTCGTCCGAGATAGAAGGTCGCCAGCACCGTAAGGAGTGCTAGCAGCACAAAGGGAAAGCGGGCGGCAAACTCATTCGTGCCGAAGGTGTCGAGACCGGCCTCGACGAGGTGGTCAGCCAAAGGTGGGCGCTGCTTGTTCTTGTTCTTGTTCTTCTTGTTCTTCTTGTTCTTCTTGTTCTTCTTGTTCTTCTTGTTCTTCTTCTGCGCGCGCCGCTTGCTTGCTGCTTCGGCAACAGCCTCTTCTGTAGAAGCAACTTTCCCGTCGTCTGAGTTGGATGCTTGTTTCTCAAGGCGCGCTTTGTCGCGCTTCTGCGCAGCTTCCTCTTTTGCCTTCTCTGCGGCGAGCTGTGTCTCGGTGAGCGGCAGCGCGCGCGCGGCCACCGCCATTTCTTGCGGCTCCCAGAATCCGTAGGAGCCAAGCCTCGGCACGAGCACAAGTGCAGCGACGACCATGACCCACAACGGCCACAGCCGCTCATTGGCGAGAATGCGCAAAAGCCCCTTCACTCGGCGCAACGTATTGAGAAATGGGCGCTTCTGCAAGCGCCGTGGATCACAAGGACGCCGGAGACGGTTTGGCGTACCCTATGGAGTCGGGTGCTTGTCGGAGTCTAGGTCGACTTCTATGCTCTGTTGCACCGGTGCGATGTGCTTTGGTGGTGATTTGCTGGGCCGCACGAAGACGCGAGATTCGCCGTTGGCGATGGGCAGTACGTAGTCTTCTAGGTCGCGCGCAGCCACGAGTTCGGTGAGCCAACGCCGAGGGTCCTGGAGCCGCTCATAGGAAAGGGCAAAACTGCCGTAGCGAATAGGAATCATGATCTTGGAGCGCAGGTCTTCGAAGGCGTAGAGGGCGTCGAGCGGGCTCATGTTCGTGTCGCGGAATGACAGGGGCGAGTAGCCTGCGATTGGCAGCATGGCGATGTCAGGATGAAAGCGTCGGCCGATTGCGGCAAATCCATCGAAGTAGCCGCTGGCCCCGCAGAAGAAGACACTCGGGCCATCTCCTCGCAGCACATAGCCTAGCGTGGGGGCTCTCTCGCCCCCGTGGCGCATGGCGATCGCCGAGACGTCGACTCGCCGGTGCTCCACGCTCTGATCCGGCCCGAGTTCGATGACTCGGGCGAAGCCGAAGGGGGAGAGAAGGCGAGCTGTGAATGGGGGAACGATCACGGTAGCTGAGCGAGGCAGCCGCTCCAGCGTCTTTGGGTGGAGGTGATCTGGATTCTGATTGCTGAGCAGGATGAGATCCGTATCGGCCAACTCCGCAGTCGATAGGCCGGCCCGGACCTCGCGGCGAATGGCCCCGCGCCAGTCCCCGAGAATTGGATCACAGAGCACTTGGAGGTTTCGATAGCGCACTAGGGTCGTGGCGTGTCCGGCGAAACTAATCGCGACCTCTCCCTTGTCAGGGATCGGCAGCGGTGCAGGCTTTGCCCTTGCCGGCGGTTGAATCATGCGGGCGGCCCAGTGCGCCAGAAGGCTGCGGTACCGCGGGGTACGCCTCTTCGCATGGAGCCTGCGGAGAATTCTCTCCCGCTTTTGCTGTGCTTCATTCACGTTGGGTTACTTACGTCACTACGCTATCCCATAACGTGCTCAGAGTCCCAATAGCGGCAGTCGATGGTGTCAATTGGAGCGGGCGGGGAGAATCGTGCTATGAAGCCGGCTCCAAAGCGATGTCTTCAGAGCAAAGCAGCAAAGCTCCCTATATCTCCATCATCATTCCGATTTACAACGAGGAGGAGATTCTGCGGGGTGCCGTGAATGACCTTCGCGAAGGCTTGGTCAAGTTCGGTCACACCTACGAAATCCTCTTGGCGGAGAATGGCAGCACGGATAGCACCGTCGCCCTTGCAGCGGAAATCGCCGATGAAGTCTCGGAGCCGGGCGCCGAAGTCTCTAGCTTCTCGGTCAACGAGCCAAATTATGGCAAGGCTCTGCGCCAAGGCATCCTCAAGGCTCGTGGCGAATTTGTCATCTGCGATGAAATCGATCTCTGTGATCTCGACTTCTACACAGGAGCATTGAACCTGCTTCTCCATGACAAGGCCGACATGGTTGTTGGCTCCAAGGCCATGCGTGGCGCTCACGATAATCGCCCAATGTTCCGACGTGCGGCGACGAGAGTAATCAATGGGTTGCTTCGCGTCGCAGTGGATTTTCGCGGCACCGATACCCACGGCCTCAAGGCATTTCGCCGAGACCTAGTCGTGCCCGTCGTTGATCGCTGCGTCGTGGATCGGGACATCTTTGCTTCGGAACTCGTGGTGCGCGCAGGTCGCGCAAAGCTCGATGTGGTCGAGATTCCGGTTGAAGTGCACGAGAAGCGCCGACCTGCCATCAATCTCTTTCGCAGAGTACCTGGGGTCATGAAGAACCTTGCACGACTCACCTACGCTATCCGTATCGAGGGCTAACTCAAGTATGTCGAGCATGCCGCACCGATGCAGCATCTCGATCGACGTTGATCCGATTCCTTGCTACTACAAGATCCACTCTCTTGGAAAGCCGCCGGCAGACCTTCGAAGCCGAGTTCTATGCACCGCATTGCCGCGCTTTGCGGCGATTTTGGCGGCTCGAGACATCAAAGCAACGTTCTTCATTGTTGCCGAAGATGTTGATGTACGCGCGTTGGGCAACGACGCCATTGCGATGCGAGCGGCGCTAAGAGAAATTCGGGAGTTGGGCCATGAAATAGCAAATCACAGTTATAGCCATCCCTATGAACTAGCTCGACTGGGGCGAGAAGAGACTCGAGAGCAACTCGGCAAGGCGCACGACTTGCTCAGCGATTTTACGGGGTCTGTGGTCCGCGGATTCCGGGCTCCAGGGTACGATATTTCGCCCACTACACTAGAAGAACTGATCGCTCGCGACTATCTCTACGATAGTTCGGTCTTTCCGGCTCCAGGCTACTACCTGGCCAAGGCGCTGGTGATGGGAGTTCTGCGTGTGATGGGGCGCAAGAGTGGGGCTGTTATGACGAATGTGCGGGCGCTCTCCGCGCCGATTCGCCCGTATCACCCTTCGGCCGAAGCACCCTGGCGGCGCGGCGCTTCATCGTTGGTCGAGCTGCCAGTAGCGGTGACATCTCTGTCTCGGACACCGGTCATTGGTACGAATCTACTGTTGGCTCCAACTTGGCTCCGAGATCACTGGCTGCGCTCGATGTCCAAACGCGAGTTCTTCAATCTGGAGATGCACGGCATCGACCTCTGTGATGCCGAAGACGACGGCATTCCTTCTGCCCTAGTTGCACGTCAACCGGATTTGCGAGTTCCGGCCGCTGTGAAGATGGCGAGCTTGTCGACGATTCTCGACCAACTCCTCGCCTCGGGCACGCAGATGTGCACGTTGCGCGAGTTTGCTAGCACCGTCGCGTAGAAGACTGGCGCCAACTACGGCGTTTGCGAAGCAGAACGCCATAGTTGGCGCCAGTCTTCTACGCGCCCTGCTTCGCAGAACGCGAGCAAAACGCTTCCTTCGGAAGCTAGACCGCCGAGCGTAAACAATGATCGGTCTGATGGTCCTGCTTTCCCGATTGCAGCGTTGCTCATTTCGTCATTTGCCCCGGCAAAATCCTCATTCGCGCCTTGCACTCGAAAAATCAGAACTCACCATCCTCGGTCA
>JAAEPE010000934.1 GCA_024222395.1 Myxococcales bacterium
GCGAGCGGCGCAAGTTCCTGTTGAGATCCGCTGCAAGCTTGTGCAGATTGCCTGCGAGCGACCAGCGGCTCAAGAGCCTCCCGCGCCATTCCGTGACATATGGACATACGAGTCGCTTGCTCGCTCACTTGAGGAGCAAGGCGGGTACCGGCTGAGCGTGAGTGAAGTCGGTCGGATCTTACGATTCGAAAAGATCAGACCACATCGCATTCGGCAATGGCTCAAGAGCTCGGATCCAAATTTCCTGCCACAGGCGAAACGGATCTGCAACTTGTACATTCGCCCAGCGAAGAATGCTGTCGTTGTGTGCGTTGACGAGAAGCCCATGCAGGTACTCGAGCGCAAGCACCCAACGTGTGACGGGGCGGGGTATGTGATCGCTCCGGGGCGGGGGAAATTGACCGTCCTCTGGGCGGGGCAAAGTGATCGCCCCGGGGCGGGGCAAAGTAATCACTCTTGCACCTGGACACCCGCACAGGTGTCTGGTCCAGATCTCCCTGTGAGGTCTTGATGTCAAACCAGAGAATAGGGCTCCTCAGCAGAATCTGTGGGTCATCGGTTTCTCCAGTAGCTACCCCATGGTGTGATAGAGGGCGATTTCGGTGGCTTTGAGGGTTCTAAAGCCGTAGCTTCTTTTGAAGGTCAGTTTCAACCGGTTGTTTTGCCCCTCGACGGCCCCCAGCGATACGCTGTCTCTGGCCTTGATCCAGTTGAGAAGCAACTGCCGGTGTCGTCGTAGTTGACGAGCCATCTTCTTCATGGGCTCGATGCGCGAGC
>JAAEPE010000935.1 GCA_024222395.1 Myxococcales bacterium
CTCGCTCCGAGATCGCTGCTCACTCCACACGGCCGCCCGTCCCTCGCTGCGATGTAGTTTGCCGAGGCCTTCAATCAGCCCATCGGTGATTGGGACGTGAGCTCGGTGACGGACATGAGTTTCATGTTCTATGTACGTGTTCCTCCACCCCGCGTGTTGCTGCAGCTCTGGCGTCGCTGTGTCGTCGTTGTCCCCTATCCCTATCCCCTCCCCCGACATCACTGCTCACGCCACACGGCCGCCCGACCCTCGCTGCGCTCTAGAGTGCCTCTGCGTTCAATCAGCCCATCGGCGATTGGGACGTGAGCTCGGTGACGGACATGAACGGCATGTTCGGGGTACGTGATCCTCCATCCCGCGTGTTGCTGCGGTTGTGTCGCCATGTCGTCGTCGCCCGTCCCTCATCCTCTCGCTCCGACATCACTGCTCACGCCACACGGCCGCCCGTCCTGCCCTGCGACGTAGTTTTCCACTGCCTTCAATCAGGACATCAGCACGTGGTGCGTCCAACAGATTTCGACGAAGCCTAATAATTTCGACATCAATTCTGGACTCGCCGGGTCTCCGCCGATCCAGCCGCAATGGGGGCAGACTGTGGCCAGCTGTTCCGCGTAAAGACGGCGCGGGATCAACCACCATGAGTAGGCAGCGATAACGACGACGAAGTAGCGACTTTATTTACCGAGCTCGGTATCTCTCGAGAGAGAGAGAGACGAATTTCAACCATCTGCATTTGCACACGGGTCTGACTTCATCGACCCCGAGTTTCAATATTCCATGGAGGGTACATGTGGTTGCTCTGAGGAGGATGAGCCGGCCTTTTTTTAAATAGACCAACACCCGTCTCAACCAGCACCCAGCCCTGTCAACCGTTGTCGGCGAGCTCCTGAGACGACCACCCCCACGACCACCCGCCAGAGACACCCCATCACGTCCATCTCAACCTTCATTGTACGTTCCTCCTCAGACGACAATCAATAACTTGGATGGAACTTACTCCTGGACAGGGCAGTGTTCCTGTCCTTTGGGTCGAGGAGCACCTTGAGCACCCTGCGCCCGTCCAGCCTGAAACGCATGCGCTTCCGGACAATCTCCGTCGGGTGGATCAGATCCTCCAGCCATACTCTGTCTCGCTGAACGAGGCTGAGGACGTCGCTCTGGTTGGAGCAAACGGAGACGAGATGGACAACTTGGCTGCTAGCGGTGCCGTGTTGCGAGCAGATGGACTCGGTAGCCATGACGGCGACGAGCAGGGCAGCCCCGTCACGAGGCCACCCACGAGACGCCGACGACGAGCGGCACGAGGCAAGTCGTTCCAGGCCGGCAGGCGCTGGCTCGCATTCGGCTGGGAATTATACGCCTGCGTCTGTTGTTGAGACTCCCAACTCTGCGGAGGCGCGGCGAACTCGCCGCCGTTCATGTAGTTCATGGGCTGCTCGTGGCCGTAGTA
>JAAEPE010000936.1 GCA_024222395.1 Myxococcales bacterium
CCACTGGAGCGCCAGCGGCGCACCGTTTCAAGCCGAGAAACATCGTCTCGGCCGTTTCTCTTTCGTCCCATGCATTGGCTCTACACCTTCTAGATGCACAGCGCAGGAGGGCGATTGGTAAGGGGTTCACACACCGATAGCTTGTTGTCTCGACTCACCAGTTCTTTCCTCTGGGCCCGTGAATCTTGGTGAGCCCGCGTTCCCAAGAATCGTTCTCCATCGTCAGCTGCCCAACCTTAGCTCGGAGGCTGTGGATGGTTTCTCCTGTGTCCCCCGAGTCGGCCTGGGGCTTGCCAAAGACATCCGGCGCTGAAGCTACGAGTTGCTTCTTCCAGGTGGTGATTTGCTGGGCGTGGACATCGAGCTTCTTCGTCATCTCAGCCATCGTCAGCTCGCCCGCTATCGCGGTCAGAGCAACCTTGGCCTTGAAGGCCGGGGAATGGTTTCGTCGTCTTCTTCGCATCGTGGACTTCCTCCTGGAGCCATAGGCTCCGGCAAATGAAGGAAATCATCTAACTTATAGTCCACTGATGTTTGTCCCGCTAATGGGGACCACCTCTCACTTCCTTCGATGATGAGATCGATAGCATCCTGTCTAGTATCCGGATTCTCTAGGAGAACACCTACCTACTTTTCTCTTCGGGTAGATGCGAGCACAGATCCTCAAGGTTTACGGCTTTGCAAGAATCCGCTGGTAACGAGACGCCTGGGCGCGAGTTATCCGCGTAGACTGGTTCCACTTCTTACGAGCGGGCGTGTACGACGCGGGCGTGAGCAGTAGACGCGGTGCCGTCCGCTCCATTGCATCGCCCTCTACGCCTCCTCGACTAAAGGAAGGGTAATCGTGGCCGTAGTGCCCTTGGTGAGGTCCGATTGATAGGTTAGTGAACCACCAACTCTGGACAGTAGAATACGGCAGCGATAGGTGCCAAGGCCAGTGCCCGTCTTTTTGGTTGTGTGAAACTGTCTTCCAACTTTTGAGAGTAACTCCGGACTCATGCCCTCACCGTTATCGATCACAGAAATGGTAGCGACTCGCTTGTCCAGCTCTGACGTAACGCGAATGATGACCTCATTCCCCTGCGCGTCGGGAGAGTGAGACTGAATTGCATTGCGCGTCAGGTTGATAATCACCTGCATTAGGTCCTCAACTGAAATCGCGACGGGTGGAACAGAAGCTAAGGATTCGGAACGCACATCCACCTTGGTCAGCACCGCTTCGGCTCTATTTGCTGAAATCGCAAACTCAACGGCGCGACGAACATCGTCGCCAGCACACTCCATTGTGGTTGAGCCGGGAACGCCGCTTATCAAGCGAGTTACCTCAGCCCGAAGATGGCTAAGTAGGGAGGTTCCGACATTCAGATTTTCCAAGATTTCCGCAGAGTCGTTCAGAAAGCTCAGCAAGGGATGCCAATGTTCACTCGGTCGCGAGGAGTCCGCGCCAATGACTTCCACAAGGTCTTCTTGATATTCGACAATCGTATTCAGCTCAGCAACGCTACTTGTCATATACGAAAGCAAGGTTCCAATCTCATGCATGAAAGAGAGATGCATAGCTCCTAGGCTTGCGAGCTTTTCTGATTCAATCAGTCTAGCCTGTATGACTTCCCCATGGTCTTGCGCTGTCAGATCATAGGCTTCTAGTCCCCAACGAAGTATGTCACGTAGCTGGTGCTGATCCCAAGGCTTCACGACATATCGAGCGACTAGGCCCTCGTTAACAGCTCGCAGGATCGTATCGACGTCAGCATAGCCCGTTACGATCAAACGTATCGTACGCGGCCATCGCTGTCTCACCTGGGTGAGCAGTTCATCTCCAGACAGCCCTGGCATGCGTTGGTCGCTCACTATAATGGCGACTTCGTTCTCCTCAAGGTATTCGAGTGCAGTCTCGCCACTGTCGACTAACACGATGTCAAAGTCGTCCGCAAACGTGGCGTCGAACACGACACGATTTCCGACCTCGTCGTCAACATACAGAATTGTCCCGTTGCTACTTTCCACCGCGACTCCCAATTGGCACTCTCAACTCTAGGGTGCAGCCTTCGGTAACTTCTAGTGCTTTTAGTGTCCCTCCATGTCTTGTGACTACTCTTCTGGAAATCGCGAGTCCTAGCCCCGTGCCCTCGCCGGGACTGGCCGTGGTAACGAATGGCTCAAACACCCGCTCTCGCTCGCCAGGCTTGATTCCCGGGCCATTGTCTGAAAACTGTATGATCGTCATGCCATCTTCTTCGCGTGCATGAATACCAAACGTACCAGCTACACCGGCCGCGCGTATGGCGTTCTGCAGGATGTTGCTGAATACCTGAAGGAGCAGCACCCCACTGCAAGTAATCGTCATCGCCGGTGCACACACGACTTCGACCCGCGCCAGGTCAAGTTCACTTACCGCTTCGATCGCTTCCGCAATCAACGTCGACAGCAAAATGGGCGTCAAGAGTAGTTGCGAAGCATTTTCAAACTCGAGAATCGCATTTGAGACACGAAACATCTTAGTCGCTGCATCTTCGATGAGGCCGAGCATTACCGAAGCTCGTGAGCCCTCCGCAAGGGTGCCCTCGGGAAGCGATTTCTTAAGTGGGATCATTCCGTTGCAGATGATGTTCAGTGGATTTCGGAGTTCATGCGCGAGTCCGGCTCCCAAGAGGCCAATAGACGCAGCCTTTTCAACTTCATGCAATTGTAAAATGACATCGCGAATCGCAAGCTGCGCTTTGACCCTGGCAAGCAATTCTTGAGGATGAAAAGGCTTTTCGATGTAATCAACTGCACCAGCTGCAAAGCCTGCAAGCCGGGTGTCCATGGCGCTGATTGCTGTGACTAGAAGTGCCCGCGCCGCTCTATTCTCGGGAATGGACACAAAGCGCTGTGTGAGTTCCAGTCCGTCCATCTTTGGCATGCTGATATCAGCAATCAAGAGGTCCGGTAAGTGGGCTTCGGCGAGCGCAAGGGCTGCTTGACCATCGCCGGCGCTCAGCACTCGATAGTGCGGGCTTAGGCATCGAATCATGGCATTGCGTAGCTCTGTCGAATCTTCAGCTATGAGCACGGAGTATCGAAACGCGACGGCATTCTCGGAATCAAGCTCGGGCGCAGGCTCATCGGCCTCAGGGAGCGGTGTGTAGAGTTTGAGAACCGTACCATCAGAAAAGCTATGCTCCTGAAGCCTGTCTTTCATTACGGGAATGGAGAGGACGAAACAAGTTCCACCTTCGGGGTTGGCCGACACTTGTGCCGTACCGCCGTGGGCCGCGATCACCTCGCGGACAATGGATAGTCCAATGCCGCTTCCACTAGCGGTTGGGCGAACGGGCTGGGGGCCTTGTGAAAAGCGCTCAAACGCCTGTTTGGCGAACGACTCACTCATACCAACCCCAGAATCCGTCACCGAGATTTCCACGCGATCATTTACGCGCTCTTGCTTTACGTGAACTGTGCCTCCGCTAGGGGTAAACTTGACCGCATTTGACAAGAGATTGCCAACGACGCCCGCAAGCTCGTTTGGATCAGCATGCACCCATTCGTCAGAGCGCGATGCAAACGTCAAGGCGATCGAGTGCTTTCTGGCAAGAGGCTCCCAGGCACCGACCTCGGCCTTTAGCAGTGCCTCGATATTGAGGGGCTCTAGACGCAGCGTCAGCTTACCTTCATCAAGAGCTGCCAGAGCCAACAACCCGTCAACAAGTCGCAGCAGGCGCGCCACACTCCTGTCGATACTATCTAGACGTTTCGCGACGACAACTTCCCGACCCTCGCTATTTGCCTCACGGGCCTCATCACTTGCCAGGCCCACAATTGCTAGGGGCGTGCGTATCTCATGATTGATGTTCGCAAAGATCGTCTCGCGCGCGGCCTGAGCAATCTTGAGTTCCTCCAGAGAAACAGCGAGTTCATCGCGAGTCTGACGCAATTCTTGTGTTCGCTCAACCACTCGAACTTCCAATGCGTCCCGGTAGCACAGCAAGGAATCGTGGTTGAGAGCATTCTCAATAGCGATGAGGATGTTGGGTAATACAAAGTCCAATGTGGCTGCACTGTGATCGAACGACTCCGAAAAATCTAGCCACACGCACACAGTGCCGATGCTCCCGTCCCGCCCGGGAACATCCCGTTCAATCGACATTCCCATGCAGATATCGCCAGACAGATGTTCTTCGACAATCGCGGCTCCTTCGGATTCACAGTCGATGCGCACTTTGACGCCTTGTGCCCCTAGTGCACTCAGCAAAGAGCTTGTGATTGCAACGAGAGTGTCACGTAGATCAACACGTTCCTGCAGGGCTTGGTTGATTGTATGGGCCGCCCGGAGATGCCCAGCTTGTACGTCAAGGGTAGCTTGCGCGGTCTCGAGCTGCGCATAACGCTCGAGGAGGACCTCATGAGACTCTTGAAGCGCATTTGCCACATCTGTCGCTGTAAATGGCATCGCTGCAATACGCAGAAGTCGACGGACGAGCCCCTCCTGGGGCGGTACGAACATATCGTAGGTTGCGGACTTCTCCTCAATCGTGGCATTCATTGTCGAGCGGGGCGAGCCAAGTAGTGGAGGTAGGGCGGCAAGTGTTCCTTTGGTGATATGGAAGAACTCAGGGCAGGCTTCACGATCACTGTCGATCGTCAGAGTGATGCGAACTTGATCTCGAGCTAAAGATTCTGATGTGGCTCGCACACAAGTAAACATCTCCTTGCCCTCTCGCTCCATGCCTTGCATGAGTCGAAGAAAACGAGCGGGTCGAAAGAGAAGCCTCGCAACCAGCAAGCCAATGCGGAACCCTGTGGAAGACGCGAATGTCCCTCCTAGCGTTTCGAAGTCTTCAAGCGAGAGATATCGGCGAGCATTCCGCGCAAGCTGGCAATACGAGGACCAATCAATTCGCTCATGACGATCCCGTAGTGTCACAATCGAAAATGCGATGTCGCGGAGCAATTCCGCCTCTGGAACCTGTCCGCCAGCAACCGCGCGCTCGAAAGGCTCGAACGCTTTGCACGAGACCTCTTTCATCCACGGCCCCACCGCATGACAACACTCGACCAGGTTACCCCTGAGCCGCCCGAGTAAGTTGCGACGACGTCACCATCTTTCAGTGTTCCTTCCTGCTTTCCAGCGTGCAAGGCGAGTGGAATGTTGCAGGAACTTACATGGCCAGCAAAGTCGAATGTGTCCGCGTACCGTGCATTCGTCAACCCGATGAAGTCTTGGGTCACAGGCCGAAACCAAGGCGTTGCCTGATGGCTGGAATAGAAACTGATATCGGCCTTCGAAATTTCAGCATTTTCCAAAGCTTCGGTAACAACCTCATTGCCGTGATCTGCCACCTGCAGGATAAGTTCTCGAGCTGGCTTGGGATCCCGCGGATGCCAAAGGACCCGGCCTTCTTCATACCAGCGTCTTCCGGGCACGCTAGCAACAAGTGCATCATGTGTCGTTCCGTCGACCCGGTGACTCATGGCTAAGACTCCGTGTCCCTCGGAGACCGGACCGACAACAATTGCTGTTGCGGCATCTCCAAACCATGCCGAGGCTGGCCAATCTTCTGCAATTAGCCTCCTTAGCAAGTTGGACTGGAACAAGAGTACGAACTTGGCGCGGCCCGATAGAATCATCGACTCTGCCAAGGATAGCTGATGTAGGAATGAATTGCAGGAGCTATCCGTTGCTAGCGCTAAACATGATCGTGGTAAACCGAGGGTCTTGTGCAAAAGACAAGCATTAGGGGAGGTTTGATAATCAGGCACGATACTGAAACCAAGGACCAAGTCGATAGATGCAGGATCGACGTCCGCATCCGCAAGAGCCGCTGCGGCGGCCTTAATCTCCATATCCGAAGCACTCTTGTCTTCATCGAGAACGCGGCGCTCAACGGCCCCGTAGAACGGATCGTCTCGGTACTTCGCCATGGCTTCGAGGACGCGGCGCTGTCCTTCGGTCTTGGGCTCTGGACGTGTCCTGCTCTTCTCTGGAACGATCTTGGCGTCCTTTTCGAGCCATGCATTCGCAACCTCTTTTGGCCACCAATCATTGGTTCGTACCGTCGGGGGTAAGTACGTACCAACACCCCAAATTCCGGCCGCTACTTGTTTTTGCATAGAAACCCCTTCACTAGTTTGCCAGGCTCTGAGTGTTCTTGGTGATCTGTTGAAAGCGTTTGTTGGTCGGGAGCCCTAATCCACACTCGATGCGAATATCGAGCACCAGCGGTCGATCGCTGGGGGCAGCCGCGATGGCAGGGGCAATGTCCACCACGTGGTGAATCGCGACAGCCTCGGCCCCGCAAGATTTGGCGACACCCACGACATCAAAGTGTGTCATTTCGAACGTCGGCGCTCGGCCAAACGTCGCCTTCATCCCAAACTCCACCATGCCAAAGCGTTGATCGTTTAGGACCGCGATGATCATAGGCAAGCGCAATTCAGAAATCGTCGAAAGCTCTCCGGCCACCATAGCAAGGCCGCCATCTCCGAGCACAGCCACGACTTTGCGGTCGGGGGCCGCCATCTGCACCCCCACAGCAGCCGGTAGCCCACTTCCCATCGAACCAAGTCCAAGAAAGCTTACAAATGCGTCTGGATGCGAAATCTTGAGGTAGTGAATGGCGAAGAAGAGATTGGTTCCACTGTCTGTGGTGTAGATGGTGTCTGCCGGCAGACAAGCTTGGAGTTCCCAGATGGCTCGGGGAGCCGCGATGCCTTCGCTGCCAACGACATCCATCGAGGCAGCATCAAAAGCGTAGCGCAGGCCTGAACTCGTGTTTGTGCTATCCACCTTTGTCGCGACGCGCTGCAGCAGGGCAGCTAGCGCAATCTTGGCCGGCGCAACGATGCCAACGTCCGTCGGATAGACGCGACCAATTGATGTGGCATCTACATCGACATGAAGCAGCGCACGCCGCGGAGTAAGGGCTTGGCTCCAACCGTCCGTAGCCACCTCATTGAGACTTGTGCCCACCGCAAGCAAAACATCCACACCTTGCTCAACGTAATCGGAGGTCGAGGGATGTCCGCCCATGCCGAAGACGCCCAAGGCTAGGGGATGGTCTTCTGGAAATATGCCCTTGCCCTTGGGCGTCGTCATGACTGGGCACCCGAGTTTTTCTGCGAGCAATCGCAACTCATGAGCTGCTCCACGGGATCCAGAACCAGCCAGAATAACGTTCCGGCCTGGTGCCTCAAGGGTTCTTGCTACCGTATCGAGTTCCGCGCCTGAAACCGAGTCTTCTCCCGATTTGCAAGCCAGAAGAGTAGGGCGGCCAATGTGCCCCGAGAGAACATCGAGGGGAGCACTCATAAGCACCGGACCTGGTCTGCCTGTTGAGCTAATTCGCATAGCCTGCTGAAACATGAACGGGGCAGTACCAGCAGAAGTTAGTTCGAAAGATGCCTTTGTTATATGGGATGTCATCGCAACTATGTTGAGGGCATATGAAGATCCTTCCTGTACTGCACCTCGACCGAAACCCTCGCGAGCAGCTTCGCCGGCGATAACTAGAATCGGCAGAGAATCGGCCATCGCGGACCCAATTCCGTTCATCGCGTTAAGAACGCCGGGACCAGAAGTGACGAGTACAACCCCGACCTTCCCTGTGACCCGTCCATAAGCAGCCGCAGCAAACACAGCACTACACTCGTGCCTCGTGGTCACAACACGAATCGATGGTCGCTCAAGTAGAGCGTCGTAAACCGGGCCAATGGATCCACCGGGAATTCCAAAGACCACTTCGACTCCCGCGTTTACTAGAGCGTCGGCAAGATAATCGGCGGCGCGGTACCGCGACTCCTCTCTCACGGGTAAAGTTGGCTGGCTAACTGGCAAATTGAGGGTAGAAGGGGTCGATGCGGTGACTGCTGATTTCATGATCATGTCCTTGAGTTAGTGGGTGGGAACCTTAGGTGTTTGGGGAAATGTCTAGGAGTTCGAGAAAACGACGGATGGACTGCGGCTTGTTCCAAGCAGCACGGGCGCCAGCAGCGACAGCTCTGTCCATCACGTCCTGCGTCATAGAGGCCGACACGACCACCACAGCAACCCCTTCAAGTTCGGGCATATGCTGGAGTCGTTTGCACACGTCAATGCCATCGAGCCCTGGCATAACGAAGTCGAGGACGATCAAGTGTGGCTGAAACGCGCCTACCTGGACCAAGGCGTCAATACCGTTGTCGACACACCGAAGTTGGACCCGATCGTGGGTGGTAGGTAGCTGCCGGCGCCACCGTCGGAGCTCTTTGGCATCATCATCAACAACCAGGATTCGGCGCCTGGCCGCATCGCGCAGAGCCTCTGGTGTGGCCATACCGTTGCTATCGAGAAACTTACACAGCGTAGCTGCCTCAATGCGATTGTGCCCCCCTGGCGTCTTGTACGAGACAAGCTTGCCACTCCGAACCCAGTTGTTTACTGAGCTCGGATCGACCCCCAGGAGGCTAGATACTTCCTGAGTGGTTAACAGGGAACGCTCCGCAATTTTCATAGGCTCTCTTGGTGTGCTTGACATCTAGTACCTCTCAGCAACGTCGTTCGCGGTGCTGGCAAGCTCGGTCACAGAGACGCAATCTCTTGCTTCTCCACATTCCCGGTCTTCCCAGTTTTCGCCGCTTTCTCTATTTTCTCAATTTTCTTTGTTTTCCTTGTTTCTCTACCTTGACGTTGCCAGGAACGGAAGCACGCATTTCTCCCTCGCTACGAATATTTTTCTCAATGCACATATTTGGTAACTGGGATCACTGAAAATGCCTATTGCGATCGGCTTTGGATCAGCCCTATCCCCAATGTGGAGTCATTTCTTAGGAGAGAGATCTGAACCTCAGGAGAGAGGTAAGAAGTTGAACGCCAGAGAGCAGAGAAATGATGTGTTTGCCCAATCGTTAAACAGCATTTGCCTTTGCGTGGCTCTCTTCACACCCAACGGGCTTCGTGGCACGAGGCATAATCGATTTCTACCGATTTGCCTGCTTAGAAAACGACGCATTCTAGTCCAACCACGATACGATTGTGCGAGCTAGAATCGTCGGTAGCGGGACCACGGTGATCGCAAAGTCGTCAGGTCGGACGCGGCGGGAACAAGTGACCAGCTAAGTAGCTAAAATGCGATCATGTTTGACGAGGGATCGTTTTCTTGATCTACCTGTGTGGTGTCAAGTCTCGCTCAATCCAGTGAAAGCCCAAATCCGCAAGTCGCTGAGCTTCTCGCGTGCCTGTCAGTGGTTACAGATCCTCGCAAG
>JAAEPE010000937.1 GCA_024222395.1 Myxococcales bacterium
GACTGCATCTTCTCGGCCTTGATGAGCCCGCGGATAGAGAATACGCGTAGCGCTGCCCTTCTCCAAGAGAGCGAGGAGCCCCTGGGCCAAGCCTATTCCGTGGCTCTCGCAAGGAACGAGGTCTGGGGTGAGGTCTGGGATGAGGTCTGGGGTGAGGCCCATCTCGCCTAGTGCTGCCTGCGTAGCGCGACCTACAGCGGCAATGCGGCCGCTAGCCAATGCACGAGAGTCGACGCCCCGTGTGACTAGTGCCTCTTGGCAGGCACGAACACCATTGGCACTAGAGAGCATGAGCCAATCCCATTCTCCACCCACCAAGAGTTCCCCCAAGGACACAAGCTCATCGCCGGATGCAATCTCAATCTGTGTCGTCGGTGCGACCAGCACGTCGGCACCCATTTCACGAAGTGCTGAACAAACTCCGCGAGCTCTCTCTGGAGACCGTGCGAGCAGGACGCGCTTGCCAAAGAGTGGACGCTTCTCAAACCAAGCGAGCTTGTCGCTGGCCCCTACAACTTCGCCAATAACCACCAGGATCGGCGGTCGCATGAAATCTTGATGCATGATGTCGGGCAACTCGGCCAACGTCGTCTTGACCGTGCGTTGCCCTGCCCGTGTTCCCCACCGGATTGCCGCAGCCAACGTCGTGGGGGCCATCCCCGCTCGAATGAGTTTCTCCACGCAGTCGTCGATTTGTTTCCAGGCCATGAAGAGCGCGATGCTCTGGTGCCCAGCAACCGCCTGCCAGTTAACTCTGCCGCCATTCTTTTCCGCTGCTTCGTGCCCGGTTACAAGAACGGCTGAGGCAGCTATATTGCGAGCGGTGAGCGGAATGCCTGCATACGCCGCAACAGCAGTTGCCGAACTGACCCCGGGCACCACCTCGAAAGCTAGCCCTGCATCTGCAAGAGCCATGCACTCCTCGGCGCCCCGACCAAAGACGAACGGATCACCGCCCTTGAGCCTGACCACAGTCTGCCCGGCTGCGGCTCGCTCGACAAGTAGTTGGTTGATGCCCTCTTGCGAGTACGGCCGACCGTGCGCCGAGTGTCTTTTGCCCGCGTAAATGTGCTCGCAGCCTTCCGGGGTGTAGGCGAGCAATTCAATGGGGGCCAAACCGTCGTAGATTAGAACCTCAGCCTTCTCCAGGCATTCGCGGCCTCGACACGTAAGCAGCCCCGGATCACCAGGCCCAGCGCCTACCAGGTAGACGAGCCCTTTGGCCTCACGTCCGGGGTGCGTCACGCGACTAAGGTATCATGCCACCATGCAAGGTGCTGTGTTGTGGTCTCTGGCGATGGTCTCGGTAATTGCTGCGAGCTGCAGCAAGGATGCCGATCCGGCTTCCGAGAATGCCCTTGGAGGTAGTGCGGAATCACCCTCGGCTGGAGAAGACTCGCCAAGCCCGGAGAGAGCGGTACCCAAGCTACAGACCGAGGTCGTTTTTGAAACGAAGCAGGGTGAGAAGCGCGTTGCCCTGGAGGTTGTCTCGACGCCTGCCCGCATTCAACGCGGACTCATGCATCGCCAACATCTCGCACCTGAGCGAGGGATGGTCTTTGTCTTCGGTGGCGATAGAGTGCGTAGCTTCTGGATGAAGAACACCCTCATCCCGCTCGATATGCTCTTTGTTACCGAGGATCTGGTTGTGGCGGGGGTCGAGCGAGATACGGTCCCACTGAGTCTGGAGAGCCGCAGCATTGGCATTCCGACTCGCTACGTTATTGAAGTAAACGGCGGTTGGACAGCAGCAAACGGCGTTGACGCTGGTACGAAGTTGCGCTTTGAGAATATGCCCGAGATATCTAATGCGCCACTGTAGCGCTAGACCGCCGAGCGTAAGCAATGATCGGTCTGATGGTCCTGCTTCCCCGATTGCAGCGTCGCTCATATCGTCATTTGCCCCAGCAAGATCCTCATTCGCGCCTTGCACTCGAAAAATCAGAACTCACCATCCTCGGTCATTCTTTTCGCTCGACGGTCTAGAGAATGAATGGATCCCCTAGCGCCGCCATCGGAGCCCGCCTGGACACAGAGCTACTTTTCTTCGCCTTCTTCCGAAGTGCGAGTGCCGCCAAATGTGAGCCTGCGCCGCCGATTCTTTGCGCGCTCTGGGGCCTCTTCGTCGCCGTCCTCCGCGCTCTCTTCGTCGCCTGCACCTCGCTTGACGCGCACCTTAGCTTTCACATCTGGCTCGATGCCGCCGTACTTCTCATCATTGGGAATGAAGCGAATCTCTGTCTTCACCTCGAACGAGAGCATGGTGAGCATCTTCGCAATCTCCTCGGAGAAGTTCACGGTCTGCAAGAACTCACGAGTCTCGCGAGCCATCACGCGCATGACGTCATCTTTTGTCGAGCCCGCGGTACTCGCGACGTAGTCCACAACGTCTTTGGCCTGGGGAATGTCCTTTGTGATCTTGCGGATACCCTCCTCGGTCGCAAAGGCGGCCCCTAGCCCGGCGGCAAAGGTCTTGCGCACGAGTTCGGGCACAAACGTCTCTAGTCTTCGCCGAACCGCGTCGGGAATTCCATCGTCTTCAGGTTCTTCAGAGATTTCTTCTTGATCGTCGACTTCGTCCATAGGGGAGTTCCGGTGCTTCGCGTTAGTATATGGCAAGCATGGCTGGTATGGAGCAGAGCAACACCGAAGCAGCTCGAGAAGTCGCACAAAACGTGGACGAGTGCGCCGAGGTGGGAGCCTCCCCCCGTTCCCGGCCGATAGCCGAATCATACTCAGCGTTTGCTCGAGTTCCGGCGGAACAGGCCGCCCCCCTGCCCCCATCCTCCCGGTTGCGATTTCTCCGTGCCTACTGGACAACCTTCGTGGTCATCGCGAGCTACCTCTCTCTTCGCTTCCAATCTCGATTTCGATCGGAAGATTCCATTGCCCGAATCCTTCGCGAGAAGAATCGGCGCAACGCTCGCCGAATCGAACGAACGATCAGAACACTCCAAGGTCTCTTCATAAAAGTTGGTCAGCTCATCAGCATCATGACCAATTTTCTTCCCGCGGAGTTTCTTTGCGAGCTCGAAGGTTTGCAGGACAATGTGCCTCCGAGAAGATTCGAAAAGATCGCGGAGCGCATTCGCGAGGAGTTCGATGGCAAGAGTCCACTCGACCTCTTCGCGACGTTCGAAGAGCGTCCCATCGCTTCGGCCTCCGTGGGACAGGTGCATCGGGCAACCCTACGCGACGGAACCCAGGTTGCCGTGAAGGTGCAATATCCTGGCATCGAGTCGGTCGTCCGCAGCGACCTGAGGACACTGCGTCGTATCTTCTCGATCGTCGGGCACTTCGTACACTACGAAGGCCTCAGCGATATGTACCGCGAGATCCGGCTCATGATTCTCGAAGAGCTCGATTTTGAGCTCGAAGCCGAGAACTGTAACAACGTCAAGAAGAACTTCGTCGGACGTACCGACGTTTGCTTCCCAACGGTTGTGAACGAACTCTCAACTGCCCGCGTGCTCACCACCCACTTCGAATGCGGTGTGAAGATCGCCGACCTCTCCGCCCTGGACGCGATCAAGGTCGATCGCAGCGAATTGGCTCGTTTGGTTGTCGAATCGTACTGCCAGCAGATCTTCACGGACGGCATCTATCACGCAGACCCACATCCAGGAAATCTCTTAGTTCGCAACAGCAGGACTACGGGTCTAAGTGTCGTATTCATCGACTTTGGGGCTGTTGCCAGAGTTTCTCCTGAGATGCGCCGCGGTATTGCGGATCTCGTGACGGGGGCAATTACCAATGACAGTCAACGTATCGTCAAAGCGATGCGAAGTATGGGGTTTGTGGCAAAGGGTGGCGACGAGGCTCTTTTTGAGCGCGTCGTCGAGTACTTTCACGCCTATTTCCAGGAACAAATTTCCTTCGACACGCTCAACCTCAAGGACATTAAGTTCGACCCACAGAAGAGTCTAGAGAACCTCGCAGATCTTCGCAGGATGGACATCTCGTTTCGCGAGCTAACGGCGAACTTCCATGTCCCCAAAGAGTGGATCCTGCTCGAGCGAACTCTTCTCCTTCTCATGGGGCTCTGCACCGCTCTCGATCCCAGCATGAATCCCATGTTGGTGATTCGCCCCTACCTCGAGCGATTTGTGCTCGGCGACGACGGCGACTGGTCAACCCTGGTTGTTGACACAACCAAGGACGTAGCAGTCTCGGTCGCCGCGCTCCCAGGGGATGTCCGAAAATTTCTCAAGCAAGCTCGAACTGGCGACCTCAGTGTTCGCTTCCAGAATCTCGATCGCAATACCGACATTATCTATCGGCTTGGACATCAGGCGATGATCGTCTCGATAGGCATTGCCAGCGCGGCCATCGCGATCGTGCTCGAGGGACGAGGAGACATGGAGCGTGCGAAGCTCGCATGGTGGGTAGCCAAGGGGGCGGGGGCTTTCTTGACGTGGTCTCTTATTGTGACCCACGGTTTGCGTCGCCGTCGCTAGTCCGCCTCCAGAGAATTGCGATCCATGGCCGCAGAGGCTCAATGTACGGCAGCAGCCTCTGCAGAGGCGTGGGTAGTTTGCCCGCTCGGGCTCGCTCCAAGTCGATAAGATGGAGAACCCGCTCGCGATATTTGCTGCGCTCAGGCCGCTTCTCGAGAGCGACGTAACGCTCCAACGTCGCGTGAGCCCTTGGGTCCTTGAGCGCAACCAACGCCATCGCCATGCCGAATACAGCATCTGGATCCCCCGGACGCCGCCCCAGATAAGCTTCGTAGGCTAGGACGGACAAATCGAAGCGCTGAGCCCGCCGATATAGTGTGCCCAACGCGTACCAGGCAAAAGCACACTTGGGACACCGCAGAGTGAGGTTCTCGAGTTCCTTGCGTGCCCGGGACTCCTCGCCCGACTGAAGCCACAGAGGCAGCGCGAGTTCATACGACCTGGCGTAATCGTGATCGCTAGCGATCGCTCGTTGGTAGTACCTGAGAGCCTCCGCAGCATCCCCCCGACTAGCCCAGACCACACCGAGGCGAGTCAATTCCCGGGCAGTAGCTCGATCAGCCTGGATATCGGTGCTTTTTGCGAATACCACCAGGCCGATGAGCGTTGTCATCAATAGGCGGCGCATCTTCTAAGCCTAGTAGAAACCGAGCAGGTGGTGGAGCTACTTCATGTCATCTCGGAAAAAAAGCGCGTAGGGTCGCGCCACTTTCTGGATTCGGAGCGGACAGGCCGCTAAAAAGGAAACACATGATCGCAATCATTGGAAATGTCGTAGTCGGGCTCCTGGCCATCAGCCTCTTTACAGCCACACTGCGACTCTCCCGATAGCGTGTAAAATGCGGTTTGATTCCCGAGAGAATCCCGTAATGAGTCCGGACTAGCGAGAGCGGATCAAGTACGCTCCGGCCGCTCGTGGAACCGCCTCGCAAGATTGTAGACTCCGAACTGAGCGCCCTTGATGCGTCTGACCTCCGAATTGAGGATCTTGAGGCAGTTCGCCTCCTCCTTCGTGGTGGCTCTGTCATCGACTGGCACCAGCTCGACTTCCACGACTACGCCGCCGTCGATAGATTCCTAAAGGTCAATGAGTTCGATCCGAGTCGCGAGGACGACATGCTGCGGCTCGAGGAGATTCGCATGCAGGCGGTCGACTACCTAGCACACAACTTCGAATTTGAGTTCCCAGAATCGATCGCCGAGGGGATGCCGGCTCGGGACATATTCCTGGTGGCCTCCAAAGCAGGGCGACACCAGGTTTGGGCCTGCGTGATCCTGAAGGTCATGCACATCATCCACCACCTTGCCGGGCGCGAACTGGCTACCCGCTTATCGATTTCTCACGACAAGATGTATCACGCGATTGAGCTCAAAGTGATGCAGGTCGTGGAGGAATTGCGAGCAGACGGTTTCCCCATTATCGAATTTGAATGGAGCCGCAAGACTCTCGATTCCCTCATCTCCAAGCTCATCGCCAAACGCTCAACACTCGCCGCGAGCATTTACGACAAGCTGCGCTTCCGCATGATCGTACGCAATGGAAGTGACCTCTTGCCAATCATGGCGGCTCTGCATCGCCGTCTCATTCCATTCAACTATGTCGTGCCCGGCGAATCGGTGAACCATCTCATCTCATTCGACGATCTTGAAACCGGTGATGCGCCACGTGAAAACCGCTTGCACGGACAAGATGATTTGGAGATGGAGCAAGTCAAGACAGCAGCTCTTCCGGTCAACGAGTTCTCCGCTCCGAACTACAAGATAATCAACTTTGTCGCCGACCTGCCGGTTCGTGTGGAGAGCTTTGGTGCCCAGCCCCGCCCCGACTTCGGCCACGTTGTCTTCGTGCTCACCGAGTTTCAGATTTGCGACAAGCAGACAGCCACCGCGAACGAGCTCGGCGACAATAATCACGCATCCTACAAGATGCGCCAACACGAGCGCGTCAGGCAGCGCCTGATGCGTGGCCGCAAGAGCCGTACCCTCAGACTCCGCAAGATCGATCCGAACGACCTCGATATGTCGTAGCGGGCGATTCGTGCCGGTGACACTCGAGCTAGACCGTCGAGCGAAAACAATGACCGAGGATGGTGAGTTCTGATTTTTCGAGTGCAAGGCGCGAATGAGGAGCTTGTCGGGACAGGTGACGATATGAACAACGCCGCAATCGGGAAGAAGAGGCCGCCAGAACGATCAGGCTTTGTGCTCGGCGGTCTAGTGACACCAGAGTCTCGACGTCGCAGCTACGGTTCCAGGATCTTGGTGAGCTTGGTTGTCTTGCCAGACTCGATCTTGACTTGGAAGTGATGCTTCGTCTCGCCCACGACGAAGGTCACTCTGTGTGGGCCCGGCGATAGTGGGATCTTTGCGCTTGGAGCCACCGGCGTGATCTTGCCCGTGTCCTTGCCGTCTACGTGAACGCGAGCCCAGGGACGCGTCCAAGGAACAAGATAGCCTGGGCCCGTAGCCTTCTGCGACGGAGGCTCGTCGTCGGTGATATCGACCACAAACGCTGGCTTCTTGGTCGTGGGCTTTGACTCATTCCCCCCCCGCCTATTCCTAGACTTGTCGGGCTCGTCGCCGAGCAGACTCTTTGATGACTCGCTATTCGCCCAATCGCGACTCTTGGTCTTGGGCTCTTTGGCGCTGATGTCATCGGGCTGCATCACCAACTCTTCCACGCCCGCATCGAGTGCAATCTCTTCTCGGATCATTTCGTGACGAACCTCTTTGTCGGCTTCGAGAGTGACCTCGAATTCGTCGACAAGCTTGCCATCCCGAGTTATCGCAATCATGTGAGAGCGGCCCGCAACCAAGGAGATTGGCTCGCTGACGTCAGAGGTAATGGCGGTCTTTCCGTCGATGACCACTCGGTCGCCATCGCGCAAATCCTCAATTAGCAGCCTTCCCTGCTCGGCGGCCGCAAAATCGCAACTGAAGACTTTGGGTTTCTCCGCCGAGACGGCGATAGTCTCCTTGCAGCCGGAAGCGCCTTTTCGCTCGACGCGAATGTCGTAGGTGCCGGGAGCAAGCTTGTTTACCGTAAGTGCATCCCCCGGCGGAACGGCTCCCACCTTCTCGGCCCCCAAGAAGACATCCGCACCTTCCTTGTCGCCCACAAGGACGAGCAGGGTTGCCCGCGGCGCGGGGCCATTCCCCGCCGATCCTGTGGCGAAGAACATCCCACGTATCGCGAGCAAGACAAGAACAGCCACAGCAGCCACACTTACGCCGACAAGAACGCTTCGGCGCCCACTCTGGCGTCCAGGCCTTGCGCGCACACCTGTAGCAGGAAGCCCCGGCTTCGCTGCCTCACCAATGGGTAGCATCTCACCGGTGCTTTGCGTCATTGCAGCCACCGAGTGTTGGCCGGAGGAACCCGGTCCAGTAATAGCGCTTCGATGGACCTGTGCCGTGCCGCTTGTCTGACGGGGGCCTCCAAGCGTTGGCAGCGACGCTACGAGGGCATTCGCCGAGGCGCTGCTAGATCTCTTCTCACCAGCAACCATGACCTTGGCGCCATCGTCGGCACCAATGAGCGGCTGCGAGATTCCACGATCGTAGCTATCTGCAAAGAGTTCGGCGAAATCGACCGTCTTGATGGGGGCGACGGGATTGTCCTTCGTGGGCTTTTCGGCAACCGCAGCGTCGGCTTCCAAGGTCTCGGTTGCCATCTCCTGCATTTCGATTTCGCCGAATATCTCGGTCGGATTGTCTTCGAAGCCGTCAACTCCGCCACCGCTCTGCCTCGCCAATGGCGAAGATGTCTCGATGAAGTCGAGAGAGTCGAGGACCGATTCATCCGACGCCTTCGGCTGTTCGAGCTCGTCAACGCCGACTAGATGCTCCGCAGACTGCTCTTCCTCTGGCAGCCCTTCCGGGCCGATTTGGGAATAGAGGTCCATGAGTTCCCTCTCGCGGTTGAACTCGTCAGCAAAGACCTCACGCATCTCCTCACCGAGACTGCGATAGCTGTACGCGTCTTCGATGGTCTGGAGATACATCCTCAGATCGTCACGCATCTCCGAGCACCACTGGTAGCGATCGTCTGCACTTCGGGCGAGAGCCTTGAGAAGAATGGCCTGGAGCGCCCGAGGAACCTGAGCCTCCTCGATGAGTCGGTGATCGATTTCGACATTGCGAACCTTCTCGAGCGTGGAGAAGTCGCTTTCACCGTCGAACAAGCGCTTTCCCGTCAATGTCTCAAATAGAATAATACCTAGAGAGAAGATGTCGCTGCGCCTATCGAGAGGTAGCCCGCGAACCTGCTCCGGTGACATATAGCCAAACTTGCCCTTGAGAACACCCGCGTTGGTGCGAGAGGAACGAGATGCAGCCCTAGCGATGCCGAAGTCAATGAGCTTGACTTCGCCTTCGAAAGAGACCACGACGTTCTGAGGAGAGCAGTCACGATGAACAATCTGCATCGCTGCGCCAAGGACGTCGCGCTTCTTGTGCGCGTAGTGCAGACCTTCGCAAACCTTCATGACAATGAAGCCGGCCGCAGCCCTCGAGAGCCTCCTCCCCCGCTTCTTGAAACGATTCTGAAGCTGGAGCAGGTCTCGGCCCCAGATGTACTCCATCGCAATGAAGTAAGCCCCGTCGACCTGCCCGAGTTCATGGATCTGGCCGACGTTGGCGTGAGCTAGCTGACCGGCAATTTTCGCCTCATCGATAAACATCGTGATGAAGTCTTCGTCACGTCCCAGAGCCGGGAGGATGCGTTTGATGGCAATGATTTTCTCAAAGCCCTCCTCGCCAAAGCTCTTCGCTTTGAATACCTCGGCCATTCCTCCGACGCTGATGCGCCCAAGAAGTAGGTACTTGCCAAATTTGACTGGTTGTCGCATCCCTTCATTGCCAGGGTAGCGCTGAGACAAGAGACGCTCAAGGTAATTGGAGGCATAATCCCCCCGGGCTGTAGCACCCGGCACCACTTCTGACGGGCCACCGGCCCCTGGGCGAGGGCGCCAGACCTCACCGTCTAGCCCCCAATACTCAGAATTCTACTGACCACTGCGCTCTTGCCCCTTCTTTGGTAGGTAGGAGATCGAAGCCCATGTGGTGACGGGTACGCATGCTCTCTGCGCGCTTGGCGGCTCGGTATCCGAGGAAACCATCGATGACGGCGTATGTGTAGACACCTACCGCGGCCACTCCACTGAATTGGTTAACGACCTGCATATCTCGGGCACCTCGTGCATCATCTTCGTCGGCATCTCCACATACCCGGGTGACGTCGTCGCACTTGTTCTTGAGCCAGTAGTAGGAGCCGATGTTCGTTGCTAGCAACGCACCAAGACCAACGGCGACGATGATCCCCTTTGTGGTGTCGCCGTTTTGACGCTGTCCCGCTCCTGGCACGAGATTCAACAGGAGGTAGCGCTTCTTCTTCGGTCTGGGCCTGAGTGATTCGATCTCGGCCAGGTTTCGCGCTCGCACATCTTCGAAGAGCGTAATCGCTTCCGGTGGTACCAAGGCTGGATCGAGGTGAGCATCGGGCTCGGAACGCAAGTAGTCGAGAAAGGCGGCACGAGCCTCGAGCAGTCGCTCCTGAAAGAACAGCGCAAGGCCGAGGACGCGAAACGCTTCGGCGCGCTCGTTCCCGACTCCCAGTAGCGCCCTTCGTATCGTCTTCTCCGCGGCCTCAAACTCACCTCGTTCGAGCTGTTTGCCGGCGAGTGCCACACCTTCGTCACCTTCCGCCTGTGCCCAGACGTCTCTCTCGCCGACGAGAGCAACAAGCAGGGAGAGCACTAGAACATGCACAAGAACTCTCATAACCCTCCCCTTTCGAATTTTGACATCGGGATCAGTGCTCGTTTCACTTGCGGCCCCACCATGTCGAGCGCCTGCTCGGCTACTCTATAGACGAGCGCTTGGTGCCTATCTCCTCGGCCTCCTACAACCGTGTCGGTGAAAACTCTCATATCCATCCTTGCGAGCCCGTCTTCGCCGATCAGAACTACTCGCACACGCCCACGTCCGGTATGCTGCGTTGGTGCTCTGTTGGCGCCGCCCCACGGTCTTTGTCTTCTGCCACTGAAGTGGCAACACCACGAACCACCGTCGTCGGTAGTATGAAAGGAGCAGCCGTTAGCGCTTGCTCGAGCAGCGGACGCAGCGTTGCCACCAGTTGCCCAACGAGCCTATCAATATCAGTTGCCGCACCAACCCCGGAGGAAACAGTAGCAATAGGTCGACCGGTGCTGGCTCGACGCACTTGCACTTCGATCTCGACCTTGTCGTTATCTCGCTGCAGTAGCCGTCCATCGACTATGAGCTTGGTTCTCTTTGGCACATCCGCCGGCGAGGAAACCGCCTGAACCGCTACGCCAAGCAAGGTGGCCATCTCCCGCGCCAACGTTGTCATGGGCAGCACTGCGACCTCTGCAACTTGCGCTTGCGCGAATCTCGCCGAGCCCAGGATGCAGGCGAGAAGCGACGTCATCGCCACAGCGAACCGGATGGCAGTCATGCGATGGGGTGGCATAGCCTGCGCTGAGTGTACAACGTGGGGCCGAGAATCGCTGCCGATCCTACAGGTCGTCGACTCCAGGATCCGCAATGCGAAACATGAAGTGCCCGGTGCTATCAGCGACAGCGGAGGCGTGCACTCTCACCGCGTCGTTGCCCTTGCAATCGTCACAGTAGAGACGTACCTGAGCACCTGGGGCCGGCTGCGAGTCTACGTGGACGAGCCCATGAGCCACAATAGTGCCCGGAAGCACTAGGGGCCCTAGTACGGTTGCGGGCTGAGCATCTGCAACGAATGCGCCGACCTCTCCCGCCAGAGGATGAACCACCTGTAGTTGGTAGGCACCGCCCCGAACGACGCCAACCGCAGCCGACCCGTCTGCCGCAGTAACGCTCTGAACCGGGCCGAACTGCGGTGCGAGAATGCCTTGGGGAACAGCCCGAACGTCCGCAGATTCCAGTGGACTGCCCGCGGCCTCCGCTGTCACGGGAAGGGCCAAGAGTGTTTCGAGACTGAGGGCCGAGATGGGCGCGGTCGCCCATGCGACATCTCGAAGAAGGCGCGCCTCAGAGCCGCCGGCCCCGTGCACTACGATGCTTGCGTCGCGAGCCACAATGTTGCTCTGCACCCGTCCAATCGCATCTGCTGTGGCTGCGACTCGCAGCGTGCCGTCCAAAGACTCAACGCTGTCCACGGAGACCGTGCCAGCAGCTGCGACATCCGCCCGCCACTCCACCCGTGCGCCGACGGCACCGCCGCCGCCCGAGTTGGTGATATCAACCTGCGCGACTATGCTTGGATCTGCATAGCGAATGACTACATTGCTGGTATCGCCGACGGCTTGGCCCGATAGTGCCTCGGCCCGCAGCGAAGGCATGCCGCTTCCAGGAGCTGGGGCGAGGGCCAAACCCGTGAGAAAACTACCGCTTGCCTCCACGGAGAAGGCTCCGTCCGCGGCCGTAGTGGCCTCGGTCGTCTTTGCCCCATCGACGAGTAGACTCACTCGCGCTCCTTGTACGCCAGAACCTTCGGAATCGAGTACTCGCCCAGCTATCGTCGTCGGGGCGACAAGGGTAAGAATTGTACCGACCTCCGCTGCGGTGCGATCGGAACGTAGCGTGGCAGGCTGAGTTCCGCTCTGAGGAACAATGAGCATGTCGAAGCGCTCGTCGGGAAGGGTCAGAGAGAATTCTCCGCCCTCAGTCGAGAAGGTCTCATAGTCTACTGGTGGAACGCTATCTCTGAGACGGGCTCTAATGTAGGCGGGCACCCCCGCCCCTGTGCTATCGAGAATCGTGCCCGACACTAGGTCGCCTGCGCTGAGAACGGTAACCGGCAAGACCACATCGGAACCGCCATATACATCCACAGCCATGTCTTGCGTCGGAGCACCACTGGCCGTCACCACTCGCATTCGATACGAGTTCTTACGCGCGCCAGTTGCTACGACTCCAATTGTTGTCGTGGCGGACAAGCACTCAAGCCCTCCAACGGTGGCGCTGACGGCAACCCTATAGGGCCCAGCCTCGCTTGGAACAAACTGGATGCGGTCGACAGGATCAGAGAGCTCAGTAATATTCTGAGTAATACCTCCTAGATCGACAGACCATGTGAACTCGTGAAGGCCAAAGGCAGCGCCGTCCACTTGCGCACTTACTTCGATAGCCTGGCCGATCGCGGTATCCGTGGGTGGCACGAGAGTAAGCACACAGTCAATGGATCCTCCAGCATCGGTGCCTCCGCCCTTCCCTCCATCGGGGCCATTCCCTCCGTAAGCGCCGTTGTCGCCGCCACACCCCGCTAACACCAGGCCTGCCGTTAGCGCGCAGAGCAATCGCATCGTTGGCAACTCAGTCATTGGATTTGCACTCCCCATGTTAGACGCTGAAAGCACTGAGACCCGGCGTTAAGCTCACAGGCCCTAGCATCGTCGGCGCACGTCAATTCTCGCTCCGCCCCCTGCACTCGATCCTGTACTTCGACACGAAGCTCAAGAAGGTCGCCCGGTTCGTAGTTGAGAGGATCGACGGCATAGCTCTCGGCAACGTGCCCAGCTATCCAGGTGAATGACGCTGCCCCAGGCTCTTTCAGAAACCATCGGAAGGTCGAGGTGCCAAACACCTCGTCGGCGCCGGGCGACATAGGGAACGGGTCGAGGGCATCGACAACCGAAAGGACAGAGAACGAGCGCGCCCCATCTGCGCTCTCCACCAAGTAGAAGCCCGAGGTATCCGCGACCGGGTCAAGGGATTGAAGGCACGGAGGCGAATCGACTCCAACAGGAATGGTCTTGGTTATCTCGTCGGTGCCGCCGTGACCGTCGTCGGCGGTTAGAGTCACGGTCCACTGACCGCTCACATCGGGGACCAGTCGATAGCCATCCTCGCCTACTTCGTCGAAGCTGCGCGCGCTCTCCTGAGAGCCAGGCGGTGCCAAGTAGCTCCAGGAGAAGGTGACCTCATCTCCGTCCGGATCGAGAGTCACATCGTCTCCGCCACCTACGCCGGGTGCGATGACAAGATCGATGGCACGGTAGAGAACAAAGAGGTCGGTCTGTGGCTCTTTGTGGCCTGTCACCTCAAGGTCAATCGATGGGGCCCGGTTGTTGACATCGATCGTGACTATGTCTGGCTGGAGGCGCGTCGCGCCCAACTCGTCGGTGACTTGCAGCTGGATCTTGATGGTCTCGTGAGACTCGACAAGGACTTCAAACTCGCCCGTAATGCCGTAAAACTCTGGTTCGCCAATTGGTGTGCAGTTTGTCCCGGCCGAGTCCTGACAGGTGAACGCGCGCCACTCGCAGGAGAGATTTGAGACCACATCGTCGACCGTCTTTGTTGCGTTGAAACTCAGGGTCTCGCCGATGAAATGCGGGCCGTCCTTGAGCGTGCGAATGCCCGACACGGGGGCTTCATTCACGACCTCGGTGAAGAAACAGCCACCCGCTCCGACGAACAGCACCACGATTCCCGCCAGCCACGAAGGCATCTTGCTCAGTACATGCACAGTCTTGGCTACATCTTATTGCAACCTGCTTGCCCGTCACAACCCCTCTGAATCACACGAGCGAGGCTGGCGCCCTTTGGGGTAACTCTCGATTATGTGACATTCCCGTCCGGACACACGCTCAGAATTCCAGCGTATAATCTGCGCCATCATGGAAGAACTAGTCGCAGGACTCACCGAGAAGGTTGGCATCGACAAGGAGACCGCCGAGAAGGTCGTGGCATTTCTCAAGGAGCACGCTGATGACGTACCTGGCTGGCTCGCCAAAGCGGGCATCGCGGACAAGCTACCTGGCGGACTCGGCAAACTCTTCTAGGGAGAGTGGTGCGAAGTGCACCAGCCTCCTAGACCGCCGAGCGCAAACAATGATCGGTCCGATGGTCCTGCTTTCCCGATTGCAGCGTTGCTCATTTCGTCATTTGCCCCGGCAAAATCGTCATTCGCGCCTTGCACTCGAAAAATCAGAACTCACCATCCTCGGTCATTCTTTTCGCTCGACGGTCTAGCGGGACGAGCACACGAGATTGGGCTCGTCACGCAAGATACAACTTGTTCGGATATCCATGAATTTGGCATTCCCTCGTGGCTTGCCAGATTTCCACACTTGGGTGCGATGACGTCCAGCTGCGATGACCGCGCTCTCGCCATCGGCGATCCGCCGACTGCCAACTGTTACCGACTCGCCCTTTGATAGCCGCACAGCAATCGTAACCGGAGGCAAGACCGACCCCAGCAATGTGCGCACCTCCCCCGCAGAGAGCGTGACCTTCCTGGCCCAGCTCATGTTGGTGCTGGCCTGTTTGCACTCAACCGAGTAGGTACCCGGCGCCAATTGGTAGGTGGTATTCTTAGAGGCTCGCTCTCGCTTGGCACCGTCGATCCAAACATCGCACCACGGGAGAATATTGACGATGAGCATCGCGGGTTGGGCCACGGGGACCTCGGAAAGCGCGGCATCCGCCATCGCAAGGCTCGTTGCTACCACCGCCGCGTCCACGCCGCCCCTCTTGCGGGGACCGACTCGGGGAACCCCATGCGATCGTCCTGTGGCTGCGTCCTCGCTGTGAGCGTCGGCCTTTCGGGCCCCGGCGTCGTATTGCACCGCTACCGGAGTCTGCAGAACCGAGGAAGAAGCATCTGCAACCGGAATCCATGCATCACTGTGCGCAGCGTCTGCGTAGGTAGATATTGGCCCAGGACGACTTCCCCAGAACACCGCACCGACGATGGCTGTCGCGATCATTGGACCGAAGATGGCGAGCCAGAGTCGCCGCCGAGCCTTTCTTCCCTGTCCCAAGCTGTCGCAGAGCGCCTGGGCTTGCACATTGCCAGGCGAGAGTGCGAGCACGCGCTCGGCGATTGCGATGGCCGCCGGTGCCCTGCCCTGTAGGGAGAGGATCCTGGCCCGGACCAAGTTCGCTGAGACGATGCCGTCTCGGCTGCGTTCAAGCTGCGCCCCTGGGTCACGAACGTAGCTTGCGAGCAACGCCTCGCTATCCTCCTCGCCACCACCTGTGACAATCTCGAGCAGTGCTTCGGCGGCATCTTGCGCCGATTGATAGCGGTCGCTCAGCTCCGTCTCCATGAGCCTATCAATGACGCGGCTAAGCTCGCGACCGATCCGAGCATCGCGCTGCTCTGCGGGCACCTTCTTGCCGTCTAGGATCCCAGAGATAACCTGCGCGGAACTCCCACCATAAGGAACAGAGCCCGTGGCCAGCCGATACAGTGTTGCTCCAAGTGAGTAGAGATCCGAACGAGCATCGACCTCCTCACCACTCGCTTGCTCTGGGGACATGTAGGCTGGCGTTCCCAGAACAGCGCCGGTACGAGTGACGACCGAGTCGTCGTCGCCCACTCGAGCGACACCAAAGTCCGCCAAGACCAAGCGTCCTTTCTTGGTCACCATGACATTTGCAGGTTTGATGTCCCTGTGAACGATGCCACTTGCGTGAGCCTGATCGAGCCCTCGGCACAGAGCGACACCTATGGCCGCCACAACCTCGGATAGTGGAGGATCGTGCTCTTGAAAGAAGTCGTCCAGGCTCGATCCATCAATGAGTTCGAGCACAATGTATGGCGGAACTAGGACGTCGCCCTCAATTTGACCACCGCCAACGTCGAAGACGCGTAGGATGTGCTCGTGGTCGAGGCCCGCTGCGGCCCGGGCCTCGCGCTTGAATCGCGAAGCTGCCTCCTGCCGCCGTGCCAAATGTGGGAACATCACTTTGACGGCGACGTCGCGTTCAAGCTTTGTATCTCGGGCACCGAAGACCGTAGCCATACCGCCTTCTCCAAGCTCTGACACAAGCTGGTAACGTCCGAGCATCATGCCTACCTGTGCGACTTGCTGCCTCGGCCCTCGATCTAGCGACTTCGCGGCGCGTGGCGCCCCGCCGTCGCTCAATGCGGTGGGTGCGATAGCTTCCGCATCACTATCAGAGTTGGCCTTTGCAGCGGCATCCCCCTTGGTAGAGCCACCAGATTGCCCAGAACTATTCGGACCAGACGACGTAGTTTGATCCCTCAGTTGTGCGGGCGTTTCGCGTTGCAGCTGCGAGCCGCGCGCCCAACTCGTCTTCGCTTGACACCCCCTCGCTCAGAGCCGCGCCGATGACTAGGCGAAGGGGCACCTCAGTTCCGTTGGCCTCGCCACCGACCCAGCTCTTCCACTGAGCATCGAACCCCTCGACCAAGGCCTTCGAGAAGCCCTCGAGCTTTGAGGCTTCACATGAGGCAATGAAGTCTGTACCTCCCAAATGACCGAGAAAGGCTCCTCCTTGCGCGCGAAGCTCTGTGAGAAGGGCGTTTGCCATCGACTTGATGAATGCGAGTGAGTCGACAAGCAGCGCGTCGACGAACACCGATTCCCCCTGCCTGGCTCGGGCAACGAACTTGCTGAAGTTGTACACACCGATTTGCAGCACAGCCATTTCTTCGGCCCCGGCGAGCAGCTTCTGTATGTGCTCATCGACTCCCTGCGACCCTGGCAAATCCGTGGTTCCGTTGCGATCGCGCTCCCGTTGATTGGCGCGAATGAGTGCACGAATGCGAGCTGCAAGTTCGCGCAGGTCGAAGGGCTTGGAGACGTAGTCGTCTGCGCCCGCGTCAAGCCCCGCCACTTTACTATCGACGTCGCCAAGGGCCGTGAGCATGAGGATCGGAATCTTGGAGAGGAGCATATCCTCTTTGAGCTTGCTCGCCACCTGGCGGCCGTCCATTCGCGGCATCATGACATCGAGAACCAGCACGTCCGGCTGATGCATCTTTGTAATCTGCAATGCCTCTTGACCATCTCTGGCGCGAATGCACAGAAAGCCCGCGTCCCCCAGAGCCATGCCAACCATGTGGGCGATGGCGTCGTCGTCTTCTGCTATGACAATTTTTTTTAGCATGGCCGATCCTCTCTCGTCTTGTACCGCTGTTGCGCAAGTTGGTCAATCGGGCGGGCTGTTAAGCCGTTGCAATTACACAGAGTCCTTACTCGGTCCCGTTTCAACAGCCGCAGGTTTGGGAGGCTCTGCGACCACTACAGCAAGCTCTATCTTTCGCTGCGTCGGCCTACACATGGAGGCTCGACAGAGCAAGAAGTCTGCCGTCACGGAGAGGGGGTAGCTTCCCACCGTTGCCCCTTGCGCAGAAACGACGAAGCGCGGGGCCGGGCTTCGTCGGGGCTTTGGCGTGCTTGCGTCGAAGATCGGAGCGCCGAAGGCTCAATCCAGTGTCGGAATTGAGCACTAGACCGTCGAGCGTAAACAATGACCGAGGATGGTGAGTTCTGATTTTTCGAGTGCAAGGCGCGAATGAGGATTTTGCCGGGGTAAATGACGAAATGAGCAACGCTGCAATCGGGAAAGCAGGGCCATTAGACCGATCATTCTTTACGCTCGGCGGTCTAGCGTTATCCGCAACGGCCCAATGACACGTACTGCAAAGCCCTCTTGCGGAAGCAGCCCTAGGGATAGCCTCCCTTGACTCCAAGCTCAAGTTGAAGTGACTCAGGAGCAGAAATGCGACAACTCGACTCAGGAGTGGGCTCGGCGCGCGGTTCGGATGATGCCAAGAGCATCACCAGGAGCGCCGTCCCTAGCGCCCTTGCGAAACGATCCCCGGCATCGCAGAGGGTGGGGAGAACTTGGTACCTACAGGACTTGAGTCGCGAGCTCTGCAAGCTCTGAGCGCTCGCCCTTTTCGAGAGTCACGTGTCCTGCGATTCCAAGTTTGCGAAAGCGTTCCACCAAAGTCGTTAGACCATTGTTGCTCGAATCGATGTACGGATTATCGATCTGGTATGGATCACCAGTGAAGACGATCTTGGTGCCCTCGCCGGCTCTGGTGATGATCGTCTTGACCTCGTGAGGTGTGAGGTTCTGGGCCTCATCAACGACCATGTAGACCGAGGGCAAAGAGCGTCCACGAATGTATGTGAGTGGTTCGATGTTGATGTAGCCCAGTTCCAAAAGCTCGGCGTAGCTACGGCCCTCCTTCTTGTCTCCCTGATTGATTCCAAGCAGGAGTTCGATGTTGTCGAAGATGGGCTGCATCCACGGATTGAGTTTCTCCTCGATATCACCGGGGAGAAAGCCGATGTCACGCCCCAAGGGAAAGATGGGACGAGAGACGAGCAATTTGTGAAATTCCTGCTCCTCCAAACACTTCTGAAGCCCCGCAGCAAGTGCAAGGAGCGTCTTACCCGTGCCCGCCTTGCCCACCAACGTGACGAGCTTGATGTCGTCGCTTAGCAGGAGGTCGAGTGCATAGTGCTGCTCTTTGTTGCGCGGGCGTATGCCCCAGACACCGTCCCGAAGCTTGCGAACAGGCTTGGCGCTATTGGAGGCCTCGTCAAATCGGGCAAGAGCGGTCTGCCCGTGATTGTCCTCGCTGCGCAGAAGAAGATACTGATTGGGACTTAGCTCCTCGTCGAGATGAATGCTGCCCTCGGCGTAGAACTCTTCTATGAGTGCACCGGGAACGGTAACCTCGGCACATCCCTTGTACAGCTCCTCGACGCATACGTTCTGCTCGTCGTAGTCCGAGGTGGTGAGGCCAAGGGCATCACCGCGGACGCGCATATTGACGTCTTTAGTGACGAGAATTGTCACCGAATCAGGGTGCTTGTCGCGGACTTCGAGCGCTACCTCTAGTATGAGATTGTCCATCTTCCGAGAATCGCCCGGAGAGTTTAGAGGAGACCTGTGGCCCAGTGCGACGGTCATCGTGCCGCCGTTGTCGAGAGCGACCGAATCACTCAAGCAGCCGCGTTCGCGGAGGCTATCGAGCTCTCGGGCAACCTGCCGCGCGTTGCGACCCAGGTCACTCAGATCCTTCTTGAAGGTATCGATTTCGTCGATGACGTAAATCGGAATGACGACGTTGTTGTCTGCAAAAGCAAACATCGAGCCGGGGTTGTGCAGCAGCACGTTCGTATCGAGTACGTAGTATTTCTTAGACAAGGTATGATCATTGAGGGGCGACCTTTCCTTGTCAATGCAGGTAGGGCGAAGGAATTCCCGGGATCGGGTCACGAAGAGGCCTAGTACCCCGTGCCGTGGGTTCGTTCCGGGTTTTCGCCTTTGGCCATTGTGCTTCGAGAGCAAGACGGGGCTCCTCGCAATACCGGGGTATTGCGAGGAGCCCCAACGCCGCTATCGGCCGCAAGGGCTGGCGCAACCCGGAGCGAACTTCGGATACGGGGTACTAGGATGCCTTGCGAGCCTTGCGAGCGGCCAAGAAATCTCGGTAGCAGACCACCTGATTCCGTCCATTCTCCTTCGCGTGGTACAACGACATATCCGCATGCTCGATGAGTTCGGCTGGCTCCGCACCGTCAGCGGGAAATGATGCGACACCGATGGACATCTTGATGCTGAAAGTGCCCTTGTCGGAGTCGAGCACCATGGCGCCGACATCCTCGCGAATCCGCTCTGCCAATCCAAGGGCACCCTCGAGATCCGTTGCTTCGAGCACCACGGCAAATTCCTCACCTCCGTACCGAGCCGGGATATCGATCTTCCGAGTGGCCTCTTGCAGAACCCCAGCAACGCGGCGCAAGACCTCATCTCCCACTGGGTGACCGTAGGTGTCGTTGACGTTCTTGAAGTGATCTACGTCGCACAAGAGCATTGCGGCCTGATGCCCGTGTCGCTGGGAGCGCTCGACAAGATCTGCAAAGCGCTCCTGGAAGCTGCGGTGATTGGTGAGGCCCGTTAGGCCGTCCGTGGTCGCCATCGTCTCCATGCGCTTGTACATCAGAGCGTTCTGCAACGAGACCGCCACCTGGTTACTGATTACACCGAGCATCTCGCGGACGTCTTTTCGAAACTGCCCACGGCGATGCGAGGCAAGGGTAAGCGTACCGATTGCCTCATCTGCGCTGAGCAGGGGCAGCACCAAGAGAGATTCACATTGAAATCGCAGTTTGTTCGTGAAGACCGGAGTATTGGTGTCGCGGGGAGCGCCCCCCGTTGGTAGGTAGTGCTTGTTCTTGACAACCATAGATGCGAGCCCAGCATTGTCTCTGAATTCGAGCCCCTGGAGCTTTGCCGCATCGATCACTATCGAAGAGCCATCCTTGGCTCGAACGCTAGTGACTCGATGCTTGCCTTGATCGGCGTCGTGAAGCGTGAGGATCGCAATGTCGTAGTCGACGATGGCCGCAGCGGCATCGAAGGCTGTGTCTTGGACTTGCTCCATCGTGAGAGCGCGGCAGAGTAGTGCGGACGCATTGTAGAAGCGTTCGTGCTCGTACTTTGCCTTCTCGACCGTGTTGAATACTTGTTCTGAGCGAATTGCCACAAGCACTTGCTGAGCGCCTCTCTCCGCCAACTCTCGTTCCTTTTCAGAAAATGACTTTTCTCGATCGAGGCAGAGAATTCCTCTGAGGTGCTTGCCCTGGATGACCGGGATTCCCATGAAGGCACCAGCGTCGAATGCCCCCTCGTAGTAAGAAATTTGCCCAGGCTTGCAGTTCTGCATGATGAGGGGCTTGCCGTCTCGCGCGACAGCTTTGAGCACACCGGAGAGCGCAACGATTGGCTCCTCCGTTATGGCGTCACAGTTACTCACGACCTCCTTGATCTTTAGCTCCGAATCGCTGGTTCCTCGCCACAGGAGCACGCAGGAGCGGGCTTCAAGCGCTTGATGTAGAAGGGAGAGGCTGTGGTAAATGGACGAGGAAATCGTCGCCACTGAGCCAGCCTGTAAGATTTGCTCCTCCTTCCGCCGCGAGCGGGGGGCGCGACTCTCCGCCCCCAGAGCCACAGAAATGAGTCGGTAGTCTCGAGCGGATTCTTGCTGTTTCTCCACCTCTGTGTGCACGCGCATGTCGTGGTCGCGGCGATTGACTGCGATAAGACCACGCAAAAAGAGAGCGTGCACAGCGACGGCGCCTGTCATGAACACCAGATGGTAGACGGCGGGGGTCACTCCCGTACTGCCAGTGCGCCACAATAGAGAAAGCTCTAGCGCAATCACCGCCGCCACTGTGAGGCCGGCAGCGAGTCTGGTCTGAAAGGTGGCTGAAAAGGCCACGACAGCATAGAGGAGCGGGTAGAGGTCTGAGTTCAAACCGCCCGTGACAGAGAGAAGTGCGTAGGTCGCAGCACTGAGAGCAAACGCAACTTCCAAGTCCGCAAAGGTGGGTGCTAGGCGCATCCACCGTGAGACGCGCTGTGCTCGAGCGCTTGGAGCTTCGAAGTGCATGCGACGTGTGAGCGCGCTGATGAGCACGGCCACAACAGAGGCGAAGAAGAGCACTGCTACCGCGGACGGATGACTTCCTTCCAGTGGAGCGGCCTGATCGACAACACCAAAGCCCACAGCCGTACACGCGAGGAGCGCAGCCGAGAAGCCCCCTGTAACCCGCAAGGCACGCCGAAGGTTGCGGCTACTCATCGAACGCCCTCTGCGGTCGAATTCTGCGCCGATTCTACGTCACTCAAACGCAACGTCTTCTCGTGCGGGTAGAGCATGTGCAATTCCTGTCGGGCGATGGTTTCAATCGTCTGCGTATCGTTCTTCAGAGAGTCAACGCGTCTGCGGCGGTCTCTGAGTTCTTCGCTCGTCTGGCCGATGTCAGCCTTCACGCGAGCGAGCTCTTGTCGCATGGCTCCCAGCTTGCCTTGGTCACTTCCGCTGAGTCTTCCATAGGGAAGCGCGCTCAAAATCAGGACCACAGCAGCGGCTATGCCGGCCCTCAGGGACCATCGCAGCCACGTTCGTGGCTCCCGTATAGAAAGAGCTGCCCCCATTCACCGTTGATGCTAAGGAGCCCAGATCAAGGCGGCAAATTCCTGACACCTTTTACTCAATGCAAGTTCTTGACGATGAGATTTCATGTAGAGTTTCGCGACCTTTCGCAAAACGAGGAAAAAATATATATCCATGACGCGATGCACTGTACTGCTCGGCTTGCTCACGCTGGCTTGTGGCCCGAAGACCGATCTTCATTCTCCCTCCAATGCCGCGGAGCCAGTCGTTCCCGAGCAGCCAATCGCAAGCGACTTCACGGCCAAGTCCGATGGGCCCGCTCTTCTGCCGACCGCCCTCGCAAACGATCCAATGGGCGTCACGATCCATCGGCTTTCCAACGGTCTCACCGTCTACATCAGCACCGACCGTTCTGAGCCCAGCATCTCCTCGTGGATTGCCGTTGGCTCAGGAAGTCGCCACGACCCCGCCGACTCAACAGGCCTCGCGCACTATCTCGAGCACATGCTCTTTAAGGGTACGAGCAAGATGGGCACGCTCGATTTCGAAAAGGAGAAGCCGCACCTCGATCGTATTGCAGAGTTGTACGACCAGCTCCGCGCTGCCACAGGCGGAGCCGAGCGCAAGGCCATTCTCGTTGACATTGACGCGGAGACCATAGCGTCCTCTCAGTACTCGGTACCCAATGAGTTCGACAATCTCTACGCCTCCCTTGGCATCGATGGAGTGAACGCCTTCACCAGCGATGAGCAAACGGTCTACATCGCAACAGTCCCGACCAACCGCTTCCAGGCCTGGGCTCAGATCGAAGGTGAGAGATTTACCGATCCGCAATTTCGATTGTTCTATCCAGAGCTAGAGAGTGTCTACGAGGAGAAAAACCGCTCTCTCGACAGCCCTCAGTCGAGACTCTTCCAGGCGCTCAGCAAAGCCCTCTACCCCAATCACCCCTATGGCACCCAGCCAACCATCGGTCACGCAGAACACCTAAAGACGCCAGCGTACGGCGACATGGTCGACTACTATGAGAATTGGTATCGTCCGAACAACATGGCCATCGTCTTGGCAGGAGACATCGATGCGGACACGGCGCTGCCCGCTCTCGAAAAGCGTTTCGCTGCACTCGAGGCCCGCGCACTCCCCGAGCTTCCCGCTTCGACTCTAATCCCACCAAGCGAACGCCAAGACATAGAGATCGTCGCCCCCGGCGAGCAGAGCATCGTCATGACATGGCCAACGGTTTCGGCTGGGCACGCAGACGAGATGGCACTCCAAGTCATGGACCTCGTAATTGATAATTCCTCGACGGGCCTTCTCAATATCGAATTGGTTCTGGCCCAGAAGCTGCCATCGGCAAGCTCTTTCGTTCAGGTCTTGCGAGAGGCCGGCATGTGGTTTCTCACAGGAACCGCTCGAGATGGGCAGACTCTCGAAGAAGTGGAATCACTTCTCACCGGTGTCGTCGCAAAGCTCAAGGCTGGCGACTTCACGCAGGCCGACCTCGATGCAATCGTGCTCAACAGCGAAATTGCCCGCAAGCGCCGCCTGGAATCCAATGGCGCCCGAGTTGAGGTAATCACCAGTGCCTTCATCGAGGGGCGCCCCTGGGAAGCGGTTGTTGGCCAAGCAGAAGCCCTGCGCAAAGTCACGCGCGAAGATGTCATGCGGGTCGCCAAGACCTATCTCACCGATGCACCGGTGGTGGTCAAACGCGTGCGCGGGGAATTCCAATCTCAGAAAGTCGAGAAGCCGTCCATCAGCGCCATCAAGATTGATTCGAGCCGGAAGAGCCCCTACGCCAAGGCGGTCATGGCAGCGCCAGTCAAGGAGTTGGAGCCACAGTGGCTTGTCGACGGCAAGCACTACGAGCGCAGTGCTCTTCCGGCCGGCAGTCTCATCGCTGTCGCGAACGAACGAAACGACCTCTTCTCCATAAGCTACCAATACGATTTTGGCGAGCGCCAGGAGCCCCTGCTCTGCTTTGCGATGGACCTGCTCGAACGCAGTGGTGCCGGCGAGCGCAGCGCGGCAACTCTCCAGAAGGAACTCTATGCCATCGGTAGCTCCATCAACTTCGGATGTGGCTCGCAAACAGCGTCGATCCATGTCTCGGGTATTGATCGCAAGATGGAGGCCAGCCTGGCCCTGCTTGAGGAATGGATCGCCGCCCCCAAACTCGAGGGCGATGCTCTGGGCAAACTCCTGGCGAATACACTCAGCGGCCGCAAGGACGCCATGAACGAGCCTAGCGTCATCGCGCGGGCGTTGGCAGGATATGCTGCTAGAGGAAAGGACTCGAGATTCCTCAAGGTCCCGAGCAATGCCATTCTCGGCAAAGCCAAGGCCGCAAGACTCATCAAACTTCTCGCCGCGCTTCCCAACATCAAGCACCGAACCAGCTATCTCGGGCCAAGAGCCGCTGCAGACGTTGGCAAGCTCATCGCCTTTGGAAGCAAACATAGGAAAGCCAAGAAGAGAAGACCCCTTCGATTTCAAACACCCAAGCTGCGCACGCTCTACTTCGTCGACCAGAAGGTGGCTCAGGCGCAGATTCGAGTTGGATTCCCTGCGGCGCCCATTTCCTTCGACGATCGCGTCAAGGCGAACCTCTTCAATCAATACGTTGGAGGCGGCATGGGAGGCCTCATTTTCCAGGAAATCCGAGAAGCCCGCGGTTTGGCATATTCTGCTTGGGCATCCTATGCCGCCAGCAACCGGATCGGCGACGACACTGCCGTGATGGCGGGGCTCGGAACCCAAGCGGACAAGAGCGTCGAGGCAGTTAGTACTCTACTGAGCCTAGTTGTTCCACTAAAGGTTGAGAGCAATCGCTACGCCACAGCCGTAACTAGCCTCAAGGCGAGCTACCGAAAGACTCGTATTTCACCGAGATCACGAGCCAGCGCTGTCTTTGGTTGGGAGGATTTGGGAAAGGGAGACGATCCGCGCCCCAAGCAATTTGCCGCGCTTGATTCGACACCAGCTGCGGACATGGAATCGTTTGCAAACGCGCGAACGAGGCTTCCTGCGACATTTGCGATTACCGGCGATAGCACGCGAATCGACATTAAGGCTCTGGCTGCAGCAGCTAGCATCGGCAAGATCAAGGTCATGAAGGCCAGCCAGCTATTCGGCTACTAGTAGTGCTGCTTAGGGCGATACCAGTACGAGTCCCTGGGCACTGAGTGCCCAAACTCTCCCATAGCGATCTGTCTCGACATCGATAATGCGGTTTTCCAGTAGGCCCCGCCTACTGTCGAGACGCCGCACCTTCGCACCATCATAGACGGCAAGCCCCTTATCGGTCGCAAGCCAGAGCTGTCCGCCGCGGCCAAGCGCTAGATCGTTGATGGACGTGCGCATGGCGGGGGGGAAGGTCCAACGCTCGCCATTCCACTCCCCGACACCACGGCTGGAGGCCGTGTAGATCATGCCCTCACTCGAGCAGACAACACCGTACAGCAATTCGGATCGCAAGCCGTCGGCTTCGGTATGAGTCTTGATATCCTCACCGACGACCCGCGTGGCACCCTGCGAGGACGCCAACCACACTTCGTCTTCACCGACAAAGCCGATGCCTGTGATGTCTACGGGCAGAGGTAGGATGCCCTTCCTCGTCGACTCTTCGTCGAAGCTCGCGCGGTGATAGACCACGTACCCCAGGCTGAGGTCGAGCACGGCAACACCATAGGGAGTTTTCTCACCGTCCTTGTCGATGTAGTCGAAGGATATCCATACCTGCCCATCGGGTGCTTGGCGCAGCGTCTTCACCCGAACATGTTCGCCTGGCGTTCGAATTACCAGGCCCGAAACCGACTTCCAAATACCGTCCTCGATCACCCGAACACTCATCGCAGCACCGCTCGCCTCTCGCGCGTCGCGAGTATCCTTTGAGCCATCCGATTCCACGAGACTGAGAATCCGCCCTCCTTGCAGAGCGAGCACACCAAAGACGCGATCGGGCGTCTTGGAGAAGGACTCTCCGTCCCACTTCCAGAGTGCGTTTGCTTCGCTTGGGGCTGCCGTCGAGACAAAGCAGGAATCCAGGGATTGGCATGCCACGGTGAGAACATCCGCCCCATCTGATAGTTCTCCTCGACGGAACCAGCGCCCGCCCCGGTCTCCCTGAGAGAGAGACCACTCCATCGTTCCTAAGCGACCTGCAGCTAGGAAGAGCGTTGTCTCATTCGTCGATACCGTTGTCACGCCTTGGGGTAGCCGTGCCGAGAGCGCCTCCAAGACCAGTGTGCCCGAGAAAGACACATTGGAGGCCTTCGCGACTTGCCGCAGTCGCGCTTGCGCCGATGCTTCCATCGGTGCCCTCTTTGGCGTATTCCTGAGACGCAATTGATACAAGCGGTCGCTAGCCACAACGAAGGTGTTCACAGCATCACTGGCTACCCCCATCAATCGATCGGTACCAGCTGACTTACCACGGTCCTCGTATGAGGCGCAGCCCGCAGCGCTGGCGAGTGCGAGCACCTGGGCACCGCTAGCAGCATTCGCCAAAACGACTACATGTTGTTCGTCGAAGCGGGCAATCGATGAGACCTTAGAGAACTCGCACGAGTGCGTTGTGCCCATCGCGCGTGCCCCCCCCTCATCCACTCGCAAGAGCCCACTCGATGCACCAATCCATAAGGCACCAAGCTCATCTTGGTAGAGCGCGTTGACCTTGCTCTCCACTTCCGTCGTGCTCCACCCACTACCAGGTTGCACGTAGAAGAGCCCAGCGTTTGTACCAACCCACAATCCCCCATCGCGCGCCGGAGCAAGGACCACATCGGCGAGAGACGAGATGCCAAGGATTTCCGGCGGTGGTGGCAGCTCGGAGAACGTCGATGTGCCGACTTCATAGCGGCTGAGTCCGCCGTCAGTTGCGACCCAGAGCTGGTCGCGACGTGCATCGTGAGCCATGGCGAAGACGTTAGTTCCGGGCAAGCCGTGCTCGTGGGTTAGTGACAACCGCTCATTTGACGATAGGTCCCATCGATCCAGCCCGACGCCGTTGGTGACAAAGAGGTAGTTGGGAGTCGCAGAAATGGCTTTGACAGGCCTCGCTTCCGTGAAGGCCTGGACCTGGACCCGGACCCGTGCCTTGGGCTTTGGCTCAACGACGTCGGGCTTGCTGCATGCCGGCAGCCCGAGCCCAACGTATAGCCCGAGCCTAATGAGTAACCCAAATCCTGCGGGGGAGCTCCCCCACCAGGCTCTTCTGTTCCAGAACGGGGCTTTGTGATGTAATGGCGCCATGGCAAGCGGTAGACGAGGAGGTCCACCAGACCTCAAAAGTACCCTAGGTTCGCTCCTGCGAACAACCCTGGAGCAGGCGTCTGCGGTCCGAGAGGTTGTGGAGCAGCAGACTCGGCAGCGCGGAGGCCTGCTGGACCATGCGCTCACCCAGCGCAGGCGCAGTGCCGCCCTGGCCAAACTCGGAAAACAGGTCTACCGCCTGGCCAAGCGCGGGGAGTTAGGTGAGCTCCTTCTCGAGCCCGAGATTAGCCTGATTATCGGCGATCTCGAGCAGCTTGATGCGGAGGGAGAGGAGGGCGACTACGGTCCGCTCGCAGGCCCCGAGGCAGTGACCAGCGCCGACTACGTGGCCCAGTCTCACAGAGGCTCCGAGCCAGGCAGTGGCGACGGCGAGTACCGGGTGTGGCGACCTGTGATGCCCGAAGGGGCCACGATCGCAGGTGACGAGGAAGAGTTTCTTGAGCGAGAGAGCGACGCTGCAGAGACGGCCGAGGCCAGCGCGCCAACGCGCTCATCTCGCTTGCCACGGCGCTCGGCACTCCGCCGAGGGGGCGGCATTCACTTCTCCGAAGACTCGCCGCGCCCAGAGGACGTTGATTCTGATGAAGATCTCGCGAGCTACATGCACGATGACGATGTTCCAGAAGAATAGGCAAATCTACATAGGCGCTTTGTTGGCAGCATGCGCTGCCTGCTCGGGGCCTCCGAGTTCTTCTAGCCGGCCTGTAGACGCCTCACCAACGGATGCCTCAAGAGTTGCCGACGCTGGTCTATCGCTGCCACCCGACGGCAGCTCCGACTTCAGCGTCGACATGGGACGATCGCAAATCGATCTAAGCATCGGCGAGGAGACGTTTGGCGCGACCTCCTGCGAGCTTGAACCAGGCGAAGAGTGCGTGGCTGCGGCCGGTACTCGTCGAGTACTTCGCTTCTCGGTAGAAACGATAAATCTAGGAGAAGGCGACATCGTGCTCGGCAATCCGGCAGAAAACCCGAACTACGACTTCTCGGAGTGCCATGGTCACTTCCACTTCCGGGGCTATGCAAGCTACCGTCTCCTTGGGCAGGGGAGAGCAGAGGTTCTCGTAGGTCGCAAGCAAGCGTTCTGCCTTCTCGACTCAGAGCCGTATACGGAGTTTGCCTCGGAAGACCGGGCCTTCAACTGCTTCAACCAAGGGCTCTCTGCTGGTTGGGCGGATGTATACGCGGCGGACCTCCCCTGCCAGTTCCTCGACATCACCGATGTCCCCGACGGCGACTACATATTGGAAGTGGCAGTTAATCCTGACGGCATCCTCCCCGACTCCGACACAACCAACAACGTCGGCAGCATCGCGGTCAGCATCGGTGACGCCGAACTTGGCACACCCACAGAAGCTTGTCCCGTGATGGACTCACGCTACCTAGATCGCATTCAGCGCGAGTGCGATTGGGACTTTGTCAGTGCGTTCCCCTGCGAGCCAGGGACACTAACTGGAGCGGGATGCGCACAGAACTGTGGTTTGGGCAGCTGCACGGGCGATCCGATGCTGCGTGTTTGCGATGGGGCAGAGGCCAATTGCACAAGTGGTGTTGCGCTTGGAGCGAATGACAATCGCTGCGGCGGCGCGTGTCCCATGGCCAATGACTTCCTCTGTCCTGAATCTGGACAGCTGGCGGTTTACTCGGCCTCAATCGAGCACGGGCAACCCTATACCTGCGACGTCGTGCTCGGCGCTGGTCCAATCTCTCCATAGGAGAATAGAGCGAAGCGCGCCAGGATCCTAGGTAGTAGCGGTAACGAATGCTCCAAATCCGAGTGGACCGGCGACATCCCGCGCTCTAGCCGTATCCACCTCGTACGCTCCCTCGCTATCGAAAGACACTTCGGTGATGCCCGGATGCTCCGCTTCAAGCTGCTCGTAGAGCTGACGACGGCGACGCACCCGAGTACTGGCTTCGGCGACAAGTTCGATTTCGTCTTTCCTGTCGAGAGCCTCCCGAATCATGTTTCGCAGATTATTGGCATCGAACGGCTTTCGTACGAAGCGATGCACCTCGCCCTCGTTGATCGCTCGAACGGCCGCATCCATATTTCCCGCGCCCGTCACGAAGACTCGGACCATCGCCGGCTGTAGCTCACGAGCTTTGCTCATGACCTCATGCCCATTAAGCACGGGCATGTCGATATCGCAAAGCATGAGATCGAAGGTCTCTCGCTCCAACGCTTCAATTGCTAGCGCTGGCAAGTCGATGCAAGTGAGTTCGAATCCGCAACGGCGCAGAGTCCTTCGAAGGCTCGCCAGGATATCTCGATTGTCATCGACAAGGAGAAGCTTCGGAGTGTGACTCATGCCGGAAGCCACCTGCGCCAGCCTTTTCGCCGCAACAAGGCGAGAACCCGGTCCAGCTCCGCGATAACCGCATCTGTCGTGGGATACCGCTCTTCGGGTTTCTTGGCCAAGAGTCTCTCAATCACCAGCCAAAGCTCTTCAGGAACCTCTTCCCGTTCCTCCGTGAATAGTGGTGGAGGAGCCTCGAGGATGTGCTTCATGACGATGTCGCGAGCAGTTTCGCCCTCGAATGGCACTCGGCCACTCACCAATTCATAGAGCACGACTCCGAAGGAATACATGTCCGACCGTGAGTCGGTCGGCAAAGCTTGGGCTTGCTCGGGGGCCATGTAGTACGGCGTGCCCACAACCATGCCTGGTGGTCCATCTGGCACATCCCCCTGGTCGAGATCCGGAACCGAGGCAGCACCGAAGTCCACAACTTTGATTCGGTCTCCCAAGTCTGTCTTCTCAACAAAGACATTGGAGGGAGATACGTCTCGATGCACGATTCCTGCTGAGTGCGCGGCGCCGAGAGCCGCTGCTACGTCTCTCATTAATACGAGGGCACGGGTAGGCTCAAGAGCTCCTTGCATGTCCATTATGTCGTCGAGACTTCGCCCCCCCAAGAGCTCCATAACGAGATAGTGTCGACCATCAGAAAAACTCCCAAAGTCGCTCACATCGACGATGCCGTCGTGTTGAACTCGGGCTGCAGCGCGGGCTTCTCGAACAAAGCGCTTGGCTGCGTCTTGGTCTTCGCGCAGAACATTGCCGAGCAGCACCTTCATGGCGAACTTCTTTCGAAGCAGGGTGTGCTCTACGAGGTAGACCATGCCCATGCCGCCCCGGCCTAGCGTGCTCTCGACTCGGTATGGGCCAACCGCAATTCCCGGTGCGAGCACTTCGGGATATGCCTGCCCCCCCGGCCCCTTCGTCACACTGTTGTCGAGGTCCGCGCCAACATCGTCGAGCACCCGCAGCTCCCCTCCGAGCCCACCGTCGGTGAGTCGGATGGTGACCAAGAGTTCTAGATTTGTGTCCTCGACTCTGGCCTGCAGGCGCCCGTTCTGAGTCCCCGGCAGCAGGAGATCTAGACGTGCGAGAAACGCAAAGCGCGCGAGCACCGCATCGCCTAGGCCCTCTTCGAGCTTGGTCGAAACAATTGCACGACGATTCTTCTCCATCGTCACCCGATGCGCTGCTTGTCCTTGGTCCTCCGTAGTCGGTTCGAACCAGACTGCCGTCCCACGCTTGGCTGCCAGCGAATACATAATAATATCCACCACATCAATGGCATTGGGCGAGTCGCCAAGCGTGCCTCTAGCCTGGCTTCCAATAGCGCTACCGGACGCTTCCATTGCAGTTGTCACAGACAAATCATCGGCTAATTGCCGAGAAACTTTACGACAATGCCGAGCAGCACAGGGCTGGGGATCGATCTAGAAACGATACGCCAAGCGCAGGAAGGCAGTGACCATGAGCACCGCCGGCTGAGCTGTTCGCTCTCCAGCCACGATACTGCCGGTCTTCTGACTCTGATGGGCAAGGTCAATCATTCCCATCGCAAACCAATTCCGCTTCGGCCGATAGAAGACCACGCCACTAGCGCCCAGGCTCGTTGTATCCGATGTCCCGAAGCACTCCTGAAAGTCGACCTCTGTGGGAGTGCAATTGAAACTGAGACTCTGGTCGGTGGCCTTGAGGTAATTGAGATTGACTTCGAACTCACCTTTGCCACCCGCAAAGTCGCGACTTAGATCCAGGCTGGCATAGGTCGACTTGGAACGGTCGAGATTGGTCGACTTGGATTGATCGAGATTCTCCTCGCCCAGCCCTGAACTTCGATTGACCGAGACACCGATTCGGAAGTCCTTCAGTGAGTGCCGATCTACTAGCTGGAGTTGAATATCCAGGGCTTGCGCGAGTGGCAACAAGAGGAGGGTCTCATCGGTCTGCACTAAGGTTATTTCGGGTCGCCTACGAACTGTTCCTGATGCGCTAACTGCAAAGCGGTTCTGGCTGAAACTCGCCGTACCGCCGAGCTCGCCACTCTCTTGGGCAACGCGTGCGACGTACCATTTGTTCTGTATCGGCGCCGAGGCCATAGGGTCCAGTGGGTCTAGACGCTGTTGCGCGTGCACATTCAACGTCTCCGTATCTACCCGGTTTACTCGCACAAAGAGCCGAGTCTGGGAAGTGGGCCTGTGGCTCGCTCCAAGCGATACGTTTGTAATGGCAACACCTTGAGAACCCGCAACGTCAAATACGATGTAGTGATAGATGTCGGTCTTGCCTGACTGCTGCCAATAGCCGTTGCTCGTGAGAAAGACACGAGCACTCTCTGACAACCCCGTAGAAGCCTCGTCGCCTCTCGGCAGAATTCCAGCGAGGCCCACAGCACCATAAATACGCTCCTTGCGGTAGCTTCCTCCGGCTCCGGCCACAACGGGCAAGAGCCTGGTTGTAGCGCTCGCAGAGTCGGTGATGTCGCTTGGTACCGATGGATAGTCGCTGCGCACATCCCGAGCCCCCCTGGTCGGGTATAGCCCAGCGAAGCCAGCGTACTTCCAACTCTCGCCCTTATGCTGCTCCACGCGCACTCCGTCGAATCTGACCGAAGCGACTTCGGGCATGACCTGTCGGCCCAATCCGATGTAGTAGTGCTCTCCCCGGTAGGTCAGATGCGCCTCTCTGAGATGGAGCTCGTCGCCTCCCCAGGTTCCGGATTGAGCAGCCTTGCACTCAGTCTCGGGATCCATATCGGTGAGCCGAGCCTTGCAGCGCTCCAATTGCTTTCGGCCTCGGAAGTCGAACTTGAAGTCCAATTTGCCGCCGCCTATGTGTTTGGCATCGAGTTGCAATCGTAGATCGGTGAAGATTCGGTCCGTCGGGCTTGCGCTCTCGAGCGGGATAGCCCCGCCGTCGTTGCCGCCCGACTCCGTGAAGAAGAAAGTGGACGAAGTAACGCTTCCAGATAGACCAGTCTTCTTCTTTTCGGCCTTGCTCTCTGGATCCGCTTCGTAGAACGGCGCCTTGTTTTCGTCTTGAGCCTGGGACCGGGTCGGAACAAGCAGAACGACTAAGGCTATGACGCCAAGTTGCACACGAACTACCGACAAACCGACTCCCGATTCGAGCTGACGACGCTGGGTGGCCAAGCATTTGGACTGTGGCAGTCGGAACAACTGGTGTAGGCCTCGTGTCCCGCCCCTCCATTCGCCCCAACTGCATCTGCTTTATGGCAACCATAGCAAGTTGGAGAGAGCCCGCCAAAGTTGCCCTCTTGGTGGCAATCGGCGCAAGGCAGCGTTCGATGTAGGCCGGTCAGATTGCAACCTACCTGGCTGTGGTTAAACCTCGCTGGCGCGAAGGACCACTGGGTGTGACACGTGCCGCAGCGAGGAGAAAGGGAGTTTGCGTGAATGTCGTCTTGCCGATGGCAGTTGATGCAGAGATTCCCTGATCCCGCGAGGCGCCGATTACCGATGTGGCACCGGTCGCAGCTCTGCTGGTCGTGAGCACCCTTGAGATTGAAATCGCCCACATCGTGGAGAGCGAGGATATTGGAGAAACTCTCAGTCGTGTGGCACGTTGCGCAGTTCGTCCCAAACTGGCCCTTGTGAACCCTAGGCTCCGGATGGCACGCGCCGCCGCCATAGCAGTCGTTTGGCCTAGGTTTGAAAGTAACGCTCGGGTGGCAATCGGCGCAGCGCACGGTGAGGTGCTTGCCCGTGAGCTTGAACGTGCTCTGAGCATTGTGGTCGAAGATGTTCTCACCAGTCTCCAAGTGGCAGTTCTCGCACTTCGAGCCCAGGCGCTTCTTGTGGACATCATCCTTTGCGTGACAGCCGACGGCGGAGCAATTACTTGGCGTCTTGGCAAACTTCCGAGTGGGGTGGCACTGCACACACTCGGCTATTCGATTATGCAACCCGAGAAGCGGCCAATCAGTATCGTCGGTATGGTCGAAACGCACGGCCTGCCAAATGCCTGGTTGATGGCACTTGTCGCACTCATCGCCGAGGCGCCCGAGGTGCAGCGAGTCGTCGTGACAGCGCACGCCGCACTGAGCAGGCGTCCCCGAGTACTCATCGTTGATGTGGCACTTCACGCATTTTACCGCGAGGTGACCTTTGTCGAGTGGCCACGTGCCGCGTAGGCCATGCACCGACTTCACGCCCGCCGCACCGATCTTCTTTGAGCCCTCCATCTTGTGGCATTCGAGACAGGTCTGAACCCTCTTGCCATCGCGCATCACCTTCTGCCCCTTTGGCTTATCTGTGAAGTCGTTGTTGTGAACGTTCTTGTGCTCGTGACACCCCATGCAACGCTTGCCGCGATTCGTTGCGTCGCTAACGTTCTGGAATTTGTCGGGCTTCTTCCCCTTGTGACAACGGCGACACGTTGCATTCGCGTGCTTGCCGCGAAGGGCAAACTTAGTGCGTTTCCCGTGTCTAAAACGATTGGGCTTCCAAGACGATTCTGGATGGCAAGACTGGCATGCCGGTGGGCGGCCAAAAGCCTTGAATCGCTCTTTGTGCGGGTTGTCGCCAGCGTGGCAATTGGCGCACGCCCGGACTGGCGCTTTGGCTCCGAGCTTCTTGGTGTGGCACTCATAACAATCGACATTGTTGTGGGCACCGCTGAGATCAAATCGTGTGCGCGCTCTGTGGTTGAAGGAGAACTTCTTTAGCGAGCGGTCTTTGGGAGAGTGACACCAATCGCAACTCTTGCGATCAAAGAGCATATCTTTGTGGGGCGAAGCGTGACAGCCAGAGTTTCCGCAGTTGCCAGGCTTTGCGCGCTTGAGATTGAAGCGCGCCTTGGGATGGCACTTTGCGCAAGCAACATCGATGTGCGTGCCCTCTTGAGGGAATTCGGCATGGCTTTTCTTGTTGTGGTCGAAGTCGACTCGAGACTTGGGAGGCCTCCATGACACCTCCGTGTGGCAACGCTCGCACTGCATCAACGTCCTGCGGTCGAAGCCGTGGGGCTGATCGGATTTGTGGCAACTCCCACAGAGTTTATCCTCTCCGAGGTAGAGACGGCGGCCAGCCTTATTCATATTCTCGTGGCAGTCCTTGCAGGCAACAACCTTGTGCTTATCGCGCAGTGGCCAACCTGCGAGTTTGTGATCGAATCCCTTCTCGCCCCCCTTCACCGTTCGCCAACCCATCATGTCGAAGCTGCGCCCCTTGTGCTCGAGGTGACAGTTCTCGCAGGGTTTACCACGAACCTTTGAGGAGGCGTGGTAGCCCTTGCCGGAGCGAATTCGCTTCTTCAGGTCCTTGTGGTCGTGGCAGTCGAGACACTTGTTGCTATCGACGGTCTTGCTGTTATTTACGTGGCAATCGTTGCACTTGCTTTGGCTGTCCAAACTGGCATGCTCTCTTGCGAGTCCTCCGGGACTCGACGAGAAGAAGTCTGATTGAGCCCAAACGCTCCGCCCGCCAAAGACGCATAACAACGCTGTCACCACGCCGGAGACATAGAATGCGGTTAGTAGTCGGGGAGAATTCATAGACAACAGAGAGACTTCACAACGATTTTGTGAATACCAGGTAAATATGGAAGACCGAGATTGCCGCCATGATCATGCTGAAGGGAACATGTACCTTTTTCCACGAGTGCAGGAGCAACTGAGCACGAGAGGCCAGCACTTTCCGGCGGTTGATGAGCATCATGCGCCCGGTCCGGCGAGCCAGCTCCACGCCGCTGGCCTTGGAGATGTTCGCCCCAGAAAATGTGCGTTTGCGCTGCAACCAACGAGATGGGCGGCGCAGGTCTTCAAGCATCACCCAGAGAAACGATCGCAACATGCCAGCGTTGGCAGCGATGCTCTCGGCGACCTGCTTGTGTGGCTCCAAGATCGCGTCACTTTCTGCGACCGCATGAGGGAACTCTGCGCGCAGACTGCGCATGGCGCGTTGGTGGTCGAGCTCTTCGAGCTCTCGCCCGCTTAGCAAGTCGGGAACCTGAGTGTAGAGATAGCGGCCGATTACCCCTGAGATGAAGACGATGACCATGCTCCAGAAGGCAGCCGACACCCAGTTGTCGAGTTTGAACCCTGTGTGCAGAAGAATGAACGCCGGCCCCATGGTGCCACTCATCAAGTGGAAGTCGAACCACATGGTGTTGCTTGCGATCTTGCGGAAGCTCTTTGCGCGCCGAAGGGGTACATAGAGAATCGCCAATAGCATTAGACCGGTGCCCACGTAGCCACAATTGACTGCCAGGTCCGTTCCCGCGCGAAAGCCCACCTTCATCTCTGCAATGACAGGCTCAAGCCCCTTGGCGCGGAGCAAGAAATATTGAAGCGAGCTCGTGGGCTTGTACATTCGAAGAATGATCTCTGCCGTGGCTAAGAAGAACGCCGTCAGGGAGAGCCCCCACATCAAGACCGGCGCCAATCGGCCACGTTTTGTCTTGGCCATGCCCGCATCTCGCACGCCGATACCCTCGGTGAACGGCTCGACCGGCAGTATCTCGCGGTGGCCGAACGTCGTACCCATGTCCTGGAGCATGCCCGTCGCAGCCTGCGCTTCCGGCGAACGTTCCTGGAAGAGTTCGTAGGCGCTCACTTCGATGAGCGATCCTGTAGGACAAGCTGAAACACACGCCTGAGTCGAATACTCATAGCAGTGGTCACACTTATTTGCGATGCGCCTCGCCCGGGCCACACGCCCCTTTCCCGGGCCAAAGTTGAGTGAGCCATCACCGTCTAATCGCAGCTTGAATTCTTCGCGGTACGTCGGATTGCCGGGGTCCGAGATATCCACCATCTCGATAGCCTCAAATGGGCAGCTTTGGGCGCAGAGCGTGCAACCAACGCAAGAAGTCTCGTTGATGACCACCTCGCGAATATTGGGGGCGAATCGAATGGAATCGTATTCACAGGGGGTGATGCAGCGCTGGTCTGTGCAAGTGCGGCACGAGAAGACGAAGTCCAACATGCCGAGTTGGTACCCCCCCAGGGTGAGACGTCGGGCGCCATAGCGCTCTTCACATGCCTCTTCGCACTGTTTGCAGTCGATGCAAGTATCGAGCTGTCGAACGCGGACCATCTCCCCCGACACGGAGATGCCGTGCCGAATGAAGAAGTCGAGAATCTCCTGTTTCACACCGAGAATGTTGTAGAGTCGGTCTCGCCCGACTTGAATGGCCAATCGCAGCCGGTCCTCAAAAAACGGAAATTGCACCGCCAGCTCGGACGCCAGCTCGTGGGAGAGCGAGACCACGACCGAGGGCTCCACTGCGTAGAACGCCACATCCCCCCTACTGCCTGCTACAAGCGCCGCCGAGTTGAAGAGGTCCCCACGCATGAACGTCGCCAGATTCTTGCGCGCGACACGGGAGAGCGGCGGAGGTAGTAGGGCCGAGAGGTCGTTGCGCTCAGCTTCCGTCATCTGGGAAAATTCGACTTGCGCTTGCTTGCGCTCAGCAATCTTCGCGGGTTCAAAAACCGCGACCGCCACCTGCCCGCTCGCGACCAGCATCACGCGGGGGCCCAATTCCGGTGCGGCAACATCCTGAGGGTCCGCCACAAAAACGTCGCGCTCGAAGACCTGCCTGCTCACTCCTCCAAGCACTACGGCTCGCCAAAGAGACTCGTTGGGTATCCCGTCTAAAACCGACATTTGCCGCAGGTCTCGGTAGGCCTGCTGCGTTTCGGGCGAATTCTCGCCGGGATTGCCCTGGGGTTGCTTCATCGAATCTGGGGAGACCGTGCTTGAGATGCCGCCAGTCGCCTTTGGTCGCCTGGCGGCTGTGCGGCCAGGTGCGGTATGCTGTTGGCACGTCGAATGCTCGACAACAGTTTCGGCCGAATTGCTCTTGGTTTCAAGAAGTTGAGGTGGTTTCTCCGAGCAATCAGCCAATCCATTGTGAGACTCACTTCGCCCCAATGCTCTCTGTTTTTGCTGACGCTGCCGATCGCGTTGGCAGGTCCGGCTCACGGGCAGAATGCCGCGTCCCACGCGTTACCAGAAAAGAGTGAGCTTCACCTGGCGATTGGCCCAGTGATGAGCGGGATCCACCTAGAGGGGGCTTGGGACTCGCTGGTCGGGGGCGAGGTGCACCTCGCTCGCCTATCAAGGACGAGCCCACTGGCAGCGATAGGCACCACCCTTGGAATCGCCTCCTTCGCCAAGACCGACGGGGCACGACTTCAACTCGAATCGTACGTGGGACTGCGCCTCTCCTCGGACATCACCCTTGGAATCGCCATCGGTCCGCTTGTCGATTTCTATCCAGCGCACCGCCCTCGTGTTGGAGCTGGTGGATCGATCTGGTTGCATGCGGGGGTCGCCCCCTATGTCGCCCTCACCCGGAGCTGGGGGCTGGGTGCGAGCGATCATCTGGATATTTCCATGGGCATGCGCATCCCCTTCTCCGTCGCTTCCTTCTAGCGTCCCAGGCCTTTTCGACAGCCCCCAGAGTGCTAGTATGACTTGGTATTTGAGCGGAGTAAGAGGAGGGACGCATGCCACAACTAAGCATTCTCGTCGTTGACGACGACCACGAGGTTCGTGAATTTCTTAAGGACTTTCTAGAGGGGGAAGGCTACGCAGTCGGCCTGCTCAGTGACCCAACGGCAGCCGTTGGCGCCCTTAGAGAGAACCAATACCACCTCATCATTCTCGACCTAATGATGCCCAAACTCTCGGGCATCGATCTGCTAGGGCAGATTCGTCAGACGGATGATGACGTTGCAATTATTATCCTGACTGGACACCCAAGCCTTGAAACCGCGACGACGTCGATTGAGCTCGAAGTCTCGGCCTACATCCGCAAACCCTTTGCTCCACAGGAGTTTCGTGAAGCCATCGAGCGCATCGCGAAGAAGAAGGGTCTTCATCTCTCGCGCGAAGAGGAACTGCACTCGACCATTGGTCTCACCATACGAGAACTGCGCAAGGAGCGCAGCCTCACCCTCAAGCAAATGTCTAGACGCACAGATCTGAGCGTCTCGCTACTCTCTCAAATAGAGAGAGCAGAATCGTCGGCGTCGGTATCATCTCTTTTCAAGGTCTCCACGGCCCTTGATGTGAGCATTACCGAACTCTTCGGTAGCTACTAGACCATCGAGTGAAAAGAATGACCTATTATGGTGAGTTCTGATTTTTCGAGTGCAAGGCGCGAATGAGGATTTTGCCGGGGCAAATGACGAAATGAGCAACGCTGCAATCGGGAAAGCAGGACCATTAGACCGATCATTATTTACGCTCGGCGGTCTAGTCGCGGGGCTACCCGCGCCGCTGCTAGCAGGGCTTTGGTCGCCCGCTGGCCGCGTTGAGCCTAAGCTTGGCCGTCGCTAGCTTGCGCAGCGGCCAGCGGCCAGTGGCTGAAGACCAGTAGCTGGGCCCTGCTGAACGGGGTGTTTCTCCACGAAACACCCTACAGTGCCGGGGGCGCTTAGAAAGAAAGTGCCACATATTGAGCCGTTACCGAGCTACACCTACAATGTAGTCCTCAATCATTCCAAAAACTTGCCCCGGGCTCTCCTCCCCCTCAGCATGAGGTCATGCAGATCCCTCGTCGAGCGCAAATCACTGCGCGACGCACCGTAGCTCTCAAGCGGACCAAGCGCGCAACCCCAAAGCAGGCTCCGAGTCCTGTGCTCAAGTGGGTTGGCGGCAAGACACGCCTCCTCAGCAAGCTGGAGGAGCGAATGCCTTCCAGCTTTGGAAAGTACTTCGAGCCATTCATGGGCGGGGGAGCTCTCTTCTTCCGCACAGCCCCCCATCAGGCCGTTCTCGGCGATTACAACGCCGACCTCATCAACGTCTACAAATGCGTTGCCTGGGAGGTCGACAAGGTGGCCCGCAAGCTCGCTGCCCACAAGCGAAAGCACTGCGAAGAGTATTACTACGAAGTCCGTTCCAAATGGAATGAGCGCAACCCACGTCAAACCGATGTGGATCGAGCCGCCCAGTTCCTCTACATGAACAAGACGTGCTTCAACGGCCTCTACCGGGTCAACAGCA
>JAAEPE010000938.1 GCA_024222395.1 Myxococcales bacterium
AGTCCTGAGTTAATGGACTGCTCGATCGCCATCATGAGCCCAGCGGAGAGGTGCGCCAGGTGCGGCAAGTTCGATGGGCCTACCTTATCATTCCCCGGGTCAGTGTCTGCCGCATAGGCAGCCCTGCGCATGCCTTCTTCGTCCTGTAGCGATGGATCCATCGCTAGCTGTCTCTCCATGGAGTCAAACACTTTACTCAAATGACGATCCACCGCTTCCAGATATTCGCGCAAACGCTCGAAGTCGTCCCTCAGAGTGGGGTTCTCTGCGGAGGGGCGCAAGAAATTACCGCGCTCATACTTGTCTGAGCCGTACTCGCAGGCTCTGGCGCAATATGTCTTGATGCCCGAGCGGACGTGTGACAAGTTAGGTTTGGTACCATTCCCCAGCGCTGCTTTCCTGTCTTTCATTTCAATCTCCCTAAATGGTGTAACCCAATCCCCACCGCATCCCATATATCATGCCTGAAGCTCTTTGCTTTTGGCAAGTCAACCCGTGCCAGCTCGGCTGAGGTGAGCCGAGCGATGATACGCGGCAACATGACTTC
>JAAEPE010000939.1 GCA_024222395.1 Myxococcales bacterium
ATTCGTATCCAACAAGTCTAGGCGGCGTTGAAGCTTCGCCTCCAACACCGGGCGCACCACCGAGCGAGCCACATCCAGCGCTTCGGTTTCCGCGTCCAACGATGATTCATCATCGTCAAGTTCCGAAGCCGCGTACGCCGCAAGCTCCGCGATGCCTTTGGCTAATGCTTCGGACATGGCGGTTGCCAGCAACGGTGGTGAACCATGGCCTGCGGCTCACGCCGAGGCCAATTCACAGAAACAATAATGCACTACCTCAACGGGCCCCCGGCCAGCCACCATTGCGGCCACTGCTACAGCCTGCCTTCGTCCGTGACTATCAAGATCCAGATCGAGGCGCCCTTGCAAACGGCCGTCTTTGTTGGCGTTGGTACGACCGTGGCGCACGAGAATCAGCACGGAGAAATCATGCCACAGTCGGAACTTGAGATTTTGCCCGAGTCTCGCTCGTAGAATCCCATTCATATGCGTATGGTTCGGCCGTGCCGCTCTCAATGCTCTTTCCACCGACGCTCGGACGAGTCCGAGCGAGCGCTCGCGCCCAATTGTTGGCAGAGACGCTGGGGCGAGAGCTGGGCGAGCGAGTCAACGTACGGGTCGCGCAAACCTATGCAGAGCTCGAAGGGAAAGTCCTGGAGAAACGAGTCGACGTTGCGTGGGCCCCACCCAGTATCTGCGCCCACGCAGAAGAACGCGAGCTGACAATCTTGAAGGCCGTGCGCCAGGGCCGCTCGATGTATCGCTCAGCGCTCATCTGTCGGCAGGGAGACAACCTCACCTTGGAAAACCTGCAGGACAAGCGAGCTGCCTGGGTCGATCCACTGAGCACTGGTGGTCACCTGTTGGCAATTTCTCTGCTCAGACAGCAGGGCATCAACACCAATTCCCTATTCTCCTCTCAAGAGTTTCACGGCTCCTATCAGGGGTCCCTTCTCTCGCTCATTCGCTGCCAGGCGGATGTTTCTTCGATCTACGCCTACGGCACCGAAGATGTCGATGTGCGCCACTCCCTCAGCGAGCATGTGGGCGCTTCCGAGGTGCAGTTGCATAGCATCGCTTTCACCGACGAATCGCCCTCCGACGGGCTTATCTATACGGGCAATTCGGAGCTTGCCAGCGAGCTCGTCGAGCTCTTGCTAAACGACCCGCAAAACCGCGCGCGGGCACTCTTGCTCGACCTCATAGAAGCCGAGACCCTTGAGCGAGCAGCACACAACGACTACTGGGCCGTCCGACAAGCACTGGCAGGACTATGAACCTCTCATCTCTCTTCGAAACTCACATTGCATATCTTGAAGAGGGCTACGCTGAAGCCCTCACCCTGGCCCGCTACGACGCCGTCGTGCTGCACTCAGGCGTGGGCCTCAAGCAGCGCACGGTTGACGACCAATACTGGCCGCTAAAGGTCACCCCGAGTTTTGCCCACTGGCTACCGCTCCTGGAGCCTGGGGTACTAGTCGTCGTTGAACCCGGTAAAACTCCTAGCCTCGTGCGGCCCGTGAGCAGCAGTTTCTGGGAAGGCCCGGCGCCAATGCCAGGAGACCACTTCCTCGGCAGCTTCACCGTTGTCGAGTGTGCTCCTGCGGCCATGCGAGAGCACTGCCCTAGCGGCAAGGTCGCATTTATCGGCGACGACCTCGAGGCAGCAGTGGACCTAGGCTTTTCCCCGGAGCATTGCAACCCACAGGCGCTCATGGCGCCGCTCGATGCGCTGCGCACAATCAAGACCGAGTACGAAGTCGCGTGTATGACGGAGGCATCCCGCATCGCCGCTCGCGGGCACATCGCCGTCGACTCAGCATTTCACCAAGGCTCTCACAGCGAGCTAGATCTGCACTTGCTCTACCTGCGAGTGACCCAGCAAGACTCCACCGAAACGCCGTATGGTAACATCGTAGCCCAAGGCGCCAATGCAGCGATCCTGCACCACGTGCACTACGGCCGCGAGGTCGATAGCAACCCGAATCAATCTCTGCTCGTCGACGCCGGCGCCAACTACATGGGTTATGCAAGCGACATCACCCGCACCACCGTGCGCGGCGATGGGCAGGCCGCTTCCGACTTCCGCGCGCTCATTGCGGGCCTCGAGGCCTTGCAGGTCGAGCTCATCGACGCTGTCAAACCCGGCCTCGCCTACGAAGCGCTGCACGACCTCTCTCACGAGAAGCTCGCCAAGCTCCTGCTCGAAAGCGGCCTATGCACTGGCAGTGTCGAAGGATTGCTCACCAGCGGTGTGACTCGCGCGTTTTTCCCACACGGCCTCGGTCACTCCCTTGGCCTGCAAGTGCACGATGTTGGCTGCCGCCTGGCTCCACCGTCGGATAGAAATCCCTTCCTGCGAAACACCAGCACGATCACCACCGGCCAGGCATTCACCCTTGAGCCGGGTTGCTATTTCATCGATGCCCTTCTTGAGCCATTGCGTGAGGGGCCAGCCAAGACCATGATCTGCTGGCCTATTCTCGGAACCTTACGCCCCTTCGGAGGCATCCGAACCGAGGATAATCTGATAGTTAGCAGAACAGCTTCCCTCAATCTCACCCGTGACAATTTGTCTCCTACGAACTAAGGTCCGCACCATGAAACGCTTCTCAAATCTTCTCTTCGCCACAACTCTCGCCGCCTCCATCGTAAGCCTCGGCGCTTGCCAGAAGGCGGACAAGAAGAGTTCAGACAAGGACACCGAAGCCGCCAAGGCCACCGATGGCAACAAGAAGGCCGGCGCCTCACGCCCAGACAAGACCACCAAGGGGCCAAAGCCCGGTGACCTTCCCGCTCCAAGCGATGTTGCAGCACCGCCAAGCGATGCCCTCAAAACCGAGAACGGTGTCTCCTACAAAGTGCTCACTCCTGCGAAGGCCGCTGGCGACAAGCCCACCGTCAACGATACCGTCGAGGTGCACTACACCGGCTGGACCACAGACGGAGTCATGTTCGACAGTTCGGTGAAGCGCGGAAAGCCAGCCACCATCGGCCTTGGCAAGGTCATCCCTGGTTGGACAGAAGGTCTCCAGGTCATGAGCATCGGTGAGAAGACGCGCTTCTGGATTCCAGAAGAGCTGGCCTACAAAGGTAGGCGAGGCTCTCCTGCCGGTATGCTCGTCTTTGACGTCGAGCTCCTGAGCATTAAGAAAGCTCCCGAGGCTCCAGCAGATGTCGCGGCTCCTCCAGCCGACGCAAGAAAGACCGGGCTAGGTGTTTCGTACCGCGTTCTCAAGAGCGGTGACGGCGGCGAGAAGCCTAGGGAATGGGACAAGGTCGAAGTGCACTACTCTGGATGGACCACAGACGGCAAGATGTTCGATAGCTCCATCACTCGTGGACGCCCTGCACAATTCGCCGTCAATGGGGTCATCGCCGGTTGGACCGACGTTCTGCAGCAGATGAGCCCTGGCGACAAGTGGCTCATTTGGATTCCCGAAGAGCACGCGTACAAAGGGCAACCGCGCAAGCCTTCCGGCACGCTGGTATTCGAAGTTGAGCTACTCAAAGTGACTGCTATGCCCGAGCCACCGAAAGCTCCAGCAGACGTCGCCGCTCCACCAAAGGATGCCAAGAAGACCGAGAAGGGTGTCTCCTACAAAGTCTTAGAGACCGGAGACGGCGGAGCCAAGCCCCTCCCCACCGACAAGGTCGAGGTGCACTACTCCGGCTGGACCACGGACGGAAAGATGTTCGATAGCTCCGTCACTCGTGGACGGCCCATCACCTTCCCGCTCACCACGGTCATCCCAGGATGGACAGACGGGCTGCAGGTCATGGGCGTTGGCGACAAAGTTCGCTTCTGGATCCCAGAGGAGCTTGCCTACAAAGGACAGCCCGGCAAGCCCGCTGGCATGCTGGTATTTGACGTCGAGTTGGTGTCCATCAAGAAGCCTATCGCCAAGAAGCCTGGCGCAGGTGTAGCGAATCCACACGCGCCAAAGCCTGCCGCGGTGAAAGCACAAGCAGCCAAGAAGTAGATGAGCGTTCCTTCCCCGGTTCTCGATGCGTTTGGCTTTGCTGCCGCCCGTGTCGAGGCCGTCAGCGGAGGGCTTATCAACCAAACGTATTGCATTAAGGGCGACGATGGACACTCCATCGCCGCCCTTCAGTGTTTGCATCCAATCTTCGGTGCCGAGGTGAATACAGATATCGAGGCCATCACGGACGTCCTTGCCGCAGCTGGCATGGTGACGCCACGCCTAATCCGCACACGCACAGGCGACGCCTGCGTGAATCATGGGGGCGACATTTGGCGCAGCATTTCGTGGGTCGAAGGGCGGTGCTTCTCGAAGATTCCCAATGCAGCTCTCGCCCGCTCCGCCGCCGAATTGGTCGGACGCTTCCACCTAGCGTTGGACGGACTAGATTACGATTTTCGCTTCGCTCGCTCGGGCGTACACGATACCGATGCACACTTCACGAAGCTTCGTGCTGCAGATGACCAGAGCTTCCCTGAGGCGTCGGAAGCCTGTGCCCTGCGCGAGCAAATCTTCGCGCAAGCCGAGAGCTTGCCCGCCTTGCCAAGCGTTCCGACGCTAATTTGCCACGGAGACCTCAAGATTTCGAACCTGCTCTTCGATGCGAATGGCCAGGGCCTGTGTCTCATAGACCTAGATACCATCGGGCATCAGACCATGGCCTACGAGCTTGGCGATGCGCTCCGTTCGTGGGCAAACCTTGGTGGCGAAGACCTACCAAATCCCAGAATCGACGCAGACATCGTAAAGGCGGTTGCCGTGGGCTACGCAGCCGGCGCACAGGGGTTGGGGAGCACTGAGGAAATCGCCTCGGTCATCACGGGGCTCGAAACAATTTGCCTCGAACTTGCGGCGCGTTTCTGCGTCGATTTTTATGAGGATAGCTACTTTGGTTGGGACGCAACTCGATTCGAGAACCGCCGAGCCCACAATGCCGCGCGAGCCAAGAGTCAGCTAGCTCTCTGCCAATCCGTGGCATCACGCCGCGATGAACTGCAATCCATGTGGTCTAGAGCCTTTTGAGCTTGCCATAGCCCTAGTCTTTCTCCGATTCTTCCCCTGTGCACTACATTTGGCATTCGTGGCTGGGGAGCTTGGTTCTTGTAGCGGCCTGTGGAGACGGAGCCACCGTCGGCGGCGTGAGAGATGCGGGTGTAGACGCCAGCATCGCATTTGATGCCGCCGTGGCAGCAGATGCCACAAGCCCCGACGCCGCCTTCGATGCGGCAGCCAACACCCCTCCAGCAATTTCGAGCATCCTAGATCAAACGACTCCGTTCGCTGCAATCGGGCCCATTTCCTTCGATATAAGTGACGCGGAGACCTCTGCAGCCAGCCTCGTGGTCACCGCTATTTCTAGCGACCAGGACGTTCTCCCAGACTCAAACATCACCCTCTCAGGCACCCATGAGCAGCGAACCATTAGCATCACTCCCTTGGCCGGCGGCAGCGCAACACTCACCATCACGGTGGACGACGGAACGCTAAGCGCATTCTCCTCATTTCAACTCAGCGTTACCAACAATGAACCTCTCGCCATCGCCGATTCCTACGCCACGGTAGGTAATACGGCTTTCACCGTGCTCGCGGCAGAAGGGGTTCTAGCCAACGACAGCGACGATGACCTCGACGACATCACCGTGATAGCCGACGATATCGTGTCCAGCATGGGTGGCAGCATAACTCTCGCGAGCGACGGGAGTTTTTCTTACATCCCTCCCCAGGGTGCGAAGGATATTGTCGACACTTTTGACTACCAACTCACCGACGGTTTCGAAAGCAGCGTAGGCACGGCCTCAGTCACCATTAGCAATCTAGTCTGGTACGTGGACAACATGGCAATTGAGGCAGGCGACGGTCGCTCGGCCGTGCCATATCAGACGTTGCCCGAAGCGCAGGTCGCGTCGGGAACTGATGACATAATCTTTGTACAAGGTGAGAACTACAGCACGGGCATTGCACTGCAGGAGGGCCAGATTCTCGTCGGCGCTGCCGCTGGGCTCACGGTCGATGGCGTCGAGATCATCGCACCATCCCTCACGCGTCCTATCATCACCGACGCCGCTGCATCGGGAGTCCGCCTTTCCGAGCGTGGAGAAATCCGCGGACTCGCCATCGAAGAGACCGGTGGCGACGGCATCACCGGCAGTGCGGTGACCTCTGTGCTCATAGAAGATGTCACCATTCGCAATACCAGCGGCCAAGGCATAGATCTTGGCAACACCAATCCGAGCATCCCGGTCGACATAACAATCGATCAGACGACAATTGTTGGCGATAGCACACTTAGCGGCATGCCCATCGGCATCGACATTCAAGTCGCAGGCAACGGCGGCGGCAACGCCTCAGTCGCCATAACCAACACATCAGTTTCGCAAGTACCCGTAGGTATATTCCTCAAGACTGCTGGAACAACGGGCAACGGCGCAGGAGGCCCCAACACTCTTACGCTAATCGAAAATGTGATTTCGGACTTCGACGATGATGGCATCCAGATCGAGCCTGATGACACTGCGTCCACCACGATCACACTTAGTGACAATACGCTCGATGGCGTAGACCTCATCGCTGCCGCAACCCCGGTCCGCGGGCTAGACCTGCGCATTCGCACCACCGTCGGCGGCTCCACACGACTCACGATGCAGGGCAACGAGATTCGGGACATCACGGATTTGGCATGCGCCAATATCATTGGCTCAGGTTCCAACAATGGCGGCGATTTCACCCTCCTGGTGCAGAACAACACGTTCTCCAACTGTGCACAGGAAGGGTTGCTCATCGCCCCCGACGACGAGCTGCAGTTCGCTGCGACGGTCGATGGCAATACGATGACGGACAACGGTGCTCCCTCGACGTTTGAGTTCGTAACGGGGACGGACCACAGGCTCGA
>JAAEPE010000940.1 GCA_024222395.1 Myxococcales bacterium
ATATGCAGTGGGAGCACGTCGAAGAGAGCGTTGAACATGAACCAGAAGCCTGAGAAGACGAGCAAGTAGGTCCACACGTGGGGCTTGGCGAGCTCCTTCAGGGAGTCCATGAAGAGGTTGTCCTGCTCGACTTCGCCTGCTTTCACTTTCTTTATGTGGGCTAGGCGCTCGGCTTTTCCTTGCTCTTTGTAGATGAGGAGCAAGAGGAAGTTGATGGAGATGATTGCGGCGCAGGCGAAGAAGACGTTCTGCCATGCCATCTTGCGGAGTGCGCCGGCGACTATGGGGCCGAGGAAACCGCCAATATTGACAGTCTGATAGAAGATTCCCCAGGCCATGGAGGAGTTCTCGCGGGTGGTCGACTTAACTAGGGTTCCTTGGATGCCCGGTTTGAAGATTGCCGTGCCAAGGGCGAGGACAATCGCACCACAGAAGAACCCCGTGAAGGTGGGGAAGAATGCCATCAGCAGGTAACCAACAATTTTGATGGCGGTTGAGACTGCGATGGTCTCTTTGTAGCCGCAGCGATCCGAGAGTCCACCTGTGAAGACAGGAATGAGTGACTGCACGAGAGCCCATACCGTGAGGATGATGCCGAACTCACTCATGGTGATTCCGAGTCCACCCTTGGACGTGGCGTCTGTGGCGTAGAGTGCCGCGACCGCTTTGACGCCATAGAAGGCAAGGCGTTCGACCATCTCCATGCCGCCGACGACCCAGAAAACGTAGCTTAGGCTGGCCATGGCCGCGAACATG
>JAAEPE010000941.1 GCA_024222395.1 Myxococcales bacterium
AGGCAGCTCTTGGCGGTATTCGTCGTAGAAGTCCGCCCACGTCGGCATAGCTTCGGCGTCATGGCCCGCGCGAGCGCGGTACGTGCCCAGGATGGGCTCCCAGGTGTCGACCATGAGCTTGAGCATGTCTTTGGTGTTGGCAACGATAGCGTTGGCGGGGAGGGCGTCGGGAACCTGGGCTGGTAGTGGGCCACGAATGGGGCCGTCGTCGTTGTCCGTGTCGGGCGAGCTACCGTCGCCGGGGCTGAAGCCGCCGGCGTCGGTGTCGGCGTCACTGTCGTCCGTGCTAGCTTGGTCAGGGTTGAAGGCGGTGATGTCGCAGTGGAGCTGTGCATCGTCGGGAGTGGTAGGCGTGCGGAGATACGCCGTGGGCGAGCAGTCGGCAGCCCGTGCGTATATGGCCGCCTTTCGCCCGCTTGGCTCGCGGACGCCCTCAGACCAGATCTTGATGCGTTCGGCTTTGGCTCGGTTTGCACGTCGCGCCAGCTCCGAGTCTAGATTTTGGATCAGTCGATCGAGCTGCTCTCCGCGTGGCGCTGGCACGTCGGGGGTCCAGGCGTCAGGAAAAGCCAGGAGGGCCGTGGGGCGCAGCTTGTGGCAGAGGAGGCGGGCCGCGGCCCACGTGCAGTCGATGCGTTGCGCCAGGTGCGGCGGGATAGCACGGCAGTCTATATGATGGTGCAGTCCGATGAAGCGAAGCTCGCAAAGTTGCCGATGGAGCTTGCGAAGGCGGTTCATGTGAATCGTGGAAGCTCCGTAGGTGGGAAAGGCGCGGGGGACGGCGGGTCGCTCCTCGAACGTGGGTGTGAGCCCGTGCATGGTAGGGGCCTTCTTTTTTGGGTGGTCTGGCGGTGGAGGTGGCAGGTCGCGCAGCCGGGTGAGATGGTACTCATGGCTGGCCTCGTTTGCCAGGGCGAACATGCGTTCCACATCGTCGCGTGTGTCAGCCTGCTCCATGCGGTCATGGTATCGCCCTGCGATGAGGGTCCCTAATGCCTGAAGTTCGTGGTCCTCATGAGCTCCGTCGTTAGGAGGGTAAGGCGTGGGGGCAAGAAGGCGTGAGGCCGTATGTCGAGGCGGCTAAGGTCGAGAGTGACCTGCAGGCCAACATGGGACTTCGCTGGCAGGTCACGCAGATAGCAGAAGTGGGTGACAAGGGATCGCGCCGCTTGGTTGGCGATGATATAATCGATGCGCGAAGTGCGGGGGCACTTGGTGACGCGGTCCCAGTCAGGGATATTGCCATATGTGTGCATGGTGTGGTCTGGTGTGCCTTCAGCGACGTTAAACCATCCGTGCTGCATCATGTGCAGCAGATGGGGATTGTCGTCGATGTTCGTGTTGGCGTCCATGCAAATGAAATACGGGGCTGAGCCGACCCTCGCGGCGGCGCAATCAGCAAGCCGAAACAAATCGGTGCTGTCCCCTCCAGCGACCCCGTAGAGGCTCGC
>JAAEPE010000942.1 GCA_024222395.1 Myxococcales bacterium
GGTGTCAAGGGGAAGGTATGCTGGAAGGGACGGGGAGGTTTTACGAGTTGAGATTCAACTCGAGATTCTACGAGGGCCAGGGTCGACGCGTTTCGGCGACGGCGTGGCAATATGCCGGTGTGCAGCGGTGTGAGAGCGGTGGGCTAGAGCCTGGGCGGGTGCATCGGGCGGTCGTTTGTGTTGTTCCGCGTCTGCTGCTCCACTCCGCCACCGCGTTCCTCTGCTGCCGTGTTCTATTTGCCGCGCTACCGGTTGGATATGGAGGTTTCCTCGGGCGTGCGGCACGGCGCTTGTATCTCATTTGATCGAGGATGGGGGCAGATGGGAGGGGTGTGGGGGAGGTGGACTGTTCCTCGATGTGATGTTGTTGCGACGCTCGATCCCTGACTGATTTCTGATCACGCACGTATGTTCGCTAGAAGGGGCAGGCAAAGCAGGCCTTTGTGATAACCAAGAGTCCTTCTGGGCCGGCAAAGGGTAAACAGGCTGGGAATAAGCATGGCAACGGAGGGCGTGGTGGGCGAGGAGGGCGCGGTGGGCGTGGCGGGCGTGGCGGGCGCGGTGGGCGCGGGGAGGCAAAGCCGCGCACGGCTGAGGAGCTCGACGCGCAGATGGACGAGTATTTCTTGAAGAGTGGGGATGAAAAGCTGGTGGCGGCCAAGTTGAACGAGGACCTCGACTCGTAC
>JAAEPE010000943.1 GCA_024222395.1 Myxococcales bacterium
ACTGCGGCGAGAACTTGCCCGTGGCGAGCTTCTGGCCCAGCGGCGCGTGCTCGCCGCGCTGCGAGTTCGGCCGCCCGGCAGCGGTCTTACCAAGGCCTATGCACTGCCAACGCTTCTGCGCTGGCGACGAGCCTAGCTCAAGGAAGGTTTGGCAGGGCTTCGTCCAAAGAGTCGCCGCATCGGTGATGCACTGGCACTGACCGAGGAAGAGCGAGACTTGCTATTGGAAATACGCAGGCAGTTTTCTTCGGTGCCAGCCAACGTCATCCTAGACACCTTGGCCTTAGACGCCCGACTCGCCAAGGGGACCATCAGCGCCCAAACCTTGAGACGACTCTACCGTGGGCATGGCATGGCTCGCGTTGTTCGGAGTAAGACGATCCCAAAAACCCTTTACCTCGACAACGGGTCCACTTACCGCGGATGTGCCCTAGAGACGGCCTGCGGCCGTTTGGGCATCCAACTCTTGCATGCCAGCCCCTACGATCCGCAGGCCCGCGGAAAGATGGAACGCTTCTGGCGCAC
>JAAEPE010000944.1 GCA_024222395.1 Myxococcales bacterium
GTCGCGCGGCTCTGCGCGATGAATTTGCTCTTACACGGCATTGGTAGCCAGGAATCTGAACCGGTGCTGGTGCGGGACTCGCTGGCCGCGGATCCTGGCGATCGCTTCGACATCGTGCTCGCCAATCCACCCTTCGGCAAGAAGGGTTCGTTCACCATCATGGGTGAGGACGGCAAGGTTTCCAAAGATAAAGATAGCTACGAACGTGACGATTTCTGGGCCACCACCTCCAACAAGCAGCTCAATTTCGTGCAACACATCAAGACGCTGCTGAAGATCAACGGCCGCGCCGCCGTGGTGGTGCCCGACAACGTGCTCTTCGAGGGCGGGGCGGGCGAAACCATCCGCCGCAAGTTATTGCACGAGTGCGACGTGCACACCCTGCTGCGCCTGCCCACGGGGCTCTTCTACGCGCAGGGCGTGAAGGCCAATGTGGTGTTCTTTGAGAAGAAAGCCGCCTCCGAGACACCGTGGACCAAAAAGCTGTGGATCTACGACCTGCGCACCAACA